>JAUVXL010000040.1 GCA_030603595.1 Sedimentisphaerales bacterium | reverse complement strand
CTACATCAAACCCATCTATGAGTTCAAAGACCGCATATTCCACGTGCATATCAAGGACGCCAAGGTGCTGCGTGAGCAGCTCAATGATGTCGGTATTCTCGCAACGCCGCTTTCGTTTCATCGTCCCAAGCTGCCGGGCCTCGGAGATGTGGACTGGGGCAAATTCTTCTCCGCCCTGACAGACATAGGATATAACGGCCCGGCCTGCGTAGAGGTCGAAGACCGCTCGTATGAAGGGGCCCTTCAAAAGCGAAAGAAGTCCCTGACCCAAAGCCGCGAGTACCTCAAGCAATTCCTGGCTCTGTAGGCCATTGTGCATACGGGAATTGCAGTGAGTAATGATATAAGAAGTCGTGATTAATATTAAGGAGGTTTGACTATGAAGACCCGCAGATTCTTTCTATTTGGATTATTGGCTGTGGCTTCCGTTGCCTTGCAGGCCGGCGAGCCGATTCTTATCCCCGTCAAGATCGACGGCCCCGTCCACGACCCGGCCAACCACACTTACTGGTTCGGGCCGTTCAGTGAATGCGCATCGGTTCTCGACGTTGACGGCGACGGCGACCTCGATATTGCCGCCGGGCGAAACTGGTACGAGGCGCCGAACTGGACGAAGCATGCGAATTTTCGCGACGGCGCCGAGACCAACGGCCCGGAAACGGACGACAACAGCGAGTTTGCAATGGACGTCAACTTCGACGGCAAAATGGACATCGTCAGCTCGGGCTGGATGTTTATGAAGGGGGCATTCTGGTATGAAAACCCCGGAAAAAAAGGCGTCGTCTGGAAAGCCACGAGGATTCATACGGCCCTGAATATGGAAGGCGTAATCCACGGCGATATCGACGGCGACGGCGATGAGGACATCCTGTGCAATCACTGGGCTCCTGTCAAAGGCCAGGGGATGACATGGCTCGAGCATATCGACAAGGCGCCATGGTTCGTCGAGCATGTTGTAGGCACTGAAGGCGACATCCACGGCAACGGTTTAGGTGATGTCAACGGAGATAAACGCGTCGATATTGTCACGCCGGTAGGCTGGTATGAGCAGCCCAAGCGCGCAACCGATACGCCCTGGACATTTCACGCCGACTGGCGATTTAAGCCGGCCAAAAGCACCGGCGCCGTCGGTTCGCACCCGATCTTTGTCTGCGATGTCGATGAGGATGGTCTAAATGATATCATCATCGGCGCTGCCCATGCGTATGGCTTGGCATGGCTTCAGCAGAAGGTTTCACCCAGCGGCAAACGAAGCTTCGAGACGCACTGGGCCGAAACCGAATTCAGCCAGTTCCATACGTTGGCTATGGGCGATTTGAACGGTGACGGCAGGGACGATCTTGTCACCGGCAAGCGCCTTTTCGCCCATCACGGCGACGACATCGGCGCCTTCGAGCCGTTGTACGCCTTCTGGTACGATATAAAAGGTGGCGACTTTGAGCGGCACGTCCTCTCATTCAACCATCTGCCGCATTACCCGGACGAGGGCGGAATCAATCCACCGCCCAACTATGTGGTGAGCGTCGGGATGAAGCTCAATATCGCCGATATGGATAAAGACGGCCGAAACGATGTGATCATCGCCGGCAAGGGTGGGCTTTATGTGTTTTACAACCGCGGCGTCCCGCCGACGCCGCGCCGCGCCCACAAACTGCCCCCGCGAGAGACGTACCCAACATGGAGGTCGTGGCCGGGTTATGGAATCCTGTTTAACGGTAAGGATTTCACCAACTGGAAGGTGCCGGAGGGCGACAACGGGCATTGGAAGGTCGTTGACGGCATAATCGACTACGACGCGATGTCCGAAGCCAAAGGCAACAAGAGTCTCTGGACCGAAGAATCGTTCGGCGATTATGCCCTCCACGTCGAATGGCGGTTTAAGCGAACCAGCGGCCTGTACCCGATGCCCACAATCCTGCCCGACGGATCCTACAAAACCGATGCCGACGGCAACGTAATCAATACGCCGACGCCTAACGCCGATTCCGGCATCCTTCTTCGCGGCAACACGGGCGGCCAGGCAAACCTCTGGTGCTGGCCCATAGGCTCAGGCGAGCTGTGGTCCGTCCGAAACGATAAGAGTCTCTCAGCCGAGATTCGCGCCGCTGCCGTACCCAAAGTGCGGGCGGATAACCCGGTAGGCCAGTGGAACTCGATGGATGTAACCTTGGTAGGCGACCGCGTCACAATAATGCTCAATAGCAAAATAGTAATCGAGAACGCCCAAATACCTGGCATTGAAGCCGAAGGCCCAATCGGCCTCCAGCATCACGGCGGGATTAACAAGAATACAGGCAAGCACGGCGGAGCCTCCAGTCTGGTCCAATTTCGCAATATCTGGATAAGACGCCTATAAACAGAAATCAGCCGAAGAATTGTGAACCCGAATTTCCCAGGTAAACCGTGACAAAGAAACAGAATTTTGGCAGTATTGAAGCTCGAATTTCATGGAGTGAAAGCCACCAGCGATGCAGGCTTGTTAGCATACAGAGAGATTGATAATGTGTTTGGATTGACGGATATGTCAACTTACGAACTGACAGACAATCGAACCGAAAGAAATACACAGCATAGTATCACTGCGTTGTTGCGTCAGTCGGTTTACAGTCGTCTGGCTGATATTCTATCAGAAAAGATGCCCAGAGGCGTAGCCGAGCTGAGGTATACATTTCATATGGGAAATCCCAGATATAAGGGTTAATAACTGCCAATCAAAGTGTCTGTCAGTAGGTGATGATTTATGTTGAAAATTGATATACTGAGAACCAGAAAAGGAAGGTCTTGGAGCTTATACACCATTTTTTCCTTTGTGCTTGTACTGTCCACTGCCGGTTTCAGCCGGCAGGAAGCGCTCGACGGCCTTCTCCCGAAGATAGACAACGGGATGTATGCACAGTGTGAAAAGGCTGTCCGGGAATCTTTGGATAAACTGATTGAAAAATACGGGGCGTATGGAGTCTATCCGCGGAAAAATCGCAATTGGACAGAGGACTCAGTCAAGGTTGATCTCGAGGAGGGGCATTTGCCTCCTGCTGCCGCACGGTTTCTCCGGGCTTATGAAACATTTGGCGATGATGCCTATCTGCAGGCCGGATTGAAAACCGCAGATTTCTTTTGTCAGATCCAGCATGAGAACGGTAGTTTTCCCGGTGGCGCAATTTTGGAAAGAGGAGGCAAGGCCTACGCGACCGTCGCTCGCAAGCACAAGCATCCGCTCGGGGTTGCCCGAATAGAGGACGCCTATCAGTATCCGGCCTTTTGCCTGATGCTTTATGCTTACAAATTGACAGGGGAGGAAAAGTATTTAGACATCGCCAAAAAGTGGGGCAACCTGTTCCTCGAAAAAATCCAGTATCACGATTGGGGGTGTTCCCCGGATTACTGGGACGGCAAGACCCGTCCCATAGGCGATGCGTATATAAGGGGTGACGATGATAGAGATAGGGGCGTGCCCAATGGTGGTTCATACAGTGACCATGCCACCTATGATGGCTTTATGACCACCATGGCCATGTACCATCTTACCAAGGACACCAAGTACCTGAAATACAGTTCCAAACTCGGGCAATGGCTCTTCCTTACCCACCAGGGTGAAGGTGCAACCCGGGGCTGGGCCGATAACTATAACCGCCTCAATGAGCCGGTGCCTGCCAGACATCACGAAGGCCTAAACATAGAACCACGCACTGCCAACCGTTTCACACTGCCCACGATGATGTGGTTTTATGTAATGACGGGCGAAGAACGTTACCGCACCCTGTTTGAAGAGACCATCGCCTGGCTGCGCTCTATGGAACACCCAAATGGATTCAGGGCGCCTAAACACTCATGGTTTGCCGAGACATCGATAACACCGGTGGGCTGGTCTTCGGAATACCTTCCGGATGGGACAGAAGCCTGGACCACGGGTTATAAATCCTGTCGATATGACCAGCCTTCCGCCTGGCCCAAGGAACTGAAAGATGCCGGCATAGCGGAAGGCGGCCATCCACGGTATGGAACCATCAAGGTCCAGTTGTCAGGCGCTGAAAAAATGCTGGCTATACTCAAATCAGAAGGTCTTGCCGGATGGCGGAATTTGTTCAAAGGCAATGCCAATTGGACCCCTGTACAATTCCTGAAAAAGCGCATTGAGGCCGCCCGCCGCTGCATCAACACAACCGCTGTGCCCGAGTCCCTGGACCAGAAGTGGCAATTTGTATGGGATGCCCGTCTGGCCGATGGAAAGGTGAGCCTGAGGTCCGCGGCCCATGGCGGGCATGGGCTGTTAAAATGGACGGAGTCGTTCACGGATTTGTGGGCCGTCCATTATGACTGGACCTCCCGCGTGATTGCGGTGGATAACTGGCTTGATGTTCCCATCCCAGCGCTCCAGGGGTTTATGGAGGCCGAAAAAGCGGATTTCAAAGGGGCGGAAATAAAACAGGAGAGCTGGGGTTATTCAGGCACGGGGTATGTCCAACCGGGCGCGGGCG
This sequence comes from Sedimentisphaerales bacterium, assembly GCA_030603595.1. Lineage (GTDB taxonomy): Bacteria > Planctomycetota > Phycisphaerae > Sedimentisphaerales > Anaerobacaceae > JAFGCD01. The sequence continues at coordinate 20,711 of JAUVXL010000040.1, read as the reverse complement.
CCGCTTCCATCTCATGGCAGGTGGATTCACCCCAAACCGGTTCTTTCAAAATGGTCATAGTCTGGGCCAACGGTTCCGGCACCGACAAGCCCATGGACCTTATTGTGAATGGTTCCGCGCCGCAGAAGAGGATCTTTCCGGGTTCCAAGAACTGGAACAAATGGAACGGCCAGGTGGTGGACGTGCCAATGAAAACAGAAGAGAACGTGATCACACTCAGTTCAAAGGCCGGCGGGCCCCACATAGATTTCATCTACTTCACGGAACCAATTTTCAAAAGTAAATCCATCACAGCATTCCCCAGCAATATATATCAAATTAAAACCTTAGGGCTTCTCAGGTGAAGATAAATCCAACATGCGTTTCAAAGGAGCAACTCAATATGCGAAGAATTCTTATAACCCTGACGACAATAACCATCTTTCTTGCCGTCTCAGGCTGCGCAGGGCCGACAGGCTCAAGAGGTTTCGATACGCTGTTCAACGGTCAGAATCTGGATGGCTGGGTAACCGTGGGCGACGACAGCGCATGGACAGTCAAAGACGGCATCCTAACCGTCAAACGCGACGATATGGACGGCAAGGAGCACAACTTCGACTATCTCTGGACCAAGGATAAGTATGGCGATTTCATCCTCGATCTGGAGTTCAAGGTCGTCGAAGGCACCAATAGCGGCATATTCTTTCGCACGTCGGATTTGAAGGATCCGGTCTATACCGGCATCGAAGTTCAAGTCTGCAATTCGTACGGAAGAAACAAACTCAGCAAACAGGGCACCGCCGGCGCCATTTACGATTGCCTCGAACCTGCAAAGAACACCATCAAAAAGCCGGGCGAATGGAACCGCTGCATACTGACCTGTAAAGGCAGTCGCATCAACGTAGTTCTCAACGACGAGCAGATTATCGACATGGATTTGAACGAATGGGCAACGGTGAAAAAAAATCCGGACAATACCGATAATAAGTTCGGGCGCGCCTTGAAAGACTTTGCCAGGGTTGGTCATATAGGCTTGCAGGACCACGGTCGGCCCGTCTCGTATCGAAACGTCCGCGTCAAAAGGCTCTAACTTTCATCGGACCGGAGAAACGTATCCAAAATGCCTATCAAGGAAGGAAATCATCATGCGAAACATATCGATGGCGATAATAGCGGCAACATTCTGCGTCCTGGCTTCGGGCTGTGGATCTTCGGGAGCAGCCGACGTGGCTAACGCCTCTTACAGCCTCGCGCCGGACAAACACGGAGTCGTCCTCAAGGCCCCGAACGGAAAGACCGTATTTCGATACATGACCAAAAAGCCCAAGAAGACGAACCTCGCGGCCAACAGTGTCTGCTGCTTTCACCCGCTCAATACGCCTTCCCAAGAGCGCTTGACCGACCTGGCTCCGGGCGACCATCACCACCATCGAGGCGTCTTCCTTGCCTGGCACACGATGGACTTCCGTGAGAAGGCTGACTTTTCCGCATTCGGCCCGACCGGCCCGACACGCGGATGGAATATCAGCCGGGCCGATTACTGGGGATGGGGCGAATTTGCGCCTACCCAGGGCAGGGTCATCAAGAATCGCAAGGTCGATTTGGTCAAGGCCGATTCCAGCCAGGCGGAACTGGACATTCAAAACGACTGGGTGACAAATGAGCGAGTGATGATGACCGAACAGACCTCGGCAAAGGTTAGCGAGACGGGCGGCGTATATGTAATTGATCTCGATTACCGACTTACGCCGAAACTTGACTTAACATTGAACCGCACCGCCTTCGGCGGATTTTGCGTCCGCGCAAGAAACGACGGCGATTCCTATTACGCCACAGCCGAAGGCAAGGTCACCCTGCCCGACCCGCACTATTCAGTCCCGGAACTGAACTGGCCCGCAAAAAGGTGGTATGATTACACAATAAAACTCGACAACGGCAAGACGATCGGCGTCGGAACGATAGACCATCCCGATAATCCGCCGGCAACCTGGCACAATCCGCGCTACGTCTGGATGGTCAATCCCTGCATAGTCGCCGTCGAGCCGATTCATGTGAGTAAGGGCAAAGTGCTGAGGCTTCGTTATCGTCTCGTTGTGCATGACGGGCCAACGCCTGTAGAGTTGCTCAAGAAACTATCGAATCGCTGGTAGCCTATTCCACAGCCAACATGACCAAGGGGGTAATTATGAAATTGTATGCTTCGAGCTTTTTAGTGATACTGGCTATCGAGTGCTTGGCGGCGAGCGTGTTGCACGGGACGGTTTTTTACGTCGATCCTGAAAAGGGCGGCATGGATAACGACGGCTCGGCAGAGCGTCCCTGGAGAACTGTCCAGCAGGTATTCAAGCAGAATCTCATACAAACGCGCGACAAGGCAGGCCGTCTCAAGAACCCGAATGCGCCTGTGAAAGCCGGCGATACTCTACTGCTTCGTTCGGGCTACCATGGCGAGATTTACTGCCGGGGCGCTCATAACAGCGACTTCATTACGATCGCGGCCGAAAAGGGACACAAGCCCAAGGTAAGACGCATATTTTTCTCGGCCGCCGGGAAGTGGATCATTCGAGGCCTTACAATCTCGCCCAGCTTCGCCCCTGAGTATAAACGCGACCGCCTCATCTACGTTGTGGACTGGGGTGGGCCGAGCGCCGATTTCGTAATCGAGAACAACACACTTTTCTCTTCGGCGGATGCATCTTCATGGTCGGCCGAGCAGTGGAACAGCCTGGTCTGCTACGGTATTACCGTTATCGGAGAAAGGGTCAAGATCCGAAACAACACGCTAAGATATGTCAACCACGGTATCCTTATTGTGGGCGACAAGTTTACGGTCGAGCGTAATTCCATCGAGCACATCGCCGGTGATGGAATCGTCTGCTCGGCCAACAATGCGTCCCTGCTCTACAACAGGATCAAATACTTCTACAGGGTAAACGACAACCACGACGACGGCATTCAGTTCCACCGCGGAAGGGACAAGACTACGCCGATTCTAAATGCCGTCGTTAGCGGCAACTGGGTGATCGCCCGGGACAATGCAGTGAGCAATCCGCTGATCGGCAGCCCGCAGGGAATCTGCAACTTCGATATCCCGGCCATCAACTGGCGAATCGAGAATAACGTCGTCCTCGTCCAGCATCATCACGGCATCACTATCGGCGGCTGCCGGAACGGCGTCATAGTCAACAACCTGGCGTACAATCCTTATGGGGGGAATTTTTTCGCAGGGATTACGCTCGGGAGCACGCACGGCAAGACAATCAGTGAAAACACCGTGATACGCAACAATCTTGTCGATTCGAAGATCGGCGCCCCCGGCGTCGCCAACACAATCGACCACAATATCATAGTCAGTCACCCGGTCCGCTACTTCCGCGACCCGGACAACTATGATATGCGCCACAAAGAAGGCAGCCCGGCCATAGACGCCGGCAGCAAAGAACTGGCGCCCGAAATCGACATCGACGGCATAAAACGACCCCAGGGAGCGGGCATTGACATCGGCCCCTATGAAAGGAAGAAACAGGATGAAGAAAAGTAGAACATCTCGTGGTAATCTCGCGTCAGGCCCGCTGTGGATTATGGTTGTGATATTGGCTTGTTTATGGTTCTCTGCCTGCGCGGTCGGTGCGGAAGAGAAGTCGCCGCGGGCGGCGCGGAGCGTGCATTTGTGGTACCCGGCAGAGCAAGGAGTAGTCTATTACAATGAGGTAACCGTGGAAGAGAGTTACCCCGGCAGCTATTTCTGCGTGTGCGGGTTCAAGCACGGATATTTCGGCATACAGGAATTGGCGCCGGACAGGAAAGTCGTGATCTTCTCGGTATGGGACCCGGGCGGCCAGAACAATCCAAATACCGTTCCTCAGGACCGCCGAGTGAAGGTGCTGCATGAGGGAGAGGACGTGCGCATCAGCAGGTTCGGCAATGAAGGCACCGGCGGCAAGAGCATGTTCGATTATCAGTGGAATCTCGGCGAGACATACAGGTGCATGGTCAAAACCACCGTCGAAGGCGACCGAACAAGCTATGCGGCATACTTCCACCTCAACGAAGCAAAGAAGTTCAAGCATCTGGCGACCTTTCAGACGATTACCGGCGGCGACTATCTCAGCGGATACTACTCATTCATAGAGGATTTCCGCCGCAACGGGCAAAGCGCCCGGAACGTGCGTCGGGCACGATACGGCAACGGCTGGGTCAAGACTAAGGACGGTAAATGGATAGCCCTCAACAAGGCGACATTCACCGCCGACAGAACGCCGACAATGAATATAGACGCAGGCCTCGAAGAGGGCCGCTTCTTCCTGCAGAACGGCGGCGACACGGAGAATCATACCTCGCTCAGGTCAAGCATCGAATGTTCCGTTGAGCAGATGGCTCGGCCGAAGGCAAGCTTTGACGCCGAGTGGGAATTGGCCTGGGCCGATGAGTTCAACTACAGAGGAACGCCCGACGAAACCAAGTGGGATTACGAAGTCGGTCTCGTTCGCAACCGCGAAAAACAGTATTACACGAAGGCCCGCTCCGAAAATGCCCGCGTCGAAAACGGCACGTTGGTGATCGAATCGCGCAAGGAGAAATACGACAAGGCCGAATACACCTCGGCCAGCCTGCATACATGGCACAAGGCCGAATGGCTGTACGGACGAATCGAGGTCCGGGCGAAACTGCCAACCGGCAGAGGGATGTGGCCCGCAATCTGGATGCTCGGAGTCAATCGGAGCACCGTCGGCTGGCCCGCCTGCGGCGAGATCGATATCATGGAGAATGTCGGGTTCGACCCCGATACCATCCATGCAAACATACACACCAAGGCATACAACCATGTGAGGGGAACAGCCAAGGGCGCCAGGATAAAGGCCGAGAAGCCTTATGACCAATACCACGTCTATGCGATTGAGTGGTCCGAGGACAGGATGGATTTCTTCCTGGACGACGAGAAGTACTTCACGTTCAAAAACGAAGGGACCGGCAGTGATGTCTGGCCCTATGATAAACCGCACTACCTAATCCTCAACGCCGCCATCGGAGGCGCCTGGGGCGGGCAGAAAGGCATCGACGATGCGATCTTCCCGCAGAAATACTACATCGACTATGTAAGAGTCTTCAAGAAAAGGACAAACTGACGCGCGGATATCGTCAAGAAGTATAAGGCACTCTAACAAAACTCGACCTAAACTATAAACTAAGGGCATCCGGCGTTTTCGGCCCGCTTTGCAGAGGAGCCGTCTCAGCCTGCGATTTGAGTTTCTTGGGGACCTGTTCCTTGGGGATCGCCACTTTCGGCGGCTCGATGCCCAGCGCCTTCTCTATCCTCGCAATCCTTTCCGAAAGACTACCCAGTTTGCTGTCGATCGAATCCAGTTTCGTCGTAACAGTGTTGAGATTCACGTTAATGCTGTTGAAGTTCCTCTCGCTCAACGACATATATCGATCCATCAACCGCTCGTAGGCATCTATCGCGCGGGCGGCGTCGGTCCTGTGCTCCGGCAGCCTTATTTCAGGCCTTATCTCATAAGTCTTTCCATAACCTTCAATTACGCTCGAATACCAGACCAAAACCACGCATACGATCAACCCCGCAGCGATACTAAATATGCCTTTTTTCGTTCTCATCGGCTTTGTCTCCTTATGTACATTTTGCGCTTTGAGACTACACCCGTATTATCGACACAAAAACCCGACCCTAAAGCAAAGATTCCCAAAAACTCCCCCGCCGTACACCTATTCAAACTACCCCAACCGGCACATTTGAACTTTCTCTCTGCGGTCTCCGCGATCTCGGCGGTAAATCAGAACTGCACGTGACCCCTGCAAACCGACCGCGAAAACGCAAAATCTGGCAAAACCACCCTTGAAAACCGCTACGCACCCGGTAAAATCGTGACCATCAGGCCAACCCGCCGACGGCGGGCTCTTTCACAGCCGATTTATATAGAAAGGCAGCCAATGGGTTTCCACGTAATAGACTGGATTGTAATAGCCGCGTATTTTTCACTCATCATGGGAATTGCCTTCTGGATAATGAGGCAGCGGCAGCAATCCTCTACCGACTACTTCCTCGCCGGCAGACACATGCCGTGGTTTGTTATCGGCGCCTCGGTATTTGCATCGAATATCGGCTCAGAGCACATCGTCGGACTCGCAGGACAAGGCACAACCAGCGGAATGGCGATGGCCCATTGGGAGCTCCACGCATGGTGCGTCGTACTGCTCGCCTGGATATTCGTCCCCTTCTACTACCGCTCGAAGGTATTCACAATGCCCGAATTCCTCGAAAGACGATTCAACCCCGCCTCACGATGGATACTGTCGATTGTCTCGCTCGTGGCCTATGTCTTCACCAAAGTCTCCGTCACAGTCTATGCAGGCGGCATCGTCTTCAATGTCCTCCTGCCCGAGCTTCGCTGGCAAGTTACCGACACCATCTTCCTCGACGCCTTCTGGATCGGCGCCCTCTTGACGGTCACTCTGACCGGCATATATACGGTTCTCGGCGGCCTGCGCGCCGTCGTCTATACCGACACCATCCAGACAGTTATCTTGTTAGTAGGTTCCTTCTTCATTACAGTTATCGGCCTGAACAAGCTCGGCGGATGGGGCGAGCTGCAGGCGATATGCAGCGAGAACGCCAAGAACTTCGCCCTGTGGCGACCGAATACAGACCCGGATTTCCCCTGGCTCGGCGTGCTCATCGCATCGCCCATCATCGGAATCTGGTATTGGTGCACCGACCAATATATCGTCCAAAGAACGCTCTCGGCCAAGGACCTGAAAAACGCCCGCCGAGGCGCACTGTGGGGAAGCTTCCTTAAAGTCTGGCCCGTCCTGATCTTCATCGTCCCTGGCCTGATCGGCTATGCACTGCATCAAAAAGGAATCGTTACGATCCCCCCGAAAATCGTCGACGGCGAGACAGTCCTTGACGGAGACAAGGTCTTCGCAGTTATGGTAAGCTCCCTCTTGCCGATAGGTCTCCGCGGCCTGGTCGTCGGAGGACTCCTGGCCGCTTTGATGAGCTCGCTCTCATCGCTCTTTAATTCCTGCTCATCGCTCTTCACCATCGATATCTATGAGAAGATCCACCCGCAGGCATCCGAACGCCACCTCGTCACCGTCGGGAGAGTTGCAACAATATTTGTGGTGGCGATGGGCATTGTCTGGATACCGGTGATGCAGAGAATTTCCCAGGGCGGTCTGTATAGATACCTCCAGAGCGTCCAGGGCTATCTCGCCCCGCCGATCACAGCCGTCTTCCTGCTCGGACTGTTCTCCAAGCGGATCAACGGCAAGGGGGCGGTTGCAGGCCTGGTGATCGGTTTTATCGCGGGAATGGCCAAGCTCGTTATCCAAGCACTTACAGGCGGGGAGAATCCCGTAATTACATCGCCCGATTGGTTGGTCTATGTCGGGCAATACAACTTCCTCTTCGCTACGGGATGGCTCATACTAATCAGCTTCGCTACCATTATCATAGTCTCACTGCTGAGCGCCCCGCCGAATCCCGAACAAATCGTCGGCCTGACTTATGCCACCGCGACTGCCGAGCAGAAGAAGGAACGCCGAGAAAGCTGGGGTGCGTTCGACGTCGTGCTGACCGTCGTGGTCTTGAGCCTGGTCCTCGGCCTCTATCTGTATTTCAGTTTCTGGTTGAACTAACGCTTCCGGCAACGCCTTTTTTGTAGGAGATTATTCGATGGCTTACACAGTCGGCCTGGATTACGGCACCAACTCGGTGCGGTGTGTAATAGTTGATGTCGCAGACGGCAATGAACTCGGCACTGCCGTCTATGAATACGAAACAGGAGATGCAGGAATAATCCTCGACCCCGCCGACCACAATCTCGCACGCCAGAACCCCGCCGACTACATCAAGGGCATCGAAGCCACCGTCAAAGAGGCGCTGGCAAAGGCAAAGAAAGCTCACAAAGATTTCGATACCGCCGGCATAATAGGCATCGGCGTCGATACCACCGGCTCGACCCCCATCCCCGTCGATAAGAACGGCACGCCGCTGAGCATGTCGGACCGATTCAAGGACAACCCCAACGCCAACGCCTGGCTCTGGAAGGACCACACGGGCCACGCCGAGGCCGCCGAGATTACCGAACTCGCCGAAAAAGAGCACCCGGAATACCTCGACAAATGCGGAAGCACGTATTCATCCGAATGGTTCTTCAGCAAAATCCTCCACTGCCTGCGAACCGACCCAAAAGTCTTCGACGCCGCATACACCTGGGTCGAATGCTGCGATTACGTCCCCGCCGTCCTGACCGGCACGCAGCAGCCCGACCAAATCAAGCCAAGCCGCTGCGCAGCAGGCCACAAAGCTATGTTCAACGCCGATTGGGGCGGCCTGCCAGCTAAAGAATTCCTCGCAAACCTCGACCCCAAACTCGGCGAGCTTCGCGACAGGTTATACAATGAGACCTACACCGTCGAAGCCAAGGCGGGCGACCTCACAGACAAATGGGCACAAAAGCTCGGCTTGACTGCCGGAATCCCCGTAGCAGTCGGCGCCTTCGACGCACACTTAGGCGCAGTCGGATCGGGCATCGCACCCGGAAAGCTCGTCAAAATAATCGGCACGAGCACCTGCGACATGCTCGTCGCAGATTCGTCGCAGCAGCTCGCCGATATCCCCGGAATATGCGGCATCGTCGATGGCTCGATCCTGCCCGGCTTCTTCGGACTCGAAGCGGGCCAGTCCGCAGTCGGTGACATCTTCAACTGGTTTGTAAACTACGTCGCCGCCGGCTCGCACGAAGCCTTAACAGAAAAAGCCGCAAACCTAAGACCAGGCCAGTCAGGCCTGCTCGCACTCGACTGGAACAACGGCAACAGAACAATCCTCGTGGATCAGAGATTAACGGGCCTGCTCCTCGGCCAAACCCTGCACACAAAACCGGAAGAAATCTACCGGGCATTGATCGAGGCGACAGCCTTCGGCGCCCTGACAATCATAAACAGATTCGAAGAATACGGCGTCAAAGTCGCAGAAGTAATAAACTGCGGCGGAATCGCAGAGAAGAACCCACTACTAATGCAAATTTACGCCGACGTCACCGGCAGAGAAATGAAGATATCACGTTCCGCCCAAAGCTGCGCCCTCGGCGCCGCTATCGCGGGCGCTGTAGTAGCAGGCGCCCGATCCGGAGGCTACGACAACTTCGCAAAAGCCCAGGCCGCAATGTGCGGCATTAAGGATGTTACTTTCAAACCAATGGCGGAAAACCAAGAAATATACAAGCAGCTTTACACACTTTACAAACAACTCCACGACGCCTTCGGCCTGAAGGATTCCTCCGCCAAACTCGGCGATGTGATGAAGGACCTTCTCAACATCAAGGACCGCGCCAACGCCTGAAAGAACCATTATGCACGACCAACTAAGAAAAGCCGTCTGCGATGCAAACATCCAACTTCCCCGCCATAACCTCGTCATATATAGCTGGGGCAACGTAAGCGGAATAGACCGCTCGGCAGGCGTCGTGGCCATCAAGCCAAGCGGCGTCGCCTACGACGACCTCACTCCCGGCAAAATCGTCCTGCTCGATCTGGACGGAAATAAACTCAACGGAGAATTAAACCCATCCTCCGATACGCCCACGCATCTGGAGCTTTACCGAAACTTCGCCGGCATAGGCGGCGTATGCCACACTCATTCACCCGCCGCCACCGCATGGGCACAGGCCTGCCGCGAAATCCCATGTTTCGGCACCACCCACGCCGACTTCTACTACGGCCCCGTACCACTCACCGAAGTAATGACCGAGCAGGCCATAAAAACGGATTACGAACTGAACACCGGCAAAGCCATCGTTAAACGATTCGCCGATTTGGACCCCGCTCAGTTCCCCGCAGTCCTCGTCGCCAACCACGGGCCCTTCACATGGGGCAAGGACGCATCGGCGGCGCTCGAATCAATGGTCGTTCTCGAAAAAACCGCGGAAATGGCTCTCGCAACAATAACGATAAACCCGAAGCAAGGCCCAATAACCAAGGCACTGCTCGACAAACACTATCTAAGAAAACACGGAGAAAACGCCTACTACGGCCAGAAAACTTAATCCGCCATAACGGACGCACTTGTCATGTCATGCTGAGCGGAGCGAAGCATCTGGCCCGAGAAGAAAACTTGGCTTAACGGAGCAGACTAAAGGAGAATGGCAAAATGAAAAAGACAACATTCGCAGTCATCGTCGGAAACCGGGGCTTCTTCCCCGATGCCCTGGCAAAGCAGGGAAGAAAAGACATTCTTGATGTTCTAAAAAAGAACGGCTTCGCCTCCGTCGCCCTGTCGATGTCCGCCGCTGACGGAACAAAGTACGGAGCCGTCGAAACCTATGCCGATGCCAAGAAGTGCGCCGAGCTTTTTGCGCAGAACAGCGGGAAGATCGACGGCACAATCGTCACCCTGCCCAATTTCGGGGATGAAAAAGGCGTCGCAGAGACAATCAAGCGCTCCGGCCTCAACGTCCCCATCTTAATCCACGCCGAACCCGACACCCAGGCGAATATGACAATAGCCAATCGCCGCGACTCCTTTTGCGGCAAGATCAGCGTCTGCAACAACCTCAGACAGGCAGGCATCCCGTTCACCCTTACACAATCGCACACCGTAAAAGCCAATTCCGCCGAATTCAAACAGGACCTCGACGAATTCGCATCTATCTGCCGAGTCGTCAAGGGCCTCAAAAACGTCCGCTTCGGCGCCGTCGGCGCACGCCCCAACGCCTTCGACACCGTCCGCTTCAGCGAGAAGATACTCGAACTCTCCGGCATCTCCGTCCAGACCATAGATCTCTCGGAAATCCTCGGAATGGTCGGGCGCCTCGCCGACAGCGATAAAGCAGTTAAGAAGAAGCTGAGCACCATCAAGAAATACATCGCCACAGAATCCGTCCCCGCCGACTCCCTAATGAAGATGGCGAAGTTCGGCTATGTGGTCGATCGCTGGGTCGCAGAAAACGATCTCGCCGGAACGGCAGTGCAATGCTGGACAAGCCTCGAAGAGTTCTTCGGCATTGTGCCCTGCACCATTATGAGCATGATGAGCGAGTCGCTTCTCCCCAGCGCATGCGAGGTCGATATCACAGGCCTGCTGGCGATGTACGTCCTCCAATTAGCCGCCGGAACGCCAAGCGCAATTCTCGACTGGAACAACAACTACGCCGACGATCCCGATAAATGCGTCCTCTTCCACTGCTCCAACCTCCCCAAATCCTTCTTCAAGAAATCGAAGATGGACTACCAGGCGATCATCGCCGGCGCAGTCGGCAAGGACAGCACCTACGGAACCGTCGCCGGCAGAATCGCCCCCAACAAGGCCACATTCTGCAGAACCACCACCGACGACGCATCAGGCGTTATCAGCGCCTACGTCGGCCAGGGCCAATTCACAAATGACAAGCTCGACACCTTCGGCGGATACGGCGTTATGAGAATCCCGAACCTACAGGACCTCATGCAATACGTCTGCAGAATGGGATTCGAGCACCACGTCGCAGTAAACCTCTCCCAAAAGGCCGACGCAGTAACAGAAGCGCTCGGAAACTACATGGGATGGGACATCTATCGACACGAATAGAAACCATCGGTGTTTTGTCGGTTTGCGCTGACCAATAACGACCTCAGTCGGCTGCTGGCTGAGGATATTGAGTTTTGGGTTGACAAGAATTGGGCCTGTGTATATCTTACAGCCAGGATGAACTGGCAAATTGTCATATCCTGTAACATCGGAGTCTAAAACCTGTATCCAATAAAGGTTATAAAGGTGACAAATACCCAAACACTTGCAAACGCTAAACGAAACAAGATCCAATCCGACGATTTGGCAATCCATAATTGGTATCAGTTCATCCTCGGATACCCCCCCCATCTGGTAAGGGAGTATATCGAAAGGTTTGATTTAGCCGACGACAACATCATCCTCGATCCCTTCTGTGGAACGGGCACCACACCGGTCGAAGCCGTAAAAAACGGAATTTCGTGTTTTGGTTTGGAGGCTAACCCTATAGCAGTTCTTGCATCCAAAGTCAAAACTCATGCAGCTTACGACCCGCAGATGCTGCGCGAGTATTTGGCCTGGATATACTGTTCGATGAAGGCTTCATATCAATATCACGGGATACCCGAACCACAGGAAGACCTCTTCACTTATGAAACAGAACTCACGCAACTTACCATCAAGCATGAGATGAACCTATCCGAACAACAGAAAAAAGTCATCCCAACAGGATTTATCTCTCCGAAACCTTTGCAGAAAGTCCTCATAGTCAGGGAAATAGTACGGAATATCAGCGAGCCAGTTGCAAGAGATTTCTTTCTGATTGCGCTTGCCACCTTTATCGTAAAGGAAGCAGGCAACATCAGATTTGGCCCGGAAATCGGCAGAACAAAGCCGAAGGTTGATATAGAATCCATCCGGACATTCGCAAACATCGCCGAGAGGATGATAGCCGATGTGGAGAAAACATCATTTCTTAAACAAGCACAGATCATCTCCGGTGACGCAAGAGAAGTCGATAAGTATCTACCCAGGAACCTGGATGCAAGAATAAATGCAATTATCACGTCTCCACCCTACCCAAACGAAAAGGATTATACACGCAGCACCAGACTGGAAAGCGTCTTGCTCGACTTCATCCGCGACAAAAAGGATTTAAGAGCCATCAAGAATAGGCTCCTGCGCAGCAACTCACGAAATGTCTTTGTCGCAGATACTGACAGTCAGTACATACAAGAATTCTCAAGGATAACCGCCATCGCGGATGAGATTGAGAAAAGAAGACTCGAACTCAAAAAGACTTCAGGTTTCGAAAAGCATTACAACAAAATTGTCCTGCATTACTTCGGAGGAATGTACAGGCATTTCAAGACTCTCAAGCCGTTCCTTGCCCCGAACTGCAAACTGGCGTATGTGGTTGGCGATCAGATGTCTTTCTTCCGGGTTCATATCCCCACCGCGGAACTACTGGCGGAAATTGCCGATTCGCTCGGCTACAAAGTCAATGCCATAGAGCTGTGGCGAACAAGAACTGCAACCGCAACCAAAATGCAAATAGATGAAAATGTCCTTATTCTTGAAAATAAATAGGAGGGCGTCATGGCGGACAATAAGAATTTGGCGGACTACGACAAAATAATCGCTGCTTTATTCAGGCAAAAGTACAAGTCGAGCAAAACAAAAGATAAATTAGATTTTACCAAAGACGAATTAGTGCAAACAGCAAGAAAGTTGAAGTTAGACCTGAGAAATCCGCCTGACGTTGTATATACTTACCGCACGCGAAAAGCATTGCCGGACGCGATTCTGGCTGCTGGGAACTGGATACTGGTCCCAAAAGGGAAGGGGAAGTTCTCGTTTGCGAGAACTACGAGAGCGCCTTTTATCAAGATTCAACAAGGCCTTGCCCACATAGAAATCCTGAACGCTCTGCCCGAAATCGTCCAAAAGTATACGGCAAATGACGAACAGGGCCTCTTATCCACATTAAGATATAACCGCCTGATCGACATATTCACAGGTGTAACATGTTTTCACTTACAGTCACACATTAGAACGACAATCTCAGGCGAGGGACAAATCGAAATAGACGACCTATACGTGGGAGTGGATGAAGACGGAGTAGAATATATCCTTCCAACCGAAGCAAAAAGCCCCGATGAGCGCGATAAATTGGGATGGTTTCAAGTAGCCAATCTTGTGAAGTTCGCCGCCCAATATTTTCCAAATCTCAAATGTCGAGCAATAGCAGCAAAGCCTATGGGTAACAATGCAGTCTGCCTTATCGAATTCGATGATGAAGCCGACTATGAAAGGATAGGAATCAAGAATATGAAGCTTTATAAACTCATCAGGGAAAACGAATAACTCCTGGTTTCTAAAAGCCTCTCGACCACTGAAGGGCAAAGGCGTCACACATCATTTGTCCAACTTGCCCCCTGCTTGTAACATGCCGATACTGCCAAAATGGCACATATCCTAAAACTCTCCACAACCACAACTGCTTATTGCTACTTAGCTTACAGTTTTGATAACCTCCCGGCACGCTGTTTGCTCATTTGCTTAGAGTACCTATAGAACGAACGAATTCTACCCGCACGAAAGCGAGGATTTGTAGCTATGAAATTCGACAAATTCACATTGAAGGCCCAGGAGGCACTGGCGACGGCCCAGCAGATTGTCATGGCCAGGTCGCACACCGTGCTCACGCCCCTGCACCTGCTAAGCGCCCTGTGCGGCGACGATACCGGTATGGCCGTGATGATCTTGAAAAAAATCGGCGCCAACGTTGCGAGAGTCAAAGAGATGACCGAGAGCGAGCTTAACCACCTGCCCCAGGGAACATCACCCGGCGGCGCCCAACTCATGCCCGACCCGGCCCTCAGTCAGGTCGTCCTCGACGCCCAAAACCGAGCCGACAAAATGGGCGACGATTATCTCAGCGTCGAGCACCTGCTGATCTCCCTGGCCTCGATTCAAAGCGACGCCAAAGAACTGCTCGTTCTCAACTCGATAACCCCAGAGCAAATCGAAAGCGCCCTCAAGGACATCCGAGGCGGCGAAAAGGTAACCGACGAAAGCCCAGAAGCCAAGTACAAGGCCCTCGAGAGATTCGGCATCGACCTGCTCGACATGGCCAGGAAAGGAAAGCTCGACCCCGTCATCGGCAGGGGTGAAGAGATCCGCCGTTGCATGCAGGTCCTCAACCGCCGAACAAAAAATAATCCCGTCCTGATAGGCGAGCCGGGCGTCGGCAAAACAGCAATAGTCGAGGGCCTCGCACAGAGAATTATCGCAGGCGACGTCCCCACGGGCCTGCAAAACAAGAGAATCATCGCCCTTGATATGGGCGCGCTAATAGCCGGAACAAAATTTAGAGGCGAATTCGAAGATCGAGTAAAAGCAGTCCTCAAAGAAGTCATCGCCGCCGAAGGGCAAATAATCCTCTTCATCGATGAATTGCACACCGTAGTCGGCGCAGGCAAAGCCGAAGGAGCCGTAGATGCGGGCAACCTGTTAAAACCATCTCTCGCCCGAGGCGAGCTACGATGCATCGGCGCAACCACAATCGACGAATACCGAAAGCACGTAGAAAAAGATGCAGCCCTCGAACGACGCTTCCAGCCCATAACAATCGACCCGCCGAGCGTCGAGGAAACAATTGCAATCCTTCGGGGCCTCAAAGGTCGCTACGACACCCACCACGGCGTCCGAATCACCGATACAGCCCTCGTCGCAGCCGCAACCCTCTCGAACCGATACATAACAGACCGCTGGCTCCCCGACAAGGCAATCGACCTGATAGACGAAGCCGCCTCGAAGCTGAGAATCGAAAACGATTCACTCCCGGCCGAGCTCGACGGCATCCGAAGAAAAATCATACAACTCCAAATCGAACGCGAGGCACTCAAGAAAGAGTCCGACCAGGCAAGCGCCGAAAGCCTCAAAAACACCGAAAAGCAGCTCGCCGACCTGCAGGCCCGCGACAAAGAACTTACCGCTCGCTGGGAGAGCGAGAAAGGCGACATCGACCATATAAAAGCCCTAAAGCAGCAACTCGAAGACGCTCAGAACCGCTTCGATGAAGCCCAGCGAAAAGGAGAACTCGAGGCCGCCGCCCGCCTGAAATACGAGACAATCACAAACCTCAAGAAAGACCTCGAAGAAAAAGAGGCCGCTCTAACCGAATCAGGCAACGGAAAAATACTCCACAACGAAGTAACAGAAGAGCACATCGCACAGGTCGTCGCAAAGTGGACCGGCATACCCATAGCCAGATTGCTCAGCGGCGAACGCGACCGCTTGATGAAAATGGAGGAGCGCATCCGGCAGCGAGTTGTCGGCCAGGATGAAGGCGTCGCCGCGCTCTGTAACGCAGTCCGCAGAAGCCGCTCCGGCTTGGGCGACCCGAATCAGCCCATCGGAACGTTCCTCTTCCTCGGCCCAACAGGAGTCGGAAAAACAGAACTCTCCAAGGCCCTCGCCGACTTCCTCTTCAACGACCCGCAAGCAATGGTCCGCATCGACATGAGCGAGTTCATGGAGCCGCACTCCATCGCCCGGCTCATCGGCGCACCGCCCGGATACGTCGGATACGACGAAGGAGGCCGGCTAACAGAATCCGTCCGCCGCAAGCCATATTCCGTAATACTGCTCGACGAATTCGAAAAGGCCCACCCCGACGTATTCAATATCCTGCTACAGGTCTTCGACGACGGCCGATTAACGGACGGCAAAGGCAGAACAGTAGATTTCAAGAACACCGTAATAATAATGACAAGCAACCTCGCCAGCTTCGAGATCCAGCAGCTTACAGAGGAATCCGGAGCAGACTGGGAGATCGAGGCGCACGTCAAGGACGTCCTCAAGCAGGTCTTCAATCCGGAATTCCTAAACCGCATCGATGAGATAATCGTCTTCCACATGCTAACCAGGGACAACCTCATCAAGATCGCCAACATCCAACTCGGCTACCTCGCCGACCGCCTCAGCGCACGCAATATCGACCTCGAATTCACCGACGCCGCACGCTCTCAAATCATAGACGAAGGCTACGACCCCGCCTTCGGCGCAAGACCGCTAAAGCGAACAATCCAGCAGCGACTCGAAAACCGCCTCGCAAAAGAACTACTAACAGGAAAATTCGCAGACGGAGACAAAATAAAAATAGACGCAAAAGCACACAAATTCACATTCGATAAAATCTAACCACCCGCCGTCATTGCGAGTACCTGACCGGATTCTCGGGAGGCATGCAAAATAAACTAAGATATTGGCTGAATTACACTAACATCTTTCTATTACAACACTTACAAATAACATCGTACCGAATGTGATTTCTTAGTTCATTACGAGGAACAAAGTGACGTGGCAATCTCAACATTGCCCCCCGCTTTCGACCGCGTGCGTTTAGCCGTGCACAATACAACTGTGTCGCGGGCGTCTCGCCCGCGCGTATCGCGGGCTTCCAGCCCGCGTCCTGCCACCCCGGACATCACGCGCATGTAAATATTCCCGCCTGATCATACTTAACAACCGCCACCAAATCGTTTATCCTACGCACATGATAAAGAAGTCATTATTAATCATAACCGTCTGGATCGTCATGTATTGTACTTCGGCGCCGGCCGCTACAACTGCTAAGATGGGCTCCGGCCCATGCGGCATCATAAGTAAAGCTTACAAGGCTCGGGGTGGCAGCCTCAAGCGCAGCTTGGGGATGGCCCCATCCAAAAAAGATAACCACCCATCCATTCGCCTGACAAACTACACCGACAATACAACGATTCGCTTTTCCGTCCCCCTAATCCGAGGAACTCTCGCCGACGCCAAAGCAACATACGTCACCATCATCAACACCTCGTCCAGCCGAACCACCCGCAAGATGAAAGCCCTGGCCCACAAAGGCAATTTCAAGGCCCTTGCCGAACTCGTCCCAGGCCCCAATAAACTGATAATCCGCGCAGGCAAAGAAGAACTCCCCCTCATGCTCAACTACAAGCCCCAGACAAACCCTTATATAGTCCGCGTATTCTTCCTGACGGACAAAACCGGCAGCACCGAATACCAGACCCCCATTGAAAACGACCCGCAAGACTATCGCGGCAAGCTCGGCACGGCAATGAAGCTCATGCAGACCTTCACCGCCGAGCGCATGCACGACCTCGGCTTCGGCAGAACAACCTTCAACCTCGAACTCGACGAAGCCGGACGAGTCAACGTCCGCACCCTCCAGGCCGACGAACCAGCCGAACACTACCACAAAATGACCGGTCTCAAGCTCTGGCAGTATGCCGACCGACTCATACGACGCAACCACCCGAACCCCTACGCCAAAAACCTCGTCGTCCCCGCTTTCACCCGCTTCGACCCCAATACGAAGAAAGCATACGCCCACACCGCACTCGGAGGCGGCCAACTGGCCCTCTTCGGAGGCGCAAATCTCTTCACATGGCCAAGCAGCATCGCAGACGCCCAAGAAACCTTCACTGATACGACAAGAATCGACACAACCAGATTCTTCAGCGATTCGGTCGGACGCCACACCTTCTGGGCAACCGCATCCACAACCATCGGAGCAGCACTCCACGAACTGGGCCACACCTTCGGCCTGCCACACAGCCAATCCCACCACGACATCATGACCCGAGGATTCGACCGCTTCAACCGAGCATTCACCCTCATCGAACCGCCCCACGCTCGCCGAAACGAGCCATACGAATTCAACGAGACCCAAATCGCCTGCTGGGCCCCCCCCAGCGCCGCATGGCTCAAATTCAACCGATGGTTCGCACTCGACAATAAAGATTCCACCGGCCAAGACAAAACCGTCGTCACCGCAGAAGACAATCTCCGCACAATCCGAATCTCGTCGGAAAACGGCATAGGCGCAGTAGTCCTCGGCCCCGAAGGAATCGCCGCCGGGCACGTGCCGATCGACTATAACCAACCGCCACCGCGAAATATCGCTGTGCCCATGGCCAAATTCGGCAAATACCTCACCGGCGACAAACCTGTTATAAGAATCATCGACGCCCGCGGCTTCGCCAAAACAGTCCCACTCAAAACCTTAATGCCCACATCCTTCGTCCGTTCATGGCGATTCGCCTCACTGACAACCGCCTGGAACGACCCGGCATCCTTTGCACCCGTCGATGAAAAAAGGCTCGAAGCAATAAAACAATCCGCCGCCTCGACCGATACGGCAACCTCCGCAACCGCTTACGTCGATTTCCTCCCCCACTTCCCGAACGAGCAGCGTCAAAACATCGTCGGCTACGTCGTCCGCACCTTAACTTCCGACAAGCCCCGCAGCATTAAGATCTTCACCGGCAGCGACGACGCTCTCCGCCTCTGGCTAAACGGCGAATTGGTCACCGAAGTCCTCGCACTCCGCAGCGCCGCAATAGACGCCGAATCCGCCGAAGCCGCCCTAATCAAAGGCCAAAACACCCTAATCGCGGAAGTCTCCCAAAGAACAGGAGCCTGGGGCCTGTACCTCCGAATCACAGACAAAAACGGCAACAACCTAACCATCGCAGACGACGGGAAAATATCCGAGACTCCTGATACGCCAAACTGAATTGCTCGCCGCCGGCAGCCAATTTAGCCTGCGGTTTTACCGCAGGTTTCGAGTAAAATATCGCATTCATCCAACTGACAGAAACAAACAACAACGTTACAGGATTGTTATGGGCATCAAAACCACGACCAACTCGAACCGCATCAAATGGATTAAGACCGCCATAACGCTGCTCATAACCGCCCTCGTATGGATCATACCGAGCAACGTCGCCTACCTGATCGCCCAGAATAGGAATGTCCTGCTCGGCCGATACAGCCTCGGCCATCTCACACTCGCATTCATCCTGCTCCCAATCGCCGCAGCATCGTTGTATCTGACCTGGGTCAACGAGAAAAACGAAAAAGAACGCAAGTTCAAAGTCATCGCCATAACCGTTTCCATCCTCCTCTCGCTAATTGTCGTGGACATCGCCGCACGCCTGATAACCAGACCCAAGCGATACGTCGAAGAAAAAAACTATTTCCATCGTCCTCCCAACACCGTCCAAACCGGAACAGCCCGGGACGTCCCCGAAGAAGCCTTCCTCTACCCCAAGACGCCGCCCGGCTACCCCGATATCGATTACACGCTAACAACCGACAAAAGAGGATTCCGCAACACCACCGACCTCGAAAAATACGACATAGTAATCCTCGGCGACTCCTTCGCGGAAGGATCGAAGGTAACAGACCAAGACGCCTGGCCGACCCTACTCGCTGGGAAAAACAAGCAGACAATCTACAACCTCGGCATGTCCGCAGGCCACCCGGGCACTTATCTCGAAACACTCAAAAAATTCGGCCCCGAGCTATCCCCGAAAACAGTTATTTGCCTCCTCTACGAGGGAAACGATTTCCGTGACAGCAACTACCGCAAGAAGAACACCCTCTTAGACCAAATCGAAAGCTATTTCAAAGAGTCCCCGATCCGCAACGCCTTAAAGGATTTCCTCATTCGCTCCTTCGGCACCACAATAACCGTCCGCCCGGCCACCGACCCCAATCGCCCCGTTCCCAACCCAAAACCCCAATCGGCCGGAGCACTCTCGTGGCTACCCGTAGCAGTGCCCGCCGGGGCCAACGGAAACTACTACACCTTCAAAATCAAAAGGCTCCTCGAACATTTCGTCACTAAGGAAACCTTCCTCGAATCTCAAGGCGTAAAGAAAACCTTCGCAGCCTTGCGCGATATCGAGAACCTATGCACCGAAAAGCATATCCGCCTGATAATCGCTTACGCCCCGGACAAGCCCCATCTCCTCCTGCCCCTAATCACCGAGACAGTCTCGCCGGAGCAACTGCGCGCCTTCATGGCGCTCAAGCAAAAAAGCCTCCCCCCCGCCGACAAGCTCATCGACGTCCTCCTAACCCGCCACAATGTCCAGGAATCCGCCGTCGAGGACTTCTGCCGAACCGAATCAATCGAATTCCTCAGTCTCACCCGGCCCCTGCGAAAAGCCACAGCCCAAGGAACCCAGACCTACTTCACCTACGACCAGCACTGGACCCCCCTCGGACACAAAATCGTCGCAGAGACAATATCCCAACACATCCTCAAACCGCCCGCCCCCTAACCCTCAATTCTCAAAATTTCCTCTTGCGGTTTCAGCTTCTAAAGGCAACAATACTCAGTGCTTGTACTCTGGAAAAGATAGACCCG
>JAUVXL010000271.1 GCA_030603595.1 Sedimentisphaerales bacterium | reverse complement strand
CTGAAACCAGACATCGTTTCTAATGGTAACAAGCCTATCGAGGGAACTCAACTGACAGCCTTGTAGCCTACTTGTCTTTGCTCCGAAGGGGTACCGGGACTTTCAGGAGCTTAACCAGGCCCTCACCATGATCGCTCCAGGCGAGCGGGACAAAATTCTCCGGGGCGTAAGCGGGCACTGAAAAGCCCGCAAGCGAGCGATACTCATCGATATCGAATTCAGGTGTAAGATTCACAGGGCCCTCCCATCGGCCGCTCGGCAGGCGTTGGAAGCAGCGGAGAGCTGTACGGCGCTGCCAACGGATACCCTTCCATCTGCGGTTTACTTTCCCGGAGGTGAAGATCACCACAACATCGCCGGCTAACGAGAGCATTCCCCCATCTTCGATACGGATTGGCTCAGTGTGCCATGCTTTGCCGTCCCAGCGCAAGACCGTCTTAAGGCCCGTAGCGGTAAAGAATATTTCGCGGTTGCCTCTGGTAACTGCCGACATCGTTGCCCGGTAAGCACCGTCCATACCATCGAGTGTAATCGGCGAAACCTCTACGGGGGCCGTCCAGCCCGAACCGTCAAAGACCGACCATTTCACACCACAGCCGCGTTTGTGCCGCCAGAAACACGCGACATGGTCTTTGTAGGGACAGACTACGGCTTCGGGGTAGCTGTAGGTTCCGTCGGACCAGTCGGCCGATTGCGAACCCGGAAGCGCCGCTCCCTTGCCCCAGGGAATCCATGTTCGACCATCATCGTCAGAGTACTTTGCATGTACTCCTATTGCATGTTCACGTCCGATCTCGCCCCAACTGGCCCATAGGCGCCCCTTGAAGGCCCCCCTGCGAAGGCGCACCACCGAGGCATTCGAACCGCAGTGCCGAATATCTGAATCAAGGATTACCGGATGCTCTGCTTGCCAGCCTTCGCCGGTAAAAGTGTACTTGGTCAGATGCTGCCTGGGATTTGCGTTGCCCAGACCGGCACATCCCGGGCCACTGGATACGGCAACTCCTTCGCCACTCATGTCGATAGCGCAGCCTCTGGCAGTTCCATGATCAAGATTGCGCGCCGCCGGGTCGGCAAGTCGCTTCCAGCTATGGCCACCATCGTCAGTAAGAACGACTCTGGCTTCGTCCTTGGCTTCAGGATCGGTTTTGTCTTTGGTGCTATAGGCAACTAAAATGAACCTGTTGTCATAAGCAGCCACCCATCCGAATGGCACGATTGAGCCGCGACCCACTACGACGGGTTCCTCAAGCTTCACGATAGTCCGATCGGGCTTCGCTGCCGAGGAGATGCTCGCCCCTTCAGGCCGCTTTAGCCGAACGACGGGAACGGCCATCGTACTATTATCCTGAAGAAGCTCGTTACGGGCCGGCGTGCCCAGCCCGGCTATCCTGATGTTGTCTATACGGACGGTGGCCTGAACAGATGAGCGGGCCATCAGCCAGAAATTGGTGACCTTGATCAGGTCAAGGTCTCGAACTCGCTGGGCCTCTTTCAGGTCAAGCTCGAGCGTTATCCATTTGTCTGCGGGTATCTGGTAAGTCCTGACCACCGGAGGTTCCAGGACATCATCTTCGAGAGCCAGCCACAACTTCACTGGTGTGGCGTCGCTTTTGATATCCACGCGCAGCAAGTCATAGTCGGACCAGTCCCGCAGATCCGGCCGGGCCTTGACCAGCCATTGGAAACTCGTCATCAGGAGCCTGGCCTCAACAAATCCCCTCCGGATGTTGGGATAGAAATATGAGAGGGACTCCGTTTGGCGGTAGGTTGCTGTTGCCTTGTCTCGATCGGCCGGTTGAACATTAACCACTAAGGCCAGATCGCCTTCAGTATGCTCTCCTGGCCTACAGTGCCATGTCCAGGCTCGGTTGGTTTCACCCGGCCACTCGAAGCGAGCTGCAAAATCAAACCCCTCAGATTGCTCAAGGAGATAGAACCAACTCTCACGACCCGGCTTCTCTTCCGGGGAAATGTATGCGCCCTGATTCAGCTCTGCCTTTTCGAAACCGAGTATTAGCTTCTCCGCCGGCCGCGAGGAAACATTTGATGTGGCACCTATGTAGAGAAAGAAAATTGCGACCCGAGCAAGCAACATACGAGTCCTCACTATCGATCGGTTCACTTCTGAATATACGCCATCAGACGATTGCTTCAACCGCCTGAATCTTGACGGTACTCATATTACAGTTAGGCATATTCTATGCAATCTCTACAGTGTTATCTACGGCGTCGTGTCAGAAGTGTAATGCAAAGTATAATACCCAAGTGTGATTTTCTAAGATCCCATCAGTCAGTACCTGACATTGAAATCCTATGAAGTCGGGCCTGTCCAGAGTGGGCTCTGATTTGACTCATTCACTCCTCTGACGGATTATGAAACCACTTCGGAACGACTAAGATTGTCTTGGCATCGTCTACGCACAACTCTGCCTGTCCTGGGCGAATTAGTTGTAGTACCACCTCGGGCGGGTCTGTTCCATTCTCGTCGGTCGCAGTTAGAACATGCAAAAAGACCGCTTGCTGTATTCCGTCGCGCGGTTCGATTTGCACTACATTGCCGCCGAAGTCTCAATGGTAGCGATTGACTTCGCAGGTTCCGTTCCGACGACCGTCTGCGTGGAAAGCCTGGCCCTTGCCGTCTGCGTGCAGCAGTAGAATGTAATCTCGTGGAAGCACCGTCCGGCAGAAGAGCTTAGCCTCTTCAGAGTTGGGCTTCAACGTTGGATCAGCCCAGGACCTCTGAGGCGGACGATTGCTAATAGTGATCTGGCGGTCGCTTATCTGTGGCGGCGTAGGGCAATGGATCTGCCACCGCGGTTTTATCCCAGACGAAGCCGTCTCGACAATATCCAGCACGACCAAGTGCTTGTCTGCCAACCACACGAACTCTCGAATCCACGTCTTGCATTTGCTCTTCGTATTGGTTGCGGTCAGATCGGCTCTGCAACGAGCCTCGCTATCATTCGCCCGCCAGTCAAGTATGTGGGCAACGTCCAGGTTGCATCGCTCGCGTATGGTCAGCCAGTCGGCCCAAGTCTTGTGGTCTTGTTTCAAGCCGCATCTGGAATTTTGGTCGCCCCGATCATTTGAGTCGTCTGCATCGGTGAAGAGGATGACGTTGGCGGAAATGCAATTGCGATGATACTGGTCGGCCGGGGAATCGTAGGAGCTGTATCGCCCGCTGCGGGCCGCCAGTGGGGCATATTTGAATATCTGGAATTCTCCGGCCGCAACGCCGCCATGCACGTCCATAGGATCGCCGCAACGAAAGAAAACGTGGGTGGCGTCGTCCGGCTTGCCAGGAGAAGGCCAGTGGCTCCGAAAAAAACCATAGCCGCAACTGTCGCGACCAAACAGTTCGGCCCGCGGTAAATTTTGGAGCGCCTCGGTTTCAAGAGTCACATCCCGAAAGATACAATTGTGGGCATACTCCGTGTGGTAGAGCGCCGATCCAAAACGCCCTATCCACCGTTGCGACCATGCACGTCCGGAGTTGCTTCGGGTGACGTACGCGGCGATGTCGAGGCCCTGGCAGAACTGATCGTGCGAACTCCAAATGTTGCGATACTGGTCGTTAATATCGGTGAAGGCAAATCCCGGCCGCATATACCACAGATAGAACCGCACAATACCATCTATCCATCCATCCTGCTTGGCGCGAATCCACGGCACCGGATTGTTGCCCGTGGCCGACCACCAGGCCGCGCAGACTTGAGGTAGGTCAACGAAGGTATAATCGAAAGTGTAGTTGCCGCCGGTAGCCGCTCCTTCGACCCACTGATAAGCATTGAAGTACTCGTTGACTCCGAACCGGCGAAAGACATCAAGATAGCCGCCCGCCTTGTTGCTAACACCGTGCAGGGCAATCCCGGAGACAGCCAAGCCGGCCAATGCCCCGGGAGTTCGCGTGTAGAAGAAAGGCGCACGACCCACCTCGATGTGTTCAACGGCATCTTCCGCTGCTCGCTCGATACGTGCGATAATCTCCGCTCGGGTCGGCTGATCGAGTTCGTCATACAGCCAGTCGAAGAGCGTTGCTAATTTAACAAGCGCTGCCCCTCGATAAGTCCAGGAACTCCCGCCGACCTGCATCTTCTTCAAGCCGGCAACCGCCTCATCCATGCTCTGGCGGTTCCCGGTAATCATCCACTCAATCGCCTGGCCCAACGGTTTTCGCTTCCACTTCGGCCGGATTGTGGCGAACTCCTGTTGCTCGGCCGCCTCGCGAAGCTTGGCAACCGTCAGCCCGTCAAAGCCGCCCCGTCGAATGAACACACGCGGCCTGACGTCCAGAATCGGAGCTTCGAATGGGCTGTCTTTCGACTCGATCGCCTGGGCTGGAAGAGTATTCAACGCCGTCGTCAGCGTCAAGAAGATAACTATTGTGCCAATCGTTCGATTCACAACCGACGCCTCCGAGGAGGGAAAAAAGTCCGGCGTGAAGAGGCAGGCCGCAAATCGACGCTGTCTTGTCTCACCCAACAGTGAAAGAAGTTTGATCCATTCATGCCCTTCTGCCTTTTCCAGCATTACACAAATCCGGACCTACTTATTCTAACAACAATGAACGCAGCTTGTCCATCCTTACTTAGGGCTTGCTGAACAAGTCATATAGAGTTCTTAACAGATTTTGGCGTCACCGGGACAGAGTCGTTGTTCCCATTGTATCCGATTGCAAGTCCGCCACGCTGCCCAACGCAAGGCCGTCCACACTGGCAAGCAAACG
>JAUVXL010000144.1 GCA_030603595.1 Sedimentisphaerales bacterium | reverse complement strand
TGGTCGCGTCAGGGCGGACAACACATTTTGCATTTGCGATGTTTTGTTAAATCGAACAGATGGGATGGATTTTGGAAACATTATATTCAACTTAAACGAGCCGCATAGCAATGATATTACGTAGAATGAAAACTACACCCCTAATATACGACAGACAGCTACTCAACCACACCCTCGTCCTGAACCGGAACAACCGGCACGTGCTGCTTGAACAGGTCTATCTTCATCCAGCGGTTGCTCTTGAAGCGTCGCCGGTTTGCCAGTGCCACTGCTGCGATACTCGCCGCCGCGGCTATCCAGGGTCCCATGTACCCCCACGAAGGCAGCAGCGTAACCACGAGCCACCCGCCAAGTCCCAATATGACCGCGGCGCCGACCGCCGAGGCGACAGCAAGCCAAAGAGTATCGCCCGCCCCTCGCAGTGAGCCGCCGTAAATGGTTCTTGCCGCGTAAAAGACTTGATAACATGCCGAGCAGATAAGCATATTTGCGCCGGCCTTGATTACGCTGGGCTCGTCCGACCAGAACCTCATCAATTCATGCCTGAACACAAAGAAGCAAACGCCCACCAGTCCCATGTAAAGCAGCCCGATTCGCAGGCATACGCTTGTTTGCTTCGCAGCAAGGTCTTTGCGTCCCTGGCCGATTGTCTTGCCCACTGCCGCCGATAGGGCGGTCCCAATTCCGACAACCGGCATCACCGACAGGCCGCCGTATGAGAGCACGGCGCTGGTTGCAGCCAGCACCTCTTTGCCGTGCCTTCCGACCAACCCGATCAATATTATCCCCCAGAAAGCAACATTGACCATCAGCCCGAACCCCGCCGGCAGCCCCACCTTCAGCAAATCATACATCTTGCCCAAGTTCACCTTCAACGACCGCCGCGACTTGAAATCCCTACTGGTCCGCCCGCTAAGAAAGACCGCTATATTCACACAAGCTGCAACGCTAATCCCGATGAACGTTCCCCACCCGGCCCCGGCAATACCCATCCCCGGAAAACCGAATTTCCCGAATATCAACACATAGTTCGCCGCCACGTTCACAATCTGTCCGCAAAACGACGCACACATCGTAATGATCGGTCGATGTATCCCCATAAAGAACTGATTGCACGACCAGTTAATGACCGCCACAACGTGCGCATAGAGCATAATCCGAAGGTATATAACCTCCATCGGGATGATTTCCTCAGGCTGTCCCACCATCCTGAATATCCACGGAGCGCTCGGCCACATGACAACCGCTGTCGCCAGGAAATACGCGATCCCCATCCACACCGTCTGCCAGAAGTAGCTCGAACACTCCCTCTTCTCGCCTCGACCCAGACTCTGGCTGACGAAAGTGCTAAGGCTCGCCATCGCTCCTATCGCAAATCCGCTCGGCAAAAAAGTGACAAAACCGGCAGGCAGTATCGCCGCCAGCGCATCGGTCCCCAGGCGGGAAACCATGAATCTATCGACGAACTGCATTATCGTGAACGATATGGTCGTCACCACCATTGGCGCGGCAAGCCTGAACATATACTTCAGCGAGGTTGCATCTTCAACGTCGGACGATGAAAGCAGAGATGATTGTTCCGTCATCAAGTATTATCCAGTTCGGTCAAAGCAACTAATAACAATGCCGACCACATCATCTATAATATTGCCAGCAAACGCCAAATGTTACCACAAACCTCGATATAACCGGAGAATTATCTTGCCGAATTGCCATTTCCAGTTCATTTGCCCGATTCAAGCCCCGCTTGCCCGGCTTAAAACGCGCCCTATTCTCAAGCCAAACCGTCCAGTCCAAGTTCCCTGCTCAACACTTCGCTCGTTACCCCCGCAACGCGGACCTGCTTGACGCCACTGCCGGTCCCCGAAACTATTGTCACGGCATTCTTCTTTACCCCGAGATGCTTCGCCAAAAAAGCAATCAGGCACCGATTCGCCTTGCCCTTTTCCGGCGCGGCCGAAACCTTAACCTTGACCATCCCGTCAAGCAGCCCGCTAAGACAAGTCCTGCTGCTGCCCGGCACAACCTTGGCCGTGAACACAACGCCCCCATCAATTTCCCGAATCGCCGGATCAACCATCAAAATAATTAGCCCCGGATTTTACCCGGCGGTTCCTTTCCCCAACTACTCAATATTCTCCCGCAAGTTCGCCCCGATTGCCATTTGCACATACTTCTCAATCTGCTCGGCAAGCTCACCTAACGATGGAAGCCGAAAATCCTCGTGGTAATGACCCGAAATCACATCGCCGTCCAGCGCCCTCTTGCCGATCCTCACCCGTATTATCGAAGGCTCCGCGTCGGAATTGCTGAAATCCTTGTCCTTATGCTCGGTAAGCTCGACCCGCCAGTCCTCGCTGATGAAAACAAGGCACATGCCGGTAAAGATCGCCGTCGGAAAGTAATCCCGCAACAACTGAAGAGTTTCCACTTTATTCTTGGTAACCATATTTTGCCCCGTGTTTTACGCGGCGTTCTCAGCGGTTAATTCATAACCTCCGAAAGCCGCCGCCAAGCCTCCATAGTTCGCTTTAGATTGTCATAAGCATCGCCGCCTATCCCATATCCCTGAAACCCTATAGGTCCGGTGTACCCGTTGACTGCTAAGGTCTTGAGGAACCCGCCCACATCGAACGTGCCCTTATCCAGCGTTTGAATTAGGCCCTTCCAATCATTCCCGCCGCTGTCGGCCCCGTTGATGCTCACTACGAAAAGATAAGGCATAGCCGCCTTAATCAACGACTTCATATTCTTCTCATCGTCCACTTTCAGCCAGTGGCACAAGTTAAACGTAACGCCAACGTTAGGGCGATTAACCTTCTTGACCACCCGCACGGCATCTTCAACTCGCTCGACCCAGAACCCCGTATGCGGATAGAGCGCCACCCGCACTCCCTTTTTCGCCGCCATATCGGCAATCTCGCGAATCACCGCAACCGCGCGTTCGTCGCCGACAGGCGAAGAAACCTTGTCTTTGTTGCTCTGCACAAACAGCCAGAGCATAGAATTCGTTCCTGCCAGTGTCTCAATCGCCTGCGTCAACTCCGGCCCATATTTTTTCTGGTCCGGCCCAATATTGCATCCGACGTAAGCTGCATAAAGCTGCAGCCCGTTCTTCTGACACTCATTGAGCATTTCTGCCAGTCCGCCGCCGGCATGAGGGCCGATCCCGTCGTACCCCAACTCCTTGACCATCTCGATCTGCTCTTTTGCACTTTGGTGCTTGGCGTCCTTGGTCGCCGTATCCATAGCAAAAAACGGGTTGGGTCCTGCAGGCTCGATCCAAATGTTACGGTACGCCACCGGCCCATGGTCGCCCTGCAGCATAATCGGCCCCAAGGCCTTCTCGTCGTTCCATGTGCTCGCCCGCGTCGGCCCGGTCAACTCGACGTCCGCATGAATCAGCACGCCATTGTGCATCACCTTCTCAAATCTCGCCTTGGCGATTTTCTTGCCGTCCTTATCGAAACGAGGCGCACGAAAGATAACGTCGAACGTCTGCCACTGCCCCGGCGCCTTAGACGCATTAACACGGGACCCGCGACCCTCGAATCCTTGATTATTACTCCATCGCTGGTAAATCCCCCCGCAATCCGAATGCTGCGGCTCAGCCACACCCCAGCTATCGAATACCTGAATCTCATACCGTCCTTGAAAATAAACCCCCGAATTCGACCCCTTAGGCACCATGAACTCAACATGCGCCCGAACATCCCCTAACTCAGCCTTGCTAATTATATTCCGGGTCCTCCCCGTAGGCCCGTTAATAATAACCCCACTCCCCGCCTTGCCTTTGAGCAGCTTCTCATTCCCGGGATCCAGAACCGAATCCCCCGCAACGAACCAGGCAGCAGTATCCCCCCGCCACTGAGAAAAATCACTACCAACCAGGCTAACCTTATCCTCAACACTACCAGCAACCAAAAAACAAACCCCAAAAACCAACGAAACCACCCAAATTCTCATCCTTAAAACTCTCATGATCTTTTCCTCACAGTTATGTCCTGCATTACCGTCATTCCCGCGAAAGCGGGAATCCATTTTCCATTTTTTGCTCTGACTTTCTTCGTGCCTTAGTGTCTTCGTGGCGACAAAAAAATCCTACAAATGCCAAGGACTGCGCATAGCCCGCGACAACATCCGATTAGCCTGCCCGTCGTTCACAAACTCCTCTTTCTCCGGATTCCACCTCAGCTTGCGCCCCAGCAGCATCGAAATATTCCCGATATGCGCAACCGTAAAGCACCTCTGCCCTTTCTCGGGCGGGAAGTAGCATTCCTTCCGCGACTTCACGCAATCGAGGAAATTCCGTTGCTCACCGGCTTTGCAGGTATAAAGATGAATCTCTTCCGGCCCGATCTTCGAGTTGAGAATATTCTTCGGCTCGGCTTGCAGCGGCGCCCGCCAGCCCACATTCCCGATCCAACCCTCGCTCCCCTCGAACCGCAAGCTCGGATTGCCCGATTTAACAAACATCTCAAGCCCATCGGCATATTTGTACTTAACCTCATATTGCTTGGCCGTATCATAGATCCCCCCCGTACAGAACACACCCTTGCCCTCGACCTCCACAGGCCCGGTATCCTCGGTATCGCTTCCCCACTGCGCGCCGTCCAATAGATGCGCTCCCCAGTCGCTGAACTGTCCACCGGAATAATCAGAAATCCACCGCCACTGATAAGGCAGATGGTCCGGCCCGCAATAAGGCCGCAAAGGCGCAGGCCCAAGCCACATATCGTAATCGAATCCCTTCGGCACCGGCATCGGCTTGTTATTGCCAGGATTGCCAGGCCCGCTCGGAAGTTCCACACGAATAGTATGAACCTTGCCAATCCGCCCGTTGCGAACCAGCTCGCACATCCGGTGGTACTCATAAACGCCCCTATCCTCCGTTGACCATTGAAAAACCCGCCCGTACCGTTTCACAGTATCGGCCAGAATCCGCCCCTGGCGAACCGTCAGAGTTGGCTTTTCGCATTGCACATCCTTACCCGCCCGCACCGCCGCAAGCGACATCGGAACGTGCCAATGGTCCGGCGTCGATATCATTACCGCATCGATATCCGCCCGCGCAATCACATCGCGCCAGTCCTTATACGTCGCACAGTCCTTATTGCCGTACTTCTGGTTCGCCAAATCGCGGGCCTTGTTGATATTATTCGGGTCCACATCGCAGACCGCCACCGCCTGGCAATCCGGCTGGCCCAAAAACGTCCTCAAATTCATCCCGATCCCATGACTGCCAACCCCGATAAACCCTATCGCAATCCGCTCGCTCGCAGCAACCCCCCCAGCCTTACCCAACGCCGAGGAAGCCACAAAATAAGGAAATCCAACCGCAGTTCCCAAAGCCGCCCGCAAAAAACCACGCCGACCAATTCTCGTAGTCATAGCAAAATCCACCCAAGTAAGTGCCAAAAATCGTCATTCCTGCGCAAGCAGGAATCCAGTTCGTAAGGTGTGCGCCGCACACCATTTCTCAAACCGTAGGATGGGTTTCAGCCCATCTTCCGCACTAAAACGAAAGCAAACACTGCCAAATATAAACATACCCCAACCCATCGACATCCTCCCACTTTTGCTTAACAATTTCCTTGTCGCCCGAAATCGTCGGCAGTTCCTTAACCTTCTCTTCCCAGGGAATACAAACCCCCGGCTCCCGCTTTGGCTTATTCTCTTTACCCATGAACAACTCCTTATTCTGTCATTCCTGCGCAAGCAGGAATCCATTTCTTTACTCTGTGTTCTCTGTACCCTCTGTGGCCAACCTTCTTTCTACCTTAATGTCTTCGTGCTAATTCGTGCAAATTTGTGGTTAATCTCAATAAACCCCGTGCTCCCGCACAAAATCCGTCATCGCCCGGATATTCTCAACCTTCGTATCATTCTGCATAATAGCCTCGGCATCCAGAACATACCCGCCGTCGCCCGCCACCTCATCGATCACCTTTTTGCAACACTGGCGCACCTCATCCGGCGTCCCGAAGCTTAGCAGCGTGTTCGAAATTCCGCCGCTAAGACAGAACTTATGCCCTATCTTTTTGTGTGTTTCGAAGATGTCCGCTTTGTCAACATGATAGACAATCGAACCGGCCGGCAACTGCGCAAACGAATCCAGATGCGCCGTCCAATCGCCCTCGGCGTAAAACAAAACCTGATGCCCGTGCGACCATATCTCTTCGATGATCGGCTTAAGAGTAGGCCAATAAAAAGTATCGAAGTGCTCCATTGTCACAAAGGGCACGCACCCCCGATGCATCCAGATCGTGATAGGCACATTCTTATCCGGGTCCGCCCCGGAAAGCGCAACGTGCGTTAGATGCGGCATCAACGCCTCGCACGCCGCCATAACCTTCTTCGGACGCTCCATCAGATCGCTCACCAATCCCAAATACCCCCGCATCTTGTCCGCAATAATATCCAGCGGGGCCTTGAGAATCCCCGAAATCGCAGATACCGTCCCCGACTCAGATCGCAGCAACGCGGCCTGGGTCCCGAAGGCATTGAAATAATTCAGCATCGCCATCCCGCCCTTGAGAAACGACAGATTATTCCGCATCGACGTTGGTTCATCCATCGCGCTGACGTCTCTCGAAACCCGAGGCAGCCAAACGTTGAACAAAAACCCCGTCGGGTCCTTGATAAGCTGATCATATTCGTCGGCCTTCATAAACGCCTCTTCCTCAGACGGCTCGAGGTATTGAAAACCCGTATCAGCCGAAATATGAATCCCCGGAACCGCGTAGTATTTCGTCCCTATGGCCTCGGTCAGCCCCGTCCAGACATAGACCATATTGCCGACCACCGCATCCCAGTCGAAATCCGCCGCACACTTCCGCGCCGCCGCAAAAGCCTTCTCGTAATCGTGCGTAACCTCCTGGCAGGTATATCCGGCATACTTCGCCGTAAACTCCGCAACGAACGGACGAATCGGAATCATATCCGGCTTCTCATTCCGCATCGCAGTAATATACCGCTTCAGCCGCGCCTGGTAAAGTCCTTCCATGTCAGTGCCCATGCCAAATAGTTCCTAAAAGCCTGTCAATCGGTTAAGGCCAAAATACCTACCAACAAGCATACCAGAACCAATCCCAAACGTCAAGAAACCCAGATACGATTTTCATTTTGCTGTGTTGGCCATGGCGTGCTATAATCTCCATTGTCAGCGAATGAGGCCGACAGAGAAGAAGCTGCACCTTCTCTGCGGCTACGCCAGTGATGTGTGTTTTGCAGAAACCATATAGAACGCCGAAGATTAATTGAGATTGTGACGGACCGTTCAATCTCCCAAGGCAATCTCAGTAGAAGTATCGCCTGGTAGAATAAGGACAACGATGAAGGGCTTTGTACAAACACCAGCCGAAACTGTCGATGTGATGGTCGACTTGTTGTTCCGGGAGCGGCCTCCCGGCCCGGACGATACCGTGCTTGATCCAGGCTGTGGAACGGGCGAATTCATCGACGGCGTCATTCGATGGTGTGATTGCCGGCGGCTTGCGCTTCCGTGCATCACCGGTGTCGAGTCGGATCCGCGCCACCTGCCAGTGTTGCTCGCAAAGTACAGGCGGCTGCATGCCGTGCGCATCGAGCACACCGACTTTCTGACGGACAGGCGAACAACATATGATTTCATCGTTGGCAATCCTCCGTATGTTGCCATTACGGGACTTTCGGAGAGCGAGAAGACGCGATACCGCGCACGTTACGCCACGGCGCGCGGCCGTTTCGATCTCTACCTGCTTTTTTTCGAGCAGGCTCTGCGAAGTCTCGCTCCAGGCGGGCGGCTCGTTTTCATTACTCCGGAGAAGTATCTGTATGTCGAGACCGCTGGGGCGCTGCGAGAGATACTCGCCCATTATCACCTTGAGCAGATCCGTCTTGTATGCGAGGACACGTTCGGCGAACTTGTGACCTATCCGATGATCACCACGCTGCGCAACGCACCGCCAGGCAGAACGCAAATTATGCGCCGTGACGGCAGCAAGATAACAGTACACCTGCCGCCCGGGCGGGACTCCTGGTTGCCTCAGGTTGAGGGCGCTGCGCCCCAGCAGGCGGCCGTAGTGCTTGGGGATTTGTGCTTGCGCATCAGTTGTGGTGTCGCGACAGGTGCGGACCGCGTGTTCGTGCGTCCGGCGGAATGCCTCGACCCAGCGCTCAGGCGTTTTGCACGCCCGACTATAGCTGGCCGAGAGCTTAAGCTGGGGACGACCGATTTTTCTCAGCCTTCCGTGATGCTTATCCCTTACGATGTGGATGGCCGCCTGCTGCCGTTGGAGCGCCTGGGGGCGTTGGGCTCCTACCTGATGCGCGACGACGTCCGCCAGCGGCTTCTTGCACGGACATGTGTTAAACGGAAGGTCTGGTACGCTTTTCATGAGACGCCAGTGCTCCGAGAGATTCTACGCCCGAAGATTTTGTGCAAGGACATCGGCCAGACGCCATACTTCTGGCTGGATCGGTCTGGTCACATTGTCCCGCGTCATTCCGTTTATTACCTCGTGCCACGGGATCCGGCTGCTATTGACGTTATCACTGATTACCTGCAATCGTTCTCGGCACATCAGTGGCTGGTCCAAAACTGCCAACGTGCGTCCAAGGGGTATCTGCGTCTTCAGAGTCGTGTCTTGCGACGCCTGCCCTTGCCCGATGACGTGGTCCAGGCGGCTACTGGTGGCCGCCCACTCGTCGGTCCGGGTTCCCCAGCCGCCGCAAGTGGAATTAGCCCTTATGTGATGAGTTTCGAATGATTACACCGTTTGATGAAGTTATCGACGAGATCAAAACGCGAGGTTTCCACAACCATCGGCTTGAGGAACACTCGGGCACAGTGAGTCGTGGAATCTTGCGCGACCTGCTCGCCATGTGCGAGCCGTTCAAGCGTGACTTCACTGGACGGCGCATACGCGACTGGCTCGACTTCCCATCGCCTGGTGGACGGGCGCGCAAGTTGGACCTCGTCGTGGCAGAGCCTGATGCCGGAACCCGCCAACCGGATATCGAACGACTCCGCCTGTGCGTAGAAAACAAGTCTGTCATTACTGCACACCGCAACCGCACGAACCGCTATGACGACTTGAGCGACCTGCTTGGGATACTCCACCGACAGAGGCCCGACGCCATCCTGGTCGCGACCGTGCTCATAGGTCTTGCCAAGAAAGTTCTCAATGTGCCCGATCGTGTAAAACCCTTCCTGCCGGCGGAGGAATTCGCAGGTCGAATTCTGCCGCGTCTTTCCACTGGCGACACTGAGCTGTGGCGGGAATTCCCTCATGCAGTGAGCCGCAACAGCCCGCAAGACGCTGAACGTACTATGAACAAGTTTCGCGAACTGCCAACCCGCCCGCCGGGAAGGACCGACCTTGTGGCGTACGACTATGTCCTTCTCGTGCCGGTCCTTATCGACAACGTGCACCCGCCGCAGGTGGCGCGTAGCAACGCGCTTGGCATCGACGTCGATGCCGAGTACCACACGATGTTGGACCGCATCTGCAAAGCGTACATGGCGAGATGGCATTTATAGAACTTGCGATCCGTCGGTGTCTGCGTAATCCGGAGAGGTCGCGAACGACGTTCGCTTAGCACTGGCCCGAGAACGGGACCATAAATGGACGCCGCGGTAATTTCACGCGGGTCGAGATGCCGGTGAAGCCAACGATCGCCTTCCCACACTTCGTCTATTTGGGGTGGCTACCCGTCTGGCTTCTCGAGTTTGAACTTGATGGCGCCGGTTGTCGTCAGGCCGTTGGCTTCGAGCGTTTTGGTATCGTCCGTGGGCAGCAGGGCGGTGAGTTTTCCATCCGAAAGCTCAACTTCCAAGAAATATCCGCCCTCGATTTTCACCAAATCCACCTTGCTTGGCGCCGCATCTTCAATCCGATGCGGCCGATACAGCGTCACAAACTCAACTTCTCTGCTCTTTCCGCTCGTAGTCCCCGTCAAATGCCATTCCCGCAGAGTAATCCGAGGCCGAGGATTCGGATCATACTGATCGGTCTGCGTGAAACTCAGGCCAGCCGGAGCAAGAAAATCGACATCGCAGACAACATCCCCGTTCCGCACCTGGATACTATGCTGGTCCTTCACCGTCATCTTCTTGATCGCATGAAGCCAATACTCGAATGTCGAAGCCTCCTTCGCCGCAAGACGATCATAAACAACCACCAACTCCGGCTTAACAAAGATAATCGCCCGCGTGAACCTCTCCAATGGCGGTTCATACGCCGACCCCGCCTCGCCCACAACGATATCCATCGCCGCCGTCGTCTTAAATGCAACAATCTCGCCCTGCGCCTTCGCGGTCCGCCGGCCCTGCCCGCGCCCGTTCACCGTGATATTATTAACCGACCGCGTACTCCACATCCAGTTTTTGTGGTGATCGCTGCCATAGCTGTCCCGATACCCCGACCGAATCAACAACCGCTGCCCGTAAGCCCAAAGCAAAAACGAATTATTCGCCTCATACCCATGCGACTGCGTCCCGAACGGACTCGACTTGAACACCACCTGAACGCTTTTCGTTGCATCGGTAATACTCGTATTCAGATAAGCCTGTCCCGTTCCCGCGAACAATCGCGACCCCGGCAAATCATCCGGCGTCTTCGCCGCAACCTTATGCAGGGCCCCGCGAATAAACCCGATATAGCCGCCCGTCTGCGAGGGCCCGCCCATTTCCTCGGCATACCACTGCCAGTGCCTGTTATTCGCCTGAGCCGCAAATGTGCTCATGATTGACACGTTACTCTTCGCCGTCCTTCTGGCCGTCAGATCCCCGAGTCCGCCGCCCACTTTCCCGGGCGGCATAAGATACATCGCGTAATACCCAACCTTCGAGAAGAAAGGCTTGCTATATGCATTGATCTCCATCGCCTCCCGCATAATGTCCGCCCACCATGTAAAACGACCGATGTAGCTCGACCAGTAGCTAACCCCCTCGTGCCATCCGCCGTCGTCGTCGCACCACACCGGATAAGCATTATAGAATACGTTCATCGCAAACCAAACCCAGTCCTCGGCCCCCTCGACCTCCCCCAGGAACGCAATCCCGACCTCGCCTAAGAAATGCCACGCTCGATTCGCATGGCTCCCATAAGGCCGCCACAAGTGCCGCGGACACA
>JAUVXL010000024.1 GCA_030603595.1 Sedimentisphaerales bacterium | reverse complement strand
CTCATCTAAGTCTGTAATAATTGCGATGTATTTCGCACGAATCCATTCAGTAATAGTTGTATTTGACATAAACTCTATATCGGCCAAATCAAACTGTTAACTGCAATAAATTCGGCAAGTTATTGTTTTACGCCTCCTAACCGCGGCACAAACTGAAATTATTTTTCTCATTGCCTGTCTCCTTAGATGGAATTTTCGACGTTGTCCCGGTCGTAGTTGGAGGTTCGTTCGCTATCATAGCGACTCCTTGAGCAGACTACTCGCCGGTGCCGGAATGCGACGGAACATTGGGGCCGTCAGCCTCGGTCAGCTTGCCACTCCGAAAAAGCTCGATGGCTTCTGCAACGGTTCCTTTCGCCCCGGTATACAGCTTTACATTGGCAGCCCTTAAGGTGCGTTCAGCGTTAGGACCACAATTGCCGGTCAGAACGGCCTCAACTCCGGCATCTGTCACAAGCTTGCCCGAGCTGATTCCCGCCCCGCCGCCGGCATCAGTGTTTTCGTTGTTGATCGCCTTGAATTCATTGGTTTCACTGTCGCCTATGAGAAAATAGGCTGCTCTTCCAAATCGCGGATCAACCTGGGAATCCAGTGTCTCTCCGGTTGACGTAATTGCAATTTTCATAACATCTCCTTAAAAATAAGGCTCTTACAAACACCTTGCCTGAGCAAAATGTATAGACCGGCACCTTTGCAGTAAGCACACTTTTCTCGGTGCACCTTCTTGCGATAAGGTCTTTTAAGCAGGATTACCCCACGTCTTCCTTGCCGCTTTTCCGGCTTTCAAGCTCTTCTATGCGTTTCTTGATTCCGTCGAGGCTGTCTTCAAAGTATTCCGCCTGACCTTTCAGACCGTCCAGTTCCTGCTGAGGCGCAATCATTGGCCCAATCGGCGCAGCGCCATAAGCGTATGGGCCCGCAGCCCCGCCATAAGCGTATGGATTCACAGCACTACCATAAGCAGGCAAGCCATATCCGGCTCTGCCCCAACCAAAACCTCGACCTCGACCAAAACCGCCGCCTCGGAAACCTCGGCCCCAGCCACCATATCCACGTCCGCCAACGGGATTGGCATAACCCGGCGCTGGATAACCGGCGCAAAAACCTGCGGCTCTACCTGTCATTGGTCCCATACCTCCAGGACCTGTTCCATCTCCACCTGGCATAATAATTCTCCTTTCGAAAAAAATGTTAACCTCTTGCCATTTCTGCACCACATTTGGGGCAGCTTCTTGTGTTACAGGGCTGTCCGGCAGCATGAGGAGCCGTCGCTCCGCAGCTCGGACAGACACAATTTCCGCCCGGCCCTGCTGCAAACGGTCCGCCCATTCTGCCTCTACCCTGGCCCTGGCCTCGACCCATACCACGTCCTGTGCCGGGTCCTTGGCCGCCAGGACCTGTACCATCGCCTCTTGGCATAATATCCATCCTTTCTGTAATTAACTCATAAGGAGTTGAACGCTAACTTGAATCTACCGCCAATAACCGAATCTGCCTCCGCCGCGACCGCGGCCTCTACCCCAACCCCGACGGAAACCTCGCCCAAAACCAAAGCCCCTGCGAAGCCACGGATTAACTCGTCCGCCGTAAGGCATTCCATAACTGTATGTACCTGCACCATACCGCCCAAGCGTTGGTGCGCCGGCACCACGAAGACCAGCTATACCAAAAACAGGATTTATATAACCCGGCACTGGATAGCCCGCACAAAAACCAGCGGCTCTTCCAATCATTGGCCCTAATCCTGCAGGACCCGTTCCGTTTCCAAATGGCATCTTAATCACCTCCTTTCCAGTATCTTCAAGATTCTGTACTTCTTGCCCAACCGGCACACCCTGCAATCCAGCAAGACCTTCCACCCGGTCCGGGTTTTCCTCGGAATTTGCCAAAACACAAAACCCAAGACCTCTTCCCGACATTGGACCTTGGCCTAATGGTCCCGTACCGTCAAAACCTGGCATCTATTCAGCCTCCATAATCGGATCACCAACTTTCTTGAATGAATTGCTTTGCTGCAAAATCATTTCACCGACTTCGCAACCTAAGTCCCCGGCAATAACAGGGCACTTGGCCTTTAGCAGGAAGAATATATTCTTATCCAAATCGCTAAGGGTTTCGTAATTGCCCTGTCCTTTAGCTATGATCAAATCAGCATCTTCAAAACGATCGCGAAAAGCTTCAGAACAGCTTTCCAGAATTGTTCCCGGCGCATCTGAGCCGTTGTCGATTACTTCCACTATATCGGTTAAGCCGGCAGTCTTTGCGTCTTTCATTGTGGCGTCATTTATCACCGGCTCGCCCTTGACAACTACGGCAACCCTTTGAGCAGGCAACTGCTCAATCAGCAACCGATCAAAAACAATCTCGCCTGCATTATCCGCCAGATAGAGGATCTTCCCCGCTCGGCTCACTGCGTTTCTAAAATCTTTTATCTGTTGGTTGTTAAAATCTGCTGTCAGGCAACCTCTAATTGTTCCTTCAATTTCACACTCCTCTATTGATGTTTTAACGCCCAAATCGATGATATTGCCCGCAATAGCCAGCCGAACCGCTGTTTCCAATGGGGCTTCGGATGTCCTGACACGTTCTTCTAATTCGGGATACAGTTTCAGAGCAAAATTGTTGAACTTTTCCTTTGTCCGGCAATACGGGTCATTATTGCCAATCAACCCTCGAATCAACCGGTGGATCTGCTGGCCTATTGCCGGCGGACTCTGCCCTATATCTATATTTGCCGCAAGGCGAAGAGTTTCTCGCACTACCTGTTCGTGAATTTGCTCATCATCTGTCGCCAGCCTTGCCGAATCCAAGGCTTGACGAACAAAACACGGGATACAATCCAAAAAAATCCTCATAATTTGATTAGCTTCCTTAAACTCTAAATCCTAAATCCAATGTCCCTCGACGTTGGCTTGGTCCACTTCTTTTAGTTTCGGTGTCAACAACGATAAACCATTGGGCTCGTCCAAACCTCATGTCAATTCCACTCGAAAGCTCTTTGCCTTGTGCCGTTACTGCGAGTCTCATTTTCTCGCCTTTCAATTCATTTGCGTTTTGTCTGCCCAGACTCCGTCCCCGTCGGTTACATCCACCGATTCCTTGTCCGCGGCCAAAGATGAAGAAAGCCCGCCATTCGCCTACCTGCGCCCGCGCCGCCTTCGACGACATCGACGAAAACCGTTTCGGGCGCCCGGCCAACAACAGGGCAAGACAAACCGCGGTTCGGCCAGCCGACCTGCAACAAACGCCTTCACCACCTCATCAACGGGACCGCTTACATAAGACAGAATCTCTATCCCGGCCCCTGCTACTGACCGAGCCAAGTCACGAGAGATCGCTCCACATATGAGAATCTCCGCCTCCAAGTCTCGTAGTCTGCTCGCCCGTCGAGCGCTCGACTCTGAGGTTAAGACGACCTCGGAACACGCTACCTCACGTCCGTCTTGAAGCTCCATTAGCACAAGCCTCCGGGCAAAGTCGAACGCCGGGGAAACGCGACCATCTCGTATTGGAATCGCTATTCTCATTTTCACAATGCTTCTAATGCCTGCTTACGCAAACAGTGTTCCAGGAAAATGAGCAGTTGGGATAATAGAACGTTAACATCAAGCAGTGTAAGGAATTACGGAGATTCGAATACTCTTTGCGCGGCTTGGGGCTTGCCGCAAGTGCTGCACATTGCAGTCATTGGGCCCCTGCGTCTATTGCAATCTGCAACCCGGAATCGGGTGGTAATACGTGTAGTAGTGCACCGGGCTTGTCGGCCGCATTCTCTTAAAGGTATGCTTGAGGCTTGATGCCGGATGCTTTCAGCTTACGATACAATGTGCTTTTGTTTATACCCAGGTCTCGGGACGCAGCCACCTGATTGCCGTTGTTTCGCCGCAGCGCCTCGATTATAACAACGGCTTCCATTTGCTTGAGTGTCTTCACCCCGCCGGGCACT
Source organism: Sedimentisphaerales bacterium (assembly GCA_030603595.1). GTDB lineage: Bacteria > Planctomycetota > Phycisphaerae > Sedimentisphaerales > Anaerobacaceae > JAFGCD01. The sequence continues at coordinate 27,170 of JAUVXL010000024.1, read as the reverse complement.
GCTTGCTCAGCATTTGGAAGGGGACAGACTGACGCCGGCAGGTGCCTGCTTTCAATAATCTCACCCTGGCACAGAACAAAACAGTGCTCAATGATGTTCTCAAGTTCTCGAACGTTGCCAGGGTAGTCGTGCGCCAGAAGAGCCGCCAGCACTTCATCCGTCACACAATTGATGTTCTTGTTTCGCAAGCGGTTGAAACGATCAACAAAGCGGTTCACCAAAAGCGGTATATCCTCTTTGCGCTCGCGCAGAGGCGGCAACTCCAATTTCATGACATTAATTCTATAGTACAAGTCGTCCCTGAATTCGCCTTCTTCGACGAGCTTGTCCAGTTTTCTATTGCTCGCCGCAATGATGCGCACATCGGTATTAACTGAAGAGACGGCCCCGAGAGGCTCATAGGTGCGTTCCTGCAGGACGCGGAGCAGTCGTACTTGCACTGCTGCGGAAATGTCACCGACCTCGTCCAAAAAGAGCGTGCCGCCTTCGGCAAGTGCAAAACGTCCCGGTTTGTCCTTTTTGGCATCCGTAAACGCTCCGGCTTTGTACCCGAACAACTCAGACTCCAACAACGTATCGGGAAGAGCGCCGCCGCTAACCGCTACGAAAGGCTTGCCCTTGCGGAGACTTGAATTGTGAATTGCGCGCGCAAAGAGTTCCTTTCCGGTTCCGCTTTCGCCCTCAATCAAGACGGAACAATCACTTTCTGCTATGTCTGGAAGGATGCTGAAGAGGTTCTGCATCTGGTGGCTCTGGCTAACAATGTCATCATAGGAGTATCGACCTTCGATTTCCTTTCGCAGCTCCTCGACCAGGCTCATATCACGAAATGTTTCCACGCCCCCGATAACATTGTTATGCCTGTCCTTCAACAGTGCCGTAGAAATGGAGATAGCCTTTCGGTTCCCGCTGGTATGGATAATGTGAACAGGCTTATTGATTATCGATTTGCCGGTTTCCATTGTCTCGCGGAGCGCGCAGCCGGTCTCACAAACGTCAGCCCTGAGGATGTCGCTGCACTGTCGCCCTATGGCTTTCTCCCGCGGGATACCTATAATTTCTTCAGCGGCCCGGTTGAACGATGTGATTCGCCAGTCTGAATCAATCGTGAAGACGCCCTCCGTAATTGATTCCAGGATAACGTCTCGTTCTTCACTGTGCGTTTTGTTCGCCATGATATTGCTGTGTCATACACCAACGATCTTAACAACCGTCCACTCTACCGCGTATTATACTCGAGCGGGTGTATTCTCGCCACTGCTAATTCATTACCAGACAATGTGCTTGTCTAACCGGACCACTCGCCAACCATACCAATTATGTAGTTCGTGATAGCTTCGCGGATTTGCCCAAAAATACACCAACCACAAGCAGAATCCCCAGGAACATCGCGACGGCGGGGCCGACTGAAAAGTCAAAGTAGTACGAGAATAGCAGGCCAAAGACAGTAGCTGCGGCGACTGTTGCCAGGGCTATTATCATCCTTACGACGAGTCGTGCGGTGAATATGGCCGAGGTCGTAGCCGGGATGATCAGCAGGGCAAAGACCACAACGACCCCCGTTACGCGAACCGCCAACGTGATTACTACGCCAAGCAGAGAGTAGAACAGGAAACCCCAGGATACTGTTCTGAGGCTGTGCTCGTGCGCCTGATGATAGTTCTCTGAGATATCGGACAGCGGCTTTCTAAATGCGAAGAGGCACAAGCCGACCGCGCAGAAAACAATTAGGCTCAGTATGATATGTCGCCAGGTTACCCATAAGAGGTTGCCGGCGAGCATTTCCTGGGCGTGTGCGTGGCCGTGGGCTTTGCCGATCAGGAATAGGGCGGCGGCGGCGATGGCGTAGGAAATCCCAATAACGGCCTCGATAGAAATTTGAACGATCTTCGCGCGCACTACGGCATAAAATGCGCCCATCAGAAGGACGCAAGCCAGCGAGAACGCATATGCTAAGAGCGTATCGTCCTCGACGTCAAAAGCAAGGTGAGCCGCGATCGAACCGACCGCTGCAACCTGAGCCACGGCTATATCGATAAAGATGACCTCCCTCTTGAGCACGTGGATTCCCAGGTAGCTCAGCATCGCGCCCATCACAATGCACGCCAGGAACGGCAACCCAAGAATTTGGATCAACTGCGGCATGATTCAAGTCCTTTCTTTTGAATACGACTACGGCGGAAAACCAGGCATCGCAGGACCATCGCCCCTACGAAGGCGGCGCCCATGCACAGCACAAGAGTCGGTCCGTAGGGCAGGCTGAAGTGATACGATGAAGCCAGGCCGAGAAGACAGGCCGCGAATCCGACCGTCCAGCCGAGCGCTACGGCCGGTATCCATTTCTTTGTGAATAGTGTTGCGATGGCCGCGGGAATCATCAAGAAGCTATAGGCCAGCAGAACCCCGGCTATCGGGACTATCAAAACCGTGACAATGCCCTGCGTAGTAAATAGCAGAAAGTCCCAGAAACGCTCGTTGCCAAGCGTTTGAGGTCTCTCGGCCAATGTGATGAACTTGGCCCTCATCACATAATGGAAAACAATCAAAAGGATGTAGATGCCCACCGTGACAGCGATCAAAGGCCAGCTTACCCACAGCAATCAGCGTGATCTGAAGCGAGAACAACCGTACAGCTTCCGACATCGGAGCAACTCCTAAAAAGGTCAACATACCTGCCGACTATTGTCGGCTTAGCCCTTCACTTAGTTTCTGTTGCGGAAACAGCATTTGTCATTCCTGCGAAGCTTGTCCTCGACCCAGATCGGGGAGCAGGAATCCAGTTTTTTCGCCATAGACCCCTGCTTTCGCAGGGGTGACATTGGTGGTTTTTGCTTTCCGCAACAGAAACTACTTAGCAGCGGCCGCCGCGAGGCTATTCACCCAGCAATCAACGAGCTTGAAGTAATCATCGATGCCCTCGCCTCCGCCGACAAAAAGCGGAGCTATGATGGCCTGGGCGCCGGTCCGGTCGGCGATAGTCTTGATCTTCTGCCGGTCGAAGTAATTCGCGGCGAAGATAATGCGGATATTATTCTCTCGCATCATTTCTATCAGCTTAGTTACATGCTTGGGCGAGGGTGGTATTCCCGGCTTTGATTCGATAGTAGCGGCTTCTTTGAGTCCGAATAGGTCAAGCAGATAGGACCAATTCTTGTGATAGACCACGATCGCTTCGCCGCGCAACGGCAGCATCGTCTTCATCCAGCCTCCCAGTTTGTCCATCAGGGGCTTGTCCTGGAAATTCTTCGTCTTTAGAAAATCCATTAACTTGTGTTCCCCGGTCAGTTTGCAGAGTGTCTTGCCTCCGAGCAGTTCGACAAGTTCGTTGCCGAAGAGGCGTCTATCAAGCTCATCTTGGAGTTTCTTAAGGTTTTCTTCAAAGAACTCTTTGTCTTGGGGGGCGTTCTTGATCAGGCCGATGGCGATATTGCCGGCGACGTGTCGAGCGTTGATCGGGCTGCACATAATATGGGGATTGCCGTATATATGTACGTCTCCCTCAATCTGGGAGAGTACTTCGGGTTTTTCAAGCAGTTTCATGCCCTGCGCGACCGCCACGTAGCCGATCTCGCCGCTGCGAACCCGCCTGTTGCCGGACTTGTTGATGACCGTAGGCAGCCACATCTCAAGGTCCAGGCCCGTCGAGATTACCATATCGGCGCGCATAACCATGTTCACAAAGGATGGTTTGGGCCTTATGTGATGCGGATCCTGGACGGGGTGAACGACTGCTTCGACGGTGATACGGTCGCCGCCTATGATCTTGGCCAAGGCTGCATAGTCGGGCAGGGTAGCGACCACACGAAGCGTCTTGACTGCCTCCGGGCGCCCCCCGCGAAGACGTGTTCGTTCCTGCCGACCAGCGGCCTGCGCATTGAAATGGGATAACGCGGCAAGAATCACCGTAAGCCCAAGCAATAATCGTTTTGGTTTGCTTATCATGGGATATACCTCCATTTACGTTTAGTATCGTTCGTGTTTGTGTGGACCGGCGGCGAAGATGGCCTGGAACCACAAGATGTGTTCGGGGTTCTCCATACCACGGCCCCAGGCATAATCGTATTCCCAACGGTATTTGACGAATTCGCTTTGCCACCAAGTGAAATAGGGACATATCTGCCATCGGTGCGGGCTGCTTGAAGTGTACGCCAGCGGCGCCAGAGAGGCCCCGGTGATGTTGGCGTAGCTTTTGCTGTCCGGCTTGTAGTAGTCCACTCGAACTCCGACATCGAGGTTCCTGGCAACCTTCGACTGCACGTAGCTATAGGCGCCCCATGCGTTCAAGTTGTCTCGTCCGGAGTCGTCGGGGGCCATAATATCGCGGTCAAGCACGTATATCTCGCTTCTCCACTCGACGTTCCGGTACAAAGCGCGGTCGGCCGGCTCCCAAAGGACCGACATATCCGCGCCATATACCCGCGTGCCCAACGTTTGATGAGTTGTTTGCAGCGCCGTTGCCCCTGACGGCATCACGTTCCACTCGTCATTCCAGCCAAGCAACCCGCTCAGGCCAAACTCGAGATATGTGTCCCTCGATAGGTCACGATAGTTCTTGTAGTGAAAGAGGAGATTCGGATTCCCTCGCGTATCGCCCGGGAAGAGGTGTTCGTTGTTGGTCCCGGTTGCCTGAAGCGTCAAGCCCTGGCAGGTGTTGCCCCACATTGGCAACGCCCAGTCCAGGGAAACGCCTGTCTGGGAGAGTCCTTCATCGCCGAGGATGCTGCGCAGGGCAAGGGGATATTGGACCTGGTCCAGGGCGTCTTCGTACCAGCGGTTGACGACGCCGAACTGCTGGCGGAACTTGCCAATGTCCAAGTTAGCGTTTTCAAGAACCGAGAAGCGGGTAAAGTAAGCCTCTTCCACGTCGATCCCCTCCTCGCTTATGTGTGTGACGGCCTTCATTTTGGAGAACGGATCGAGATACGACTGAAAGTTCAATTCAAGTCCTCTCATGAAGGCGTCGCCGCGTCGTCTTCTATCGTCTCGCCGCCCGTAGTGGGCGATGAAATCCCCCGATACGCTGATTTCGGAATTAAGTTTCTGCAGGCTTAACTGGCCGGATTTGAAAACTGTCTCCTCGGGTGCCTTTGAAGGCTCTTCCTCGTTCACCAGACTCTCGGCAAGCTGCCGCAGGGCGGCGGCTTCATCTTCGGCCTGTTGTTCGGGCGAGGGCTGGCTCTTGCGGAGTTCCGCGACCTCGGCCTTGAGCGAATCAATCTCCTGCTTGTGCATCTGCTGCATATCGAGCATTTGCTGTTGCAGTTTGAGCACAAGCGATGTGAGTCCCGCGAGCTCGCCATCCTTCTCTGTACTGTTCGGGTCCCCGGCAAAGCAGATGGCGGGAACAGCCATCGTACAAATCAGGAGACATCGGAATATGGTATTCTTAGTAAACACGCATGCACCTCCCTTTCTTGGGCGATAGTACACTGGCGGTTATTTGTGCCTGGCTTTTGTACCGGTAGCAACCTAATCTGACTCAATGCCGGTCAATGCCGGACTTTGGGTAGCGAAGTCTGCTGCTCCTTTGAGTTCACGGAGCTTGCCGATACGTTAGGAAATGGCTACTGGGGGAGGCGCCCGCAGCACAATGGAGTATATTCATTGAACACGAGATGGGGATATTAACAGAAGTACGGGCTGACAGACAACATTAGCTTGAAGCACAGCCGGAGCCGACTGATATATCGGCCCAGTTGTGTTGGACCCCGCCTTGAACATGCAGGCCGGACATGGGTCGTTGTGTGCAATTGTCTTTGCGGCTTCTCCGCACTGCTCTCCGAATTCACAGGCTTCATTGTGAAACAGATCAACCGCGACGGTCACAAAGAAGTACACAAGAACGACGGCCATTAAGCCTAATCAACGAATCCTGAACTCTTCTTTGTAATAATCACACATATACCTACCCGGTTGGCCCCTACGACGCCTGTGCCGCAAATACTCAACTGCATGATACTACACACATCGCGAGAATTCATCAAGAGGATTTTTCCAAAAGAAAACCAATGTGATTGCGGCCATTTTGTCGTCAGGCCTCTGACGTGCTTTTCGGCCCTAATACTCTGTCAAAGTTCATTCTAGGGCCCGTCATTGCGAACACCGCACCGGATTCTCAGCAGGCTGCCAAAAGAAAATGGCAACAATTGTCATTGCGAAGGAGCGCAGCGACTGCGGCAATCTCCTACCCCTCGCATTAAAAGAACCGTTCACTTTCTTAGGAGGAGGGCGCAGCCCGACGCTGAAAGTCCCGATCCATCGGGGCGGCAATTTATGCCTTGGGTATCTCATACCCCTCGAAAAATCCAGGGCACTCGTCCCCAGGGAGCCTTAAAATGACGCCCACAGTTTCAATCTTGACAGAGCTAGCCTGCAAAACCGAGATACTGAAAGACAACCTTCTATATGCTCAGTCGCTCGATTCGGATTTGTCGTTGTGCCTGTGGCCAGGTCTTTACATCCGTCCAGCCCCACGCCTTTGCCGTGGCGACTTTTAGGGCTGTTTTTAGGGCTGAGCCTGGATTTGACGTTTCTGTCAGGCCCTTCAGGAATCCCCCCAATAGGTAATCTCCGCATCCGACCGTCGAAAGGACCCTTCCGCGGCCGAGGCATCGGCCCTGCCACGCTCCCTGGGGCGTAACCACCACCGCCCCCTTTCTCCCGCGACTTACCAGGACAATCTCCACCTTATCCAGCAGTCGTCGAGCCGCCTTGGCCAGGCTGGCCGGCCTGTCGGCCACATCTTCCCCTAATAGCTCACGCAACTCATCGACGTTCGGGTTAATCATCCACGCCAGGTCCGCATCGACTATCCGCCGAAGGGCCTCGCCGTAAGTATCCACCACTATCTTGCCCCCGCGGTCGCTGCAATCCTTGACAATCCTGACAACCTGCCCCAGAAACTTACTCTCCGGCATCAAGCCGGCAAACACACAGATACTGTTCTTATCCACGATTCCCTTCAAGTCCGCCCCAAGTTCTCTCAGCGCCCTCGCTGAGGCTAATCCGCACTTGAACCGCAGATGCATCTCCCTGTCGCCGGCCGTATCGACAACTGTTACATTCCGCCGAGTCCCCCCCTCGACCGCCGTCATCCCAACCGTCACCACCCCCCGCAACTCTCGCATCGCCTTTCGCATCTGCTCATAATCGTCTCGCCCCCACAGCCCCGCCGCTACATTCTTCCGGCCCGTCCACGCAAGCGCCCGCGAAATATTCAAAGCCTTGCCCGCAGGCCGGCAAGTCGCCGAATCGACCAGCTTATGATCCCCCCATTCGATCCCGTCCAACCGGCAAACCATATCCCAACTCGGACAAAGCCCAACACTAACAATCTTGCTCGCTTTAGTCATACCAACCCCAGCCGACAATACAAACAAACACTCCACCAAGCCACTCCGCCAAACGTAAAACCGGATAATATCAAAACCCAACCCGAGTTTCAATAGGTCTCCGCAAGCCGAACAAGCTGGTTGCCCGACAGGATTGTGGCGACGCTGTCGCATATTCAAGAGTGGCAGCCTCAAGGTCGCAGGCCTTGGGGATGGCTTGCTGCAGAAATCCATCCACGCCCCCGGCATCGATAAGCCACTTCGCAGAATTGACCTCTTGCTCATTCCTGCCAATAGTGGTATCTTATGCAGCACATTAGCAGAAATATATTGGAAAGGACTTAACACTGATGACTATAGAATTTCGCGAAGACGCTGCATATTCCATGCTTGTACCCACGAGCATGGGTGCTCGCATGACTCCGGTCAACGGCCAACCTGTCTATTGCAGCAACACGTTTATCCTACAGGCCACGAGTGCGGAGTCTAATGTAGCCAGCGTATCCAGCTATTTAGGCTTGCCTGTCAAGGTGTTGACGACCTTTGTCAAGGGCAGTCCGATCGCGCATTTCATAAAGAACGACCTCGCCGGCCGTCATATAGACTATGAGGCCAAGGAGGTCGATCAGGGTGATCCCTGGGGCTATCGCCATCAGTTCAATATCGCCGATAGCGGCTACGGCTCTCGCGGGCCGAGAGTGCATAACGACCGTGCCGGCGAAGTGGGACGCACCCTGAATGTCAACGATTTCGACCTGGACCGAATCTTCGGCGACGAGGGCGTGCGCATCGTTCATTTATCAGGCCTTATCGGGGCCCTCTCGCCCGAGACGGGTAAATTCTGCCTCGAACTGGCCAAGACCGCCAAGAAACACGGGACCAGGATTTCATTCGACCTCAACCATCGAGCCTCATTCTGGAAGGGCCGTGAGGCCGAGTTGCACGACATCTTCGCGGAGATCGCCGGCATTTCGGATGTGCTCGTCGGCAACGAAGAGGACTTCCAGCTATGCCTGGGGATCGAAGGCCCGGAGGCGGGCGGCATGGACCTTGCGGAGAAAATCGAGAGCTTCAAGGTAATGATCAACAAGGCTAAAAAGGCATTCCCCAATGCCTGCGTATTCGCCACGACGCTGCGCCAGGTCGTCAGCGCCAACTGCCACCTCTGGGGCGCCATAATGTCCGAGGGCGACAACTGGCACATAGTCGAGCCGCGAGAGATAACCGTGCTCGACCGAATCGGCGGCGGAGACGGCTTCGTAGGCGGAATGCTCTACGCAATCCTAAAAGGCTGGGAGCCGGAGAAATGGGTGCAATTCGGATGGGCCACGGGAGCATTAGTAACAACCCTCCTAACCGACTACGCCCAACCCGCAGACGAAGACCAAATATGGAGCATCTGGCAGGGAAACGCAAGAGTAAGACGGTAACGACAGGCGACTCAAGATCAGACTAATTGGAGGAAATCGAGTCATGAATCGAAGACAATTCATCAAGATGCTCGGCGCCGCCGGTGCGACATTATACTCAGGAGCAACCCACGCCGCCAATCGGAAACCCCCTTCAGCGGCATCCCCGAATAGCGGAGACGGCGAACATTGGCCGAATATCGTTTACATCATGTCCGACGAGTTGGCGTACTATGAACTATCCCACATGGGCAATCCGCGAATTCGCACCCCGCGAATCGACCACATGGCGGCGGAGGGTCTTCGGTTCACCCAGGCATTGGCGGGCGCCCCCGTCTGCGCGCCGCTTCGATGCACGCTTATGACCGGAAAGCACACGGGCCATGCATCGGTGCGCGCAAACGACGGCGGCACTCCGCTGCGCGCCGAGGAAGAGACGATTGCCTCCATGCTAAAAAACATCGGATACGCCACAGGAGGCTTCGGCAAGTGGGGCTGCGGCGGACGTGATTCGACGGGAGTGCCCGAGAAACACGGCTTCGACGTGTTCTTCGGATACTACGACCAGGTGCACGCACACTCATTCTATCCCCCTTATCTCATCCGCAATAGCGAGGAAGTCGAACTCGCCGGCAATCGCGGCGGACGAACCGGACAGACCTATTCTCACTACGTAATTATGGATGAGGCATTGAAGTTCATTCGCGCCAACAAAGACCGTCCGTTCTTTTGCTATCTGCCGATCACGCCGCCCCACGGGATGAACGATATACCCGCCGATGACCCCGCATGGGAACTGTACAAGGACGATGAATGGGTCGAAGACGCCGACGTGCCGCAGGACGCCAAGAACTACGCGGCTATGGTCACGATGGTCGATCGCAACGTCGGCCAAGTCCTCGAATTATTAAGAGAATTGGACCTGGAGGACAATACGATTGTCTTTTTCACGGGCGACAACGGCGGCCAGGACCGTTTCAGGAGCAAAGAGCACGCCAGAGGCTATTTCGGGCCCAACGTCAATCCGAAAACTGGTGTCGAGTTCAGGGGTGGAAAGGGAAACCTATACGAAGGCGGACTGCGGATTCCCTTTATTGTCCGCTGGCCCGGAAGGATCAAGCCGTCGCGCGTGAGCGACCTCTTATTCTACCAGCCCGATGTGCTGCCGACACTGGCCGAGCTAACCGGTGCTAAGACGCCGGACGATATCGACGGCCTGTCCTTCCTCCCCGAACTTATAGGTTCGCGAGCCGCCGGCCGCAAACAGCAAAAGCATGAGTTTCTCTACTGGGAGTTCGGCTCCCAGACGGCCGTCCGCATGGGCAAATGGAAAGCGATTCAGCCCAAGAAGAATGCGGCGTGGCAGCTATACGATCTCAATGCCGACCTGAGCGAGACGACCGATATCGCTGCAAAGCATCCGGACATCCTCGCCCGAATGAAAGAGTTTGCCGAGAAATCACACGAGCCCGTAAGGCCGGGCACGTTCACCACTCGCACTCGCCACGAACGAGACCGCAAGGCAAAATGGGGATCGAGTCGCAGCGAAACCGACAACTATACTGAAAAAGTCAACCGAATCACAGAGAAAAACCTGATCCCCGCCGAGGACGCTACGTCCTCGTCCGAATACTCTCCGAAGTAAACAACGGCCCCTGGGCCTCCGCCGCCCAAATCGGCGTCATAGGATCGAAGAACTAAAAACGTCCCTCAACCGGACACACGCAAAAAATCTGCGATCTCGGCGTTCTCGGCGGTTAAACACCTTGAGAGTTCGCTCCCAACTGCCCGCAGGCTGCGAAGATTGTTTGGCCCATCTTGAAACGTATTGTTGTCTCGATGCCCGCTTTGCCGATAGCTTCGCAGAATCGCTCTGTTCTTTCTGTTCCGCTGCCCTTGAATTTGCAGCCGGGGTGCGGGTTGTACTCGATAAGATTCACATTGCACTTGAAACGCCTTAATAGTTTTATAAGCCGCTCAGCGTCTTCGAGAGAATCGTTGAGCCCTTTTATCATTACATATTCGAACGTAACGCGCTCCTTGACTCTGAACTGATATGTCTCTACGGCGTCGAGCAAAACCTTTATCGGATATTTCGCGTTGACGGGCATCAGCCTCGTTCGCAATTCATCTGTCGGGGCGTTTAGCGATATCGCAAGGCGCGGATGAATATCCTCCCCGGCCAGCTTCTTGATCGCAGGCGCTATCCCGCAGGTGCTGATAGTCAGATGCCTGATACCGATATTCCTGCCCGCCGAGTCGTTAAGTATCCGCGCCGATTTTAGCACCGCATCGTAGTTGGCGAGCGGCTCGCCCATCCCCATATATACGACGTTTGTGATTCGCCCGCCCTGCTTCTCAGCCGCATAGACTTGATCGACAATCTCGGCTGCGGTCAGATTGCGCTGCAGTTGCAGCCTGCCCGTGGCGCAGAACGCGCAATTCATCGCGCAGCCGGCCTGGGTGGAGATACAAAGCGTCCTCCTGTGCCCGTCAATCAGGACCACCGATTCAATCACGCCGCCGTCGCCAAGGTCAAACGTATATTTGACCGTCCCGTCCGGATCGGTAAGCTTGCGCGAAGTGTTAAGTTGCGATATGAAAAACCCCTGCTCGACAAGCTCGCCTCGAAAAGCCTTTACAAGCGAACTGATCTGCAGAATATCCTCGACGCCTTTGGAGTGGATGAAGCTGAAAATGGAGCCGGCCTGATACTTCTTTTGGCCGCGGGTGGTTACTATTCTTTCGAGTTCGCCCGGCGTCTTGTCTTTGAGGTCCTTGCTCATGGCCGGTAGTCTATCACATCTCGAACCTCATGAAAACGCCCACACTACTACCGTATTTCACAAGTTTTGCGACTATATTGTCATTTCGACCGAGTGAAGCGAGCGGAGAAATCTATTCAAACAGCCAAATTCCATTTCGTTCATAGTCGTGCGATTTATGAAATGGAGTACTACCCTAACCACAGCGTAATACGAAACGAATGCACCCTATTCTTCGTCGCTGTCGGTGGCGATGTACTCTCGCTGGCCCTCGCTGACATAAGCCGGTTCGGCAGAGCCTTCATCCTCGAACTGTTCTTCTTCCGCTTCCTCGGCCTCTCCGCCGAAGAGGGACTCGCGGATCCGCTCGTACTCCTCCAGCGTCACAACGACTTCCCGCGCCTGAGAGCCCTTGTACTCCCCGAGTATTCCGGAAGCCGCCATCATCTCGATAATCCGCGAAGCCCTGGCGTAGCCGACATTGAGCCTGCGCTGCAGCAGCGAGACGCTGCCCCGCCGAGTTTCTAAGACAATCCGAACCGCATCGTCAAACAACTCGTCCATGCACATATCGGAGGTATCGAACTTCTTCATTTGCGTTAGCTCCGGATGGAACTGAGGCTCGGCGACAGTCTTTAGATGCTTGACTATTCGCTTTATCTCCCCGTCGTCGATAAACGTCCCCTGCGCACGCACCAAATCGCTCGTACCTGGCTTTAGGAACAGCATATCTCCCTCGCCGAGCAGCGTCTCGGCCCCATTCTGGTCGAGAATGATCCGGCTGTCCATCCGCGCCGCCACCCGAAAGCCGACTCTCGTTGGCATATTCGATTTTATCAAGCCCGTTACAACCGTCGCCTGCGGCCTCTGAGTCGCAAGGATAATATGAATCCCCACGGCCCGGCTCTTCTGAGCGAGGCGAACGATATAAGCTTCGATCTCCTTCGCCGCCGTCATCATCAAGTCCGCAAGCTCATCGATTATTATAACGATATAAGGCACCTTTTTCGGAATCTTCGCGTCTTCTTCCTCGCTACTCGGATTAAACCGCTTGGCAATCTCCTCGGCCCCAAGCTTGTTGTATTCGGCGACGTTCTTGACCTTCGCCTCGGCCAGAAGAGCATAACGCTCGTCCATCTTCACCGTAGCCCACTCGAGTATCTGCGCCGCCATCTTTGTCTCGGTTACTATCGGGCACATCAGGTGAGGAATAGTATTGAACGCCGTCATTTCGACCATTTTCGGGTCGATCAAAATCATCTTCACCTCGTCCGGGCGCTTAGTAAGCAGTATGCCGGTGATGATACTGTTTATGCAGATGCTCTTGCCGGAACCGGTCGTGCCGGCAATAAGCAGATGCGGCATCTTCGTCAAGTCCGAAACAAGCGCATCGCCCGCCGAATCCTTGCCTAAATAAAGCGGTATGTGCATCTTCCCCGGCGCATCGGCGGCCTGTTCCATCATACTCCTGATGCGAACCCTTTCCTTCTCACTGTTGGGCACCTCAATTCCGATCGTGTGCTTGCCCTGCAGCGGCGCGACAACGCGGACCGCCCCCACGCCCAGCGCCCGGGCCATATCGTTCGAAAGCGCACTGATCTGGCTTACCTTAACTCCCGCGGCAAGCTCCAACTCGAACATCGTCACCACCGGCCCGGTATCGGCCGCCACAACACGCGCATTGATGTTGAATTCGCTCAGCAGCTTCTCCAACGCGCTGGCCTTGGCCTTGACAACCTTCTCCTGCACCGCGGTGAATCCATATTCCGCCTCAGCCAGCAACTCCAGAGGCGGCAACTCGTAATCTTCGTATGTCGGTTGAACGTGCCCGCTCCCGGCCGACCGGACCGGCTGAACTTTCGGCTTCGTCGGCTTCTCCGTTTTCACTGTCTTTACCGCAATTTTCTCCGCCGGCCGGGCAACCGGCTCGGCCGGACGCCGCGTCAGGTCGCTGCGAACAACCATCGGTTTCTGCTTTGCGCTGAGCCGCTGCCATATCTCGCTGACAACCGCCGATCCGCCGGCGGCGGATTTCGCCGCCGACCACGCCGGCAGTATGAAACCAAGCGCCGCCCTGGCGCCGTACCCGACATAGCCCAGCAGCGTCAGAACGAAGCTGTCCGCCAAAAGAAGAAAGCCGACAATCCATGTAGCACAAATCAGTATCAGCGTCCCCAGCCACGCAAAATTAGTCCGCAGAACTCCCGCCATGCCGGCCCCAAGCACTCCGCCCGATCCCATAGGAAAGCCGAAGAATTTGTAAGGCCATAAGCACTGAAACGTCGTCGAGATCGCCAGCGTAAGCAGGGTCAGGCCTAGCGCCCTGAAGATCGGCTGGCCCGTCGGATGCCGGCCGATCTTCGCAATCAAGGAACAAATCGCCGTAGCCAATACGATAAAAACGCCCGGTCCGATGTAATACAGCATGTAATAGGCACAAGCAGCCCCAATCCACCCGCACCAGTTCGACGTCGGTGCATTATTAGGAGCCACAAACGGACTCGGCCAGTCGCCGATATCGAAGCTCAAACAACTCCCAAGGAGCACCAGAGACGCCATAATCCCCACGCACGCCAGCGCTATCCGCACCCCGGCGTGCGTCTTCTTGCGTTGCACCTTTTTCTTGTATGACCTCTTCTTTTTCTTCTTCACACGCACAGCACCTTTATCAAGTCCTATAATGAACATATTCTAAAGGCAACTAAACCACCTGTCCAGCTTTAGGACTAACATATATCGGCGCGTCTTATCTCTTTTCTGCATAATTACCTACGTTTTGCAACCCTGGTTGCACAGTATGCGCACAGCCTCCTCCAATGCCTACTGCAGGTCGTGCAGGCGTATTTTTTTTATTTTTTTCCGAACAACTACAAATATATGTGCTATAATTGGAATGATAGTTCTAATAGTGATACAATAATACCAGTAGTAGAATAGCACTGATTTTTCTGCCTGCACTTGGCAAGGAGTTGTAACGATGTTCAAAAGAAGCCCACGCCGCGAGCGAGAGCACCAGCAGCATATCAAGCATATACTGGATGTGGCCGAATCGATATTTGCAGAACAGGGATTTTTCCAAACGACAATGCGTCAAATCGCCGTCAAAGCCGAGTTTGCCCTTGGAACAATATATTCGCACTTCGGCAGCAAGAAACAGCTTTACGGAAAGGTCGTTGGAACAAAAGTCGATGAATTGGTCGCCTTTGTCACCAGGGAGATGGCGGATGCTCCATCCGTCCAGGGCCAAGTCGAGAAGTTCATCCAGGCCAAGATGGCTTTTCTGGATAGAAACTTGCACTTCCTCCGCCTATATCTTGCGGAAGTGGATGTGCCCCGACTGGACATTAATAATATTCTGCCTAAAAAGGTGCGCGAGAAATACGACTCAATGCTTTGTGTTCTCACGGATGTCGTATGGCGAGGAATTCAAAAAGGTCTTTTTAAGCCAATGGATGCCAGGGTAATAGTCAAGACCGTTGACGGCCTTACCAATGCCCTTGTTCTCTCCCGGCTCAAGTCGGCCGAAGCACATCTCTCTCTTGAAGCTGATATGCGCGATGTAACGGAGTTGTTTCTCCACGGAGCAGTGGTTCATCAGAAAGCAACTCAAAATCCAGATACCAGAAAGGAGCCTAACAATGAATCTTGAACAAATCTTTCAAAAAGGATCGTTTAGGTCGCTGCTTCGCACGGCGTTCAGCAACGGGATGGTCCGCCGTGCAGCATTGCCCTTTGTCGAAAAGAAAATGTGGCAGGGTATTGTTGACAACAACGCAGATACATTTCCACTCGAGGTACATCGGGACAAGTATGACATCAGCCTTGCGATGCTGCATAGCGTTGCTCGAAGCGTTGATCGAGGGCTAATATCCAAAGGCGTCCTTGATCGTCTTCTTGAAACATTGTTGGACAATGTGGTGTTGAGCGACCGCCGGCAGAACGCAACTGACCGGTTGGGTTTTGAGCCGCCCTTGTTTATCCTTGTCAGTCCAGGCAAAAGCTGCAATCTGCGATGCACGGGTTGTTACGCGTGCAGTGATTCGCGCTCAGCCGCCAAGCTGGATTGGGATACTTTTGACCGGATTCTCACTGAAAAGGAACGGTTATGGGGCTCGTACTTTACGGTAATCTCAGGCGGTGAGCCGTTTATGTGGCAGGACGATGGTTTGGACCTTTTAGATATGGCGATTAGACACCCTTCGCAGTTCTTTATGGTTTACACAAACGGCACACTAATAACGAAATCCGTAGCAAAAGAGATGGCGAAGTTGGGCAACGTAACACCCGCAATTTCGGTGGAAGGTTTTGAAGAACAAACCGACAACCGGCGAGGCAAAGGTGTGCACAGACGGATTCTGCAGGCGATGGAAAACCTGCGGGAGGCAGGAGTACCGTTTGGTATTTCGGTAACCGGCACGCGGGAGAACGCTGAGATTGTAACAAGCGACGAGTTCAATGACTTTTATTTCGACGAGCAGGGTGCAACATACGGCTGGATATTTCAGTATATGCCCATCGGCCGTGAGCATTCTCTCAAACCGATGGTTACTCCTCAACAACGCCTGGAAATGTATAATCGGACTTGGCGCACTGTACGAGAACGCAAAATCTTCATCGCCGACTTCTGGAACAGTGGCACCGCAAGCAGTGGCTGTATCTCAGCCGGTCGGCCTGGCGGATACTTTTATATCAATTGGGACGGGACGGTTACACCCTGCGCCTTCATACCGTACTCCACGCAAAATATTTTTGACGTCTTCGGCAACGGGGGGAATCTTGATACGATCCTGCACTCACCGTTCTTCAAGAGAATCCGCCAGTGGCAGGACGAGTATGGTTATGCTCAATCAGCCGAAAATACGAGAAATTGGTTGTGCCCATGCGTTATCCGTGACCATTTCGATGTACTTTTCAACGCAGTCCAGGACTGCCGGGCAAAACCGATTGATAAAGGAGCTGTTGATGCACTCGCCGATCCAAAGTATCATAGCGGCATGGTTGCATACGGGGATAATTATAACCACCTGAGCGATAAGGTTTGGGCAGAACATTATATGGCTAAAGAAACAGTGAACAGTTAACCAAATAATATATTGAAAGGAATTTGAAATGTTGGATGCAATTCACAAGATGTTTCTCGCCGGCGTCGGTCTGGCCGCGATGACAAAGGACAAAATCGACGAACAAGTCAACGAACTTGTAGAAAAGGGCAAGTTGACGGAAAATGAGGGCCGTGAAATAGCTGAGGATATGCTGAAGAAATCAAAGCAGGCCAAGGAAAACCTTGAGAAGCAAGTTGAAGAATTGGTGCAGAAAAACCTCCAAACGCTTCAGATAGCATCAAAGGAAGACGTCGAAAAGTTGGCTGCCCGCATCGAGAAGCTTGAAGCTGCGAAAACAGAGTAACAAGGGAATTGCACATTGCTGCCAAGAATAGGTTCTATCAGGCGCAGATACCGCCACATTAAGCGGTACAGACAGATTGTCTCAGTGTTACTAAAGCACGGTCTGGGTGATTTGGTAACAAGAGTGGGGTTGTACAGGCAACTCGGAATAAGCAAACGTTTCTTCACTAAGCGCAAAGCAGAGGTCTCGCTCACTCCGCTGACCCGGTGGCAGCGCTTCAGGATGGTCTTGGAGGAGCTTGGTCCGTCATTTGTCAAATTGGGGCAATTGGCCGGCACACGCCCCGATTTGGTTCCGCCGGAAGCCTGTGCGGAATTTGAAAAACTCCAGGATGCCGTTCCAGCTTTTCCCGCCAGTCAGGTTCGGCAGATCATCGAGACTGAACTCGGCGAGTCTCTCGAAGTCCTCTTCAAAGAATTTGACGAAACACCGGTTGCTTCAGCCTCCGTCTCCCAGGTGCACCACGCCGTTTTGCCGGACGACGCAGAGGTGGCTGTGAAGGTTCAGCGCCCCGGAATACACGCAACAATCGAAGTGGACCTGGAAATTATGTTTGACTTGGCCGAACTGGTGGAAAAGCACATTCATGGAATGGAAACGCTTGATTCTCTTGGTATCGTTCGAGAATTCTCTCGAACCATCAGAAAAGAGTTGAATTTCGATATCGAGGCGGGCAACATTGAGCGTTTTGCGAGAAACTTCCGGTCGGACACCTGCATATATATCCCGAAGGTTTATCGGCGTCTCTCAACGGATAAGGTGCTGGTTATGGAATTCGTGGAGGGTATTAAGGTTTCCGACCTCGATGCCTTAACCGATGCGAATCTTGATCTGGAGCTAATTGCCGACCGCGGGGCAGATATAATCCTCAAACAGATATTTGAGTACGGTTTTTTCCACGCTGACCCTCATCCCGGGAACATCCTGGTTCTTCCGGATAATGTCATCTGCCTGTTGGATTACGGCATGACGGGAACCTTAACCGGTCGTAACAGAGAGCAGCTTGGGAACCTGATATACGGTATTGTGCGTCGCGACGCCAGGCGGATGACTCGCTCACTTCTTAGGCTGTCACAACGCGAAAACACCGAAACTGTCGAAAGTCTCGAAGCAGATATTGCCGATTTCGTTGAGCAACATCTGTATCGACCGCTCAAAGATATGCGCATGGGCAGTTTGCTTACCCAGCTCGTCCAACTGCTGATACGCCACAATTTACAGCTTCCTCCGGTTCTCTATTTGCTCGATAAGGCGCTGATTACGGTCGAAGGCAACGGCCGCAGATTATCGCCGGAGTTCGACATCGTTGAACAGATGAAACCCTTTGTCAAGCGGCTATTGAGTGAAAGATTAAGCATTCGCAAGCTACGAAAGGACCTCTATACCACAAGCCTGGATTGGGAGGCCGTATTGCGGGAGCTTCCCGATAATACCAGGAACATCATCAACAAAATCAAACGGGGCAAAATCCACATAGAATTCGACCACAAAGGTCTGGAACCGATGCTCAGAACCCACGATCGCATCAGCAACCGTATTATTTATGGCATCGTCCTTTCTTCCTTGGTAATAGGGTCTTCACTTATTGTTCTCTCAGGTATCCCGCCCAAGTGGCACGAAATTCCTATCATAGGGATTGTGGGGTTCTTGTCCGCAGGTCTAATGGGTTTCTGGTTATTGATTTCTATTATGCGCCACGGGAAGATGTAACCGGGGAGAGTATGTTGCACTTCAGATTAAACAAGGAACCCCGGGAAGATTGGCTTGATGTGCCGGTCGTAGATATTCTCCCTCACGTTCTGCCCTATAATATCTTCATGTTTCTTGAGCGCATCGGTATAAGCTTGCCCCATCTCGGCGGCTACTTTGTAGCCTACGTGCAGGAGTTGGCGAAAATCCGGACTATAGTGTTCGCACGTTTGATCGTGTCTCAGCGCCTCGGCGAATCTTTGGCCGTCCCAGGCCTCAACTTCCTCCACGCTCGGCAGCCTGGTCGTATCAATATCGATAACCGTCGCGTACGGGCCGCAGAGTTCGCCCATTCGCGCCAATGCCTTTGCATACACCCGCTTGGCGATAACAAGCCCATTCCCGCCGGCCATCGCCAGACCTATCAATTCCTCCAGCCACGTCGTCCCCGCCGTCTTGACATGCACGCCCGCATCGAACTTCTTCAGCGCCTTGTTGATAGGACCATATATCGAGAATTTGTCGCTCCCCGAATGCACGCTGAGCTTGAGCCCCGCAGGCAACCCAAACTCCTCGACTGCAAACGCCACAATCGCCAAGTCCTGTTCAAATTCTTTGGCAAACTCATCAACCCCGCCCACGTAATCCACGCCCTTGTTGAATCGCCCGGAGAACTTCGGCGCAATTGTCTGGGCGGGTATGCCCTCATCGGCGATAGCCGCCAGGATGAACAGCATCTCGACCGGCCCGCCTGCGGCGGGAGGCTGGTCCGTCTCGTCCATCGAGACCTCGGTAATGAAATTGCCCTTCCCTTTGGCCGCCTCGATATGCCGATAGATCTTACCGGCTTCTTTGACGGCCGAGAGATACTTTTCCGCAGCAGCGCGGATCAATTCTACGCTGATCTCAAACTGCTCGTCGATTCCCTTAACGGCGAGCGACCCGACGTATTTCGCATACTTTTCGGCAAACGCCTCTACTTCGGTCTCCATCGAGCCTTTCCCAATGAAATCCGCAACGTCGAGCGTAAAGAAATCGCTCGACTCGATAAATGCATCGACGCTGCCCAGCCCGATATGGTCGGCATCGACAAAATACGCCCCCTCCCAGCCGCAGGCCTTAACCGCATCGTCGGCCTCTTGCCGCACATCCGCGGGCTCGGTGCCTATTATCGAGTGTTCCCGGTTCGACTTATTCCACACCGGCGTAATATCCAGCCCCTGCTCGACCGCCTGCATCACCGCTTCAAGCTGCGCCTTGCCCTGATAGCCGAACCTGTCACCCACGCCAAAAGAATACTTACCAAAAATCATACGCGAATTCTCCATTCCAATTCATCAACTCACAAGTGTTTCTTAAGCCACGCCAGCGTTTCGTCCCACATCTGCGGCGCATATTCATGCGCAACGCCCTCGTAGAGCACGCCGCGAAAATTGTCGCTCTTGCCGTAAAGTTTGTAAACCTGTTCGGCGAAGGCGTTGATTATCCGCACGCCGTCCGCAGGAGAGCCGCCGTCTTTATCGCCCGTAAGCGTAAGGTGTGCACGCGGTGCTATCAGCCCAACAACCGATTCGGTGTCTATCCCTTCTTTGAGCATGTTTGGAACGTAGTAATAGATGCCGTGCAGCCTGACATCGCCGTTTGCAATTAAGTTCTGGTACCGCGTCAGGCAGGATACACTCACCGCTACTTTAATCCTTTCGTCGAGCGCCGCGGCCCACCAAGTTCGAGTCGCCCCCATGCTCATACCCATCGCCGCAATCCGCCCGGCATCGACTTCGGGACGCGAGATAAGATAATTCAGCGCCAGCAAATCATCCCGCACCATCATCCCCCACAGCGTCTTCCCCTCCCAGAGAAACGTCTTGAAGAGCGCCGACTCGGTCCTTCCGCCTTCTTCTCTCTCGCCCGCCGGGCCCTGGAATCGCCGCTGGCCGAACGCATAAGCATCGATACAGAGCACCACATAACCGGCCCGCGCCAGCGCCTCGCCCGTCGCAAAATCCAGTTTTGGATAAGTCTTGGTTATCACTTCCTCCTTGCCCCGCTTATACATTCCGCCGTGCTGGTGATGATACAAAACCGCAGGTCCCCGCCCCTTGTGTCCCGACGGTATGAGAATATAGCCATAGACGGTATCTCCCGCGCCGTTGTCGAACGTGAACCGCTCCAGCCGATACCCGTCTTTGGACTGCTTCTCTTCAATCGTAACCTTAGGCGTAAACAGCTCCGGCATATCGCCCAACAGCCGCCATAGCTTCTTGCGAAGCTCGACCTTACGCTTCTCCCACGACTGCGCCGACCTCGGCAGCGGCGTCTGGAAAGAAGTAAACCCGCCCTTGAGAACCGCCGGCGGAAAGTCCTTTGATAGACCCTGAGAAAAAGATGCCAACATAATAGCCACCACAGCAAAACTCACAACAATCCTTCTTATACGATACTTGCGCAACATCCGGCGCCCCCTATCTATCCTTTTGCAATTGTATAGACCACATAGACAATCGCTACAACGAATCCCCAGCCGATGAGAAATCCGATAATGGAAGCGCGCGATGGGACTGCTATTTCCAAACTCGTGTTTGGAAAAACGTTTCGTCTCCGAGGAACTACGGCGCCTTCAGGCAGAGTACACGGATTTTCCACCTGCTCGCCCGGAGCGATCGGCGTCCGCGTCAAAGCGTAGAAGTTCTCGATTTTCTCTTCGCCGACACGCTTTGTAAACAAGCTAACGACGATACCGCTTATCAGCCCGGCGCCGAGGTACAGAATCATCTGCCACGGCAGATAAAGCTTGCCTTCCCACAACATGAACTCCGGAAGATACGCCGCAAAATACCGGTTGAAATCCCAGAGCATGTGCGGCCCAAATGCTATCTCGCTCGTGAACAGCATCACGCCGAAGCCGACCAGCGTCGTCGCCCATGCCCCTGCCACCGTCGTCCGCCGCCAAAACAAGCCAAGCCAGAACGCAATTCCCATCATCGCCGATATCTTCCAGAATATCTCAAGACCTTCCACAACACCCCTCAAGCTGTATGCGAACGCGACTCCGCCGGCAACGACAACCACCGAAGCTATTCGACCGACAGTAACGTAGTGCTTCTGGCTGCGGCCCTGAATCAAAGGCCTGTAGATGTTCTCGGTGAATAAGCCCGAGGAAGCTATCATAAAAGCATCGCACGAACTCATCACCGACGCCAGAAGCGCCGCCAGGAATATACCGAGTATCCCGGGCATTATCTTCGGCAGAAAGTCACCTGCCACAGCCCCAAATACTTTGTCCGGCTCGACCTCAATCCCTTTGCCCGCAAAATAAACAACAGCCGCGACACCCGTTAAGCACCACGGAATCGTACATATCCGCTTGATAAGATTGCCAAACATCCACCCGAATCTCCCCTCCATCTCCGTCTTGCCCGCGGCACAGTTGCTCATCGTATGCGGCTGAGTCACTATCCCCACCAGCCCGTTAAACGCTATCACGGCGATGTAGAAGACACCGATCCCCGCCGGAGCAACCAGCGAGAGCTTCCCGGGATCCGATATCGACTCGCGAATACCGTCCATACCGCCGACCGCATTCATTATCAAGGGCAGAAGCAGGAACGAGAAGATTATCGTCAATATCCCCTGGATGAAATCCGTGAGGATCGCCGCCGCAAGACCGCCCGCCACACCGTATGCGACGAAAACAACAGTCATAACCGCTATCGCAGCATTCGCAGACAATAATCCCTGAGTGCTCGCCGATATCACCTCGCTCGAAGCACGAAGCATCAAACCGATATTCACCGACAGATTCAGCATCCCGACAATCGCGTAGAGAAATGCAACGCTGCGGTCGTAACGCGCCTCGAATACGTCGCCAGTAGTAATAGCGCGAAACCGCCGCATCACAGGCGCAATCAGCCAATAAAACGGCGTGCAAGGCAGCCAAAGCCACTGATACCATATCCCGGAAAGCCCCACAGAAAAGCTCTTCGACGCGACAGTTACCGCCTGGTCCGAATGCGTCCCCGCCCCGAATCCGAACATCACCATCATCGCCTTGCCGAACCGCCTCGGCATAAAGAAGTCCGCCGACTTCTTAATCTTACTCGCCGACCATACCCCTATCGCCGCCATGCCAAGCAAATACAGCCCCAACACAAGAATATCCGCAATCTCTAATCCAAACATCGTTTCTGCTTACCCCGACAAATCACACAAAACTTAACTTTGTTACGAACTTCATGAGCCCTAAATAGTAAATAATAAGTAGGCGATGGTAAATAAGAATACCCCGCAGCGCATCCGTTCACCGCGGGGCAATGAAAAAGTAACAAAAACTAACAACTACTTTGGACTAACCAAACACCCTTTATTGCGTCCGTCCGGCCCTTCAAACTCCTTCTAAATCTAACCCGGCCCCTCCATCCCGCTGCGAGGGACACTTACAATAACGCCGAGCCGTCCCAACTCGCCGGCAACTTCCGCCTGGCTCGGGTCGAGACGAAAACTTTGCTTGAAATACTCCTTCGCCGTATCCTTGTCGTTCTTACTCAAATAGTAACGGCCCAGCGCCTTGTGCCCATGAGGCGCTTCCGGCGCCAAACGAACGGTCTGCTGGTAGCACGCCAAAGCATATTCTTCAACCCGTTCTTGCCCAAGAGCGTCTCCAAGCTTCATCGTCTCCTTCCATGAGTATTCGACCTGCTTGAGATACCGCTTGGCGCAAGTGCTCGCCTTGGCCTGCTCGCCGCTGTCGATAAGCAGTCTTATCATTGCCGCCTGGGCGGCGCGATTGAGCGGGTCAAAACGCAACGCCGTCTCGATATGGTATTCCGCCTGCGTCCAAAGACCGTCCCTGCGATATGACTGACCCAAGTCGAAATGCACGTCGGGGTTCTCGAACCGGCGTTCGAGCTTCGTCATCAAGCCAGCCCTATTGCCCCCACCGGATAGGACCGGGGACTTGTCACTTTCACTCTGTTTGGCATTCCCCCCATTGCAGCCGAGAACCGAGATCGCGCAAACCAGCAACACTACAACACACAAGGCCTCGCGTTTCTTACGATCCATCATAACTTGCCTCCGTTGCAAACATCCCACTTCAACAACCACCATAAAGTAGGGCCAACTATCTGATTCTGCGCCGCCCGAGAGACTTCTGCAAGTAAAAATTCCGATCAATTAAATTTTTTATTTCGGACCGCCCGAAAAAACCAACAGCAGCCGGAGCGTACGTGCTTAGCCGTGCGAAATGCTCCCGTGGCACGCCCATCCTGGTCGTGGTCAGCACGCCGTAGGTCCCCCCGTGGCGGACAAGCCCCTGCCCTACCGGGAACACCGCAAAACTGGTTATCCGACTAAAAACGTGCACCAGATCACAAATCGCATCCGCCTATACGTCCAGATTCTGAACCTCCAGCGCGTGGTCGCGGATGAAGTTACGCCGTTTCTCAACATCGCCGCCCATCAATATGCTAAACAACCTGTCCGCCTCGCCGGCATCGTCCAGTTTAACGCTCAGCAGCGTCCGCGTTTGCGGATTCATCGTAGTATCCCACAACTGGTCTGCATTCATCTCTCCGAGGCCTTTGAACCGCTTTATCTCAATGCCCTTACCGCCAATCTGTCGGACGGCTGAGCATATATCCCCCAAAGAGGCTACCTCGTACGTGTCTTCGCCATGCACAAGCTGAAACTTCGTCGGTAGCGCTTCTCCGGAAACCGCCCTTGTCTGCTTCAACAGGAAATCCTTCAATTCCAGCCCGAACTGCTTCTTGAGTTGTATGCTTATTTCATTGATTCGCCCGACTTCGTGAAGCTCCTCGCCGACAATTCCGTCTTCTTCATCTTCGTCACCGGCGTCCTCGCCCCGGCCCCTTAGCTTGTCGAGGCGCTTCTCGTACTTGTCAACCTCGTAGAAGACTTCGTCTTCTTTGCCTTCGACCAGGATGTGAAACCGGGGAAGCCCGCCTTTGGACGGGTCATAATAGGCCTCGACAAAGCCGGCAAAGCTAATTCCCCGCCGACCCAAAACTCCAATAATCCGCTCGGCCTCGGCCAATATCCTCACAAGTTCTGTAAAACCTTCGCCGGTAACATCGCCCGCCTTGCCGGCCCTCGTATTGCCGGTATTCTTGGCCTTCTTGCCGCCATTCCCGTTCCTGATAACAAGCCCGGTATCCTCAAGCCCCCGCGAAATCATGCGTTTGCGCATCTTATTCTCGCTCAGGATATACTCCGATTTTCTCTGCCCCTTGATCTTGATCTCATACAAAGGAGGCTGGGCAATGTAAATCATCTTGCTATTGAACAGTTCCTGCATCTGCCTGAAAAAGAACGTTAGCAGCAGCGTTCGAATATGCGCGCCGTCAACGTCGGCATCCGTCATAAGTATAACCTTGCCGTACCGGCATCTGCCCAGATCGAACTCGTCCGTTCCGATGCCGGTCCCCAATGCGCTGATGATAGTCCGGATCTCGTCGTGCGCGAGCATCTTTTCGAGGCGGGCCTTCTCGACGTTGAGAATCTTGCCCTTGAGCGGCAAAATTGCCTGGATATTTCTGTCCCGGCCCGCCTTCGCCGAGCCGCCTGCCGAATCGCCCTCGACAATGAATATCTCGGTAATCGCCTTTTCCTTGCTCGCGCAGTCCCACAGCTTGCCCGGAAGGTTCGTAGAGCTAAGAGCGCCCTTGCGCCGCGTCAACTCGCGAGCCTTCCGCGCCGCCACTCTCGCCGCCGCCGCCTGAATAGCCTTGTTCAATATCCGCTTGGCGTCGGCGGGATGCTCCTCCAGAAAATGACCGAGCTGCTCGTTAACCGTCGTCTCGACGAAACTGCCGACCTCAGGATTTGTCAGCCGAACCTTTGTCTGAGCCTCGAAATGCGGGTCCGCCAGCTTAACCGCCACAATCGCCGTCAACCCCTCGCGAAGATCGTCCCCCGTCGTTACCTGCCCGTTCTTGAGCAGCTTGTTGTTCTTGGCGTAGGCATTCATCGTTCGAGTAAGAGCCGTGCGGAATCCCGAAAGATGCGTGCCCCCGTCGATATTCCGAATATTATTCGCGAAGACAAGCACGTTTTCACTGTACCCGTCGTTATACTGCATCGCAACTTCGCAACTCAGCATAGCCTTTTGGTCTTCGCGGGCCAGGTAGATAACGTTTCCATGGAGGTTCTCTTTACCCTCGTTGAGATGTTTCACAAACGCCTTAATACCCTCGTCGAATTTGAACACTTCTTTCTTCTTGACAGTATCGTCGCGGAACGTGATCTTGATTCCCGCGTTGAGGTACGCCATTTCTCTGATTCGCTTCAGCAAAGTATCGTATTGGAACTCTGCATCGCCGAATATTTCAGTGTCGAACTTAAAAGCGATCTTGGTCCCGCGCTTTGTCGTCTCACCGATTTCTTGTACGCTTCCTTGCGCGACGCCTCTTTTGCACTCGAAGTGATAGTGTTTTCCGCTCCTATAGACGTCGGCCTCGAGCCATTCGCTCAGCGCGTTAACCACGCTTAAGCCCACGCCGTGCAGCCCACCGGCAACCTTGTAGGCCCCGTTGTCGAACTTGCCGCCGGCGTGCAGCTTCGTGAGCACTACTTCCAGCGCGCTTACCTTAGCCTCTTTATGCTCTTCGATGGGGATGCCTCTTCCATCGTCCTCGACAGTGCAGCTTCCGTCCGCGTGTATCCGCACGCCAACATTCTGGCAATACCCGGCCAGGGCTTCATCTATTGAGTTATCCAGCACCTCATAAACCAGATGGTGCAGCCCCCCCACGCCGCGGTCGCCGATATACATATCAGGCCTTTTACGAACAGCCTGAATACCTTCCAGTATCTTTATCTTGCTTGCATCGTATTTCTGTTTTTTTCCCATATCCGTTCTCAGCCCACAACAAACTTGATTCTCTTCAATCGAGCCTGTGGACATTGGTGCTGAAGCTCTTTCAAAAGCTCCGAACCGCACAACTGCAACTCGTACATATAAGGCGACGAATCCACGCACACCTTCAATTCGCCGCCTCTGGCATCGACAATCTCACAGTGCTCGTAAAGCTCGCCAGGCACAATCTCGCCCCACGCATCGGCCAAATCACCGAACCTTGCCTGCAGCGGCGAAATCTGCTCGGTCATGACCTTCCCCAGCACATCGCCCAGCCTGACAGCCCCGTCCATTCGTCGCCTTCTCCCCCCACGGTTGCCACGGCTTGATTGTCCACCTCTATCCATCTTAGTATGTCGTATCGCCTTTAGCCGCCGCCGGCACGGCGGCGTATTTCTACATTCTAAATTCCTCCGCCTACCCAAGGTTGATCGGCATCAGAACATACAGGAAATTCGTCCCGCTCTTTATCACTCCGGGCCTGTCCGCCTGCCCAAGCTCAAGCTCGAATTCAGGCGTCCGGATGACGCGGAGCACCTCCATCAAAAACTGCGGATTAAAACCGATTTCCACCGGCTCGCCCTTGTAGTCTATCCCCATATCGACCTGGGCGTCGCCCATTTCAGGCGCCCTGCACGAGAACACGAGCTTGTCCTTGTCAACCGCCAGCTTAATCCCCCTCGACTCCTCGCTCGTC
>JAUVXL010000021.1 GCA_030603595.1 Sedimentisphaerales bacterium | reverse complement strand
GTCAATGCAAGACAAGCCATCCCCAAGCTGCGCTTGAGGCTGCCACCCTTCCGGATTGGGAGAATCCGGAGGTTGTTGGCGTCAACAAGGAGCCGGGCCACTGCACGTTAACGCCGTATGCCGATGCTCGCTCCGCCCTTGAGGGCAATCGCGAGGCCTCGCCGTTCTACGAGTCGCTCGACGGCAAATGGAAATTCAACTGGGTTCGCAAACCTGCGGATCGACCTGTTGATTTCTACAAGACCGACTACAACGACGCCGATTGGGATGAAATTCCCGTCCCGTCCAACTGGCAGATGCACGGTTACGGCAGGCCCATCTATTTGAACATGCGCCACCCATTCCCGGCCGACCCGCCTCACATCCCGCGCGACTACAACCCCGTTGGCTCATACCGCAGGCATTTCGCCATCCCGACCAACTGGGACGGCAGAGAGGTCTTTATTCACTTTGACGGCGTCAAGAGTGCATTTTACCTTTGGGTCAACGGGCAAAAGGTCGGCTACAGCCAGGGCAGTATGACGCCGGCTGAGTTCAATATCACCGAATACCTTCTCCCGGGCGATAATACAGTCGCAGCAGAGGTCTATCGTTGGAGCGATGGCAGCTACATCGAAGACCAGGATATGTGGCGCCTCAGCGGGATTTATCGCAGCGTTTATCTGTTCTCGACGCCGAAAGTGCATATTAGTGATTTCTTCGTCCGATGCGGCCTGGACGACAAATATGTGGACGGCATCATCCAGATTCGCCCCAAGTTGAGCTTTGAGGAAGATAAAAGAGGTCTGTCCGAGAGGATGATAACGGTTCTGCGAAGGCGCATTGACCCGGCCAATATCCGGAACCTTGTATGGCGACCTCAGGGGAACACTCGATCGGTAGGGCAGAACCTCAAGGGCTGGACCGTAGAGGCACAGCTATACGATGAGCAAAAACGCCCGGTCCTCGATAATCCGCTCAGTAAAGATGTCTTAGGCATAGTAAACGAGAAGTATCCGCAAAGGGACAACGTGAAATTCGCCCTGATGGAGGGCAAGGTCGCTAATCCGAAGAAGTGGTCGGATGAGTTTCCCAATCTTTACACGCTGGTCCTAACGCTGAAGAACGCCAAAGGCGACGTCGTCGAGACCGAGAGCTGCAGGGTGGGCTTTAGAACGATTGAAATCAAGGATGGGCGGCTTCTCGTCAACGGGAGGTCCGTCAAGCTCTTCGGCGTCAACCGGCACGAGCACGACCCCGACCATGGCAGGGCCGTTCCGCTGAGTCGGATGATTCAGGATATCAGGCTGCTAAAGCAGAACAATATCAACGCAGTCCGCACATCGCACTACCCGGACAGCCCGGTTTGGTACGAGTTGTGCGACAGGTATGGCATCTATTTGATTAACGAGGCCAATCTCGAATCACATGCACTGAGGGGCTATTTCTCGAATAACCCAACCTGGCATACGGCTTTCGTCGAGCGGGCGATCCGCATGGTCGAGCGCGACAAGAACCATCCATCGGTTATTTTCTGGTCGTTGGGTAACGAGAGCGGCTGCGGGCCGAACCACGCTGCTATGGCCGCCTGGATCAAGGAATACGACCCGACTCGCCCCATTCACTACGAAGGCGCCGCGGGCAAGCCCAAAGACTATTGGTATGTCGATATGATAAGCCGAATGTACGCGAGGATTCCCGAGATTATTCGACTCGCCACCGACCCGATTGACAATCGCCCGATGGTGCTCTGTGAGTATTCGCATGCTATGGGCAATTCGTGCGGCAATCTCAAGGAATACTGGGACGCCATCCGCTCGCACAGACGCCTGATAGGCGGTTTTATCTGGGACTGGGCCGACCAAGGCCTGCGCAAAAAGACGGCGGACGGAAAGGAGTTCTGGGCTTACGGCGGCGACTTCGGCGATAATCCCAACGACGGCAATTTCTGCTGCAACGGCCTGGTCCAGCCCGACCGCAAGCCAAATCCCTCGCTGCACGAAGTGAAAAAGGTTTATCAGCGGATCTGGGTCGAGCCGGTTGACGCGGTTGCGGGCAAGGTGAAGATTCGCAACGAATACGACTTCGCCGATCTTGGTTTCGTCGATATTCAATGGGAGTTGACGTGCAACGGAAAAGTGCTGCAGAAGGGCACACTGGATAAATTGCCGCTGGGCCCCGATGCGGAGCAAGAGATTAGTATCCCGTTCGAGAAGCCTCCATTGGAGGCGGGCGCCGAATACTGGCTAAAAGTAAGCTTTGCACTGGCTGAGGGTTCGTCGTGGGCCAAGGCCGGCCACGTCGTGGCGTGGGACCAGTTCCAAGTTCCGTTTGATGTCCCGGCTGTTACGCCGATTGACGTTACAAAAATGGCGCCTCTCAAACTTGATGAGTCCGATGAGGCCATAACGGTCAGCACGCAAGCCATTGAGGTTAGAGTAAGCAAGGCCGGCGGAGCTATTGAATCGTTCAAGTTTCTCGGCAGGGAAATGATGGCCGGTCCGCTGGTCCCCAATTTCTGGCGTCCTCCGATCGACAACGACAACGGCAACGGAATGCCCAGGCGTCTCGGCGCATGGCGGCAGGCCGGTCCGAATCGCGAGATAGTCAGCGTCAAGGCCGAACAGTTCAAGCCGCAGGTCGTCCGCATCACCGCTGAGTCCACCCTGCCAGCCGTGAAGAACTCGAAATATACGAATACCTACACCATCTACGGTAGCGGGGACGTGGTCGTCCAAAGCAGTATCGAGCCAGCCGGCGATGGCTTGCCCAATATGCCGCGATTTGGTATGCAGATGGCGATTTCCCGCGAATTCAGCATGATGAGCTGGTTCGGGAGGGGACCGCACGAGACTTATTGGGACCGTAAAACCGGAGCGCCGCTGGGCCTTCATTCCGGGTCGGTGCCCAAGGATGTTCACATGTACGTCCGGCCGCAAGAGACGGGCAATAAGACCGATGTCCGATGGCTCGCCCTGACGAACGGGTTCGGCACCGGCATATTGGCTGTGGGCATGCCGACTCTCAGCGCCAGCGCCTGGCCCTGGACAATGCAGGAGTTGGAGAAGGCCAAACATACCAACGATCTCTCGCCCGGCAAGACCATTACGGTCAATCTCGACTACAAGCAAATGGGCGTAGGCGGCGACGATAGTTGGGGCGCCCGGACGCATCCGGAATACACGCTGCCGCCCAAGCCGTACAGTTATCGCTTCCTGATAAGGCCCTACACGCTGAAGATGGGCAAAGTCCAAACCGTTGCAGGCCGCGTTCTGCCGGAGGTTGAGTAGTACTGTCTGAAGGAGAGAGATTCTTATGCCGCCATCAAAGGATACGTTTGTGCATAATATAATTGCGATTGTCTTCGATTTCGACGGCACATTGACCCCTCAGCCGATGCAGGAGTACACGGTTCTTCCGGAAATCGGCATAAAAAGAGGAAAGAAATTCTGGGATGCGGTGACAAAAGAAGCGTTAAGGACGGGGGGAGAGGAAATAGTCACCTACATGCGCCTGATGATCGAAATGTCCAAAAACAAGCGTTATCCCGTTACGCCGAAAGTATTGAAATCGCTTGCAAAGAACATTGATTACTATCCCGGAGTGCAACCGTTCTTCAAGAGAATCGGTAATTATGTGAAAACGCAACTGGATGAAGAGGTTGAGTTGCGCCACTACATAATTTCGGCGGGGTTAAAGGAGATAATCTCCGGGGCGAGCATCGCAAAACACTTCTATAAGATATTTGCGTCGGAATACTATTACAATGAATACGACGAGGCGACTTTCCCCAAAGTAATAGTCAACGATACCGTGAAGACGCAGTTCATTTTCAGAATCAACAAGGGCAAGGAATCTTTGCACGAGAATATCAACCTACACATGCCTATGGCATTACGCCCTATTCCCTTCCAGAACATTCTATACGTAGGCGATGGCTTGACGGATGTTCCGTGTATGACCGTTATCAGGAAGAATGGCGGCTATGCGATAGCGGTATATAGGCCGAATGATCGCAAAGGCCTTCGAACGTGCAAAGAGTTGCTGAAGGCTGAAAGAGTGAATTTTATTGCCGAGGCGGATTATAGAAAGAATAAGCAGCTTGACCGTTTGGTGAAATTGCTGTTGAATAACATGGTCGAAGGAATTCGTTACCATCGAGAAGCGTTCAATCAGTCAATAAAGTACTTGTCGTGAGAGAAAAACGGGCAAAACATCGAAACCTTGCAGTAAACAGTAGGAGTTGGAAAATGGACAGGAGAATTTGGCTGGGTTTTATATTGGCGGCGATGGTTGTTTATGTGGGCGGTTGTAAGGAGGCCGGTACAATGAGTATTAAGACGGAACCATTCGGGCAAACGCCTGATGGCCAAGCGGTTGATCTGGTGACGATGACGAATCCAAGCGGCATCGAGGCGAGGATAATCACCTACGGCGGAATCATAGTTTCGATGAAAGTGCCGAACCGGGACGGCAAATTAGGCGATGTCGTGCTGGGCTTCGATAAGCTGGACGGCTACACCAAGGAGAGTCCGTATTTCGGCGCGATAATCGGGCGGTATGGAAACCGCATCGGCGCGGGCAAGTTCACGCTGGACGGGGTAGAGTATAAGCTCGCTGTGAATAACGGGCCGAATCATCTGCACGGCGGAATTAAGGGGTTCGATAAGGTCGTATGGAAGATAGAGCAAGCAAAGGCCGAGGGCGACGAGGCGATTTTGAAACTGAGCTATCTCAGCAAGGACGGCGAGGAAGGCTATCCCGGGAATCTCAAATGCACGGTCACGTACACACTTACGGCGGATAATGAACTAAAACTGCATTATGAGGCGACGACGGACAAGCCGACCGTGCTGAACCTGACGAACCACAGCTACTGGAACCTTGCAGGCCAGGGCACGGGCGATATTCTCGGGCACGAGTTGATGCTCAACGCTGATCGCTACACGCCGGTGGATGAGGGGCTGATACCTACCGGCGAACTGAAGAGCGTTAAGGATTCGCCGATGGATTTCACGGAATCGAAGGCAATTGGTTCTCGGATCAAGGATGTCGATATCGGCGGGTACGACCACAACTTCGTGCTCAACGGGGAAACAGGTCAAATGAAGCTCTGTGCGAAGGTTTATGAGCCGAAGAGCGGACGGGTGATGGAGATTCGCACGACCGAGCCGGGCGTGCAGTTCTATACGGGCAACTTCCTGGACGGCACTTTGACCGGCAAGGGCGGCAAGGTATATCAGAAGCATTACGCCTTCTGCCTCGAGACGCAACATTTTCCGGATTCGCCGAATAAGCCGGACTTCCCATCGGTGGTCCTGAGACCCGGCGAAAAGTACGACATCACAACCGTGCACAAGTTCTCTGCGAAGTGAGTTTCAAAGTAGTCGCGGCCTTATGCGAGATAGACTTGGTCGCCGGGGTTGATTTTGGGGATTTGGTCGAGCTTTTCGGCTACGTCTTCCTTGTAGATAGCGAAGTTAGGGGCTATTTCGAGGATGCAGTCGGGTGAGCCGTCGGTTTTTTTGGGAATTGCGACGCCTGCGGATTCGAGCCAGTCGGCGGCGCGGTTTATCATCATCTGCTTTGTGGTTTCGACGCTGTCAATCCCTGTGGCATTTTTGGTGGGGGCGAATTCCTCTTTGCGGATAGTCTCGAGGATGATCGAATTAGCAGCCAGCGGCAGGGCATCGAAGACGAAGGTTTCGAATTTTACGCCGTTCGGTTCGTCCGGCTCGACGCGGTTGCCTTCCGAATCGATGTACGGAATCTTCTTTACGGCTCTGTGAATGGGCAGGGAGAAGCCCTTGGCGTTGAGTTTTTCGACGAAGGCGGTGCTGATAATGTGTATTGCAATACTTCCAAGCGCAAAAACCAGCGAGCCATCGGGGTTTTGCTTTTCGGCCAGGGCATCGGGCAGGTCGGAGTATTCGATTACGGTCAGTTTGCCATCGGCGACGCAGAAATTGCCCACCTTCTCGAACGGACCTGTCTTTGTGATGGTTTTCGAGGACATCTCAGCGCCGTCGAGGGCGTGCAGACCGATGAAAAGCGGGTCGAAGATATTTATGAGGGGGTTATCGACTTGCCAATAGCTAATGTACTCTATTCCGCGTTTTCTCATATCATGGACGGCGCCGCTTTCGTAGAGGGCCTTGAGGCTGCCGCCGTGCCCATCCGGCGAGGTTGCGATTCTGCCCTTCTCTGCGAGCAGAATCCTGCCGTCAAAGCCGAAATTGGGCAGAGTGCCCTGCTGAAATAGAAAGACGTTATCGGAATCGAGGCCGAAATAATCGTTTTTTTGGAAGATTTCAGCGGTGTCGTTGTGGTTCAGCGGGCTGGTCATGACGTACCAGGGGCACGTCGTTTTGTATTCTTGCGAGACGGCGGCGATTGTCTAGCGAAAATCCTGAAAAGGGGTTTGTTTTTGACAGGACTTATCGACAGATCCCCCTTTGGGCCGGGAAAGCCGAGCCTGGTCCCCTGGCCGCCTGCTACGACGAAGGCAGCCACTTTCCCGGCTGAAATCAGCTCCCTTCCCAATTTGCGCGCCTTTGCGCGCCTCTCCTGCTGCCGGGCATTGACGGGCTCGGCGGCGTAGAATTCGGGCGGCGCAAGCTCGGCCGGCACAGCCACAGGCGGCGCCTTTTTCACGTAATTGGCCACCCAATCATCGATTTTGGGCCAATCTAAGCCGTGGAGACAGGCGAGCAGGTCGCGCCTCTGACCGAGGCCGAGATTCTCCCAGAATGCCAGCAGATGGCTTTGGGAGTGTTTCCGCAGCAGTTTTTCTACGTCTTGCAGCTTTTCGTCGGCAGTCATAAGTGCGATTTTAGGCAAAAAACCCGGATTAGTAAAGGATGCGAAAAATATTTCACGAAATAATGAGATTATGACGAAATTTATTTGACAGGGCCGATAGGTTGTGTTAATATTTAGTACAGTGACAGGCAGGTTTGTAAGTTAGTATCATATTTAACTGTCATCATAATAATACTTAGGCTCGTTTTTCATATCACAAACCCACCTGCCGAAATTAGGGTATGCTTAAGTTAGGTCCGCCGTCTCCCGATAGGGAGTTTGGGCCGTAGTAGAGTAGGGTGAAGGTTCAAAAGGTGTTGAGCCAAGTTATTATGAGACTAAACCGACCGTTTCAGAGCGAAGAAAATTCGTGCAGGAGATTCGCGCAAATGAAGGGAAGATGCATTGGTGCTTTGTGTTCATGGGGCAGGAAGCATTTATCTATCCTTAATTCAATCACTGTGGACTCTGAAAACGGTCGAAGATGCGAATCTCAGTAATCTAATTATGTAAGGAGAAAGAAATGAAGAAGAAAGGTTTTACATTAGTTGAGCTTTTGGTCGTTATCGCGATCATTGCGCTCTTGATGGGTATTCTGATGCCTGCATTGGCCAGAGTACGCCAGATTGCGTATCGGCTGTACTGCGGTACGAATCTCTCCGGTATCGGCAAGGCGATGCTGATTTACGCCACCGACTACGACGATGAATTGCCTCGTGCCGGTACGAATGACGGCTCGTGGCAGAGTCCCATAAACAATTGGCAAGCCTTCAACGCGGCGACTGCCTACGGCAGCCCCGTCGGCAATGGGAGTATCTCATCCTGTTTCTTCGTGCTGATTAAGTACTCGGAGGTAACGCCGAAGTCGTTCTTGTGCAAGGGTGATTCGGGTGTTAGCGCCTTCAAGGTCGCGAACGATGCGCCCACAAGGAACCTTGTCGATCTCTGGGATTTCGGCCAAATCGGGCAGGCGCACTGCAGCTACGCGTATCATAATCCCTTCGGAATAAGCGGTGGCGGCGGTGGAGGTTATTCCCTGACCTCTTCGAGCGATCCCGGCATGGCGGTTGCGGGGGACCCCAATCCGTGGCAGAATAGCATTGAGACCAAGGACCGAGTGACGACTAATCCATCCGCCTGGAACGATTTCCAGCCCATCGGAGACAGGGAATCGATTAAGGCCGGCAATGCTTTGACCCATCAGGAAGACGGCCAAAACGTACTGTTTATTGACGGGCACACGTCCTTCGAGAAAGAGTCGTTCTGCGGTGTCGATGACGACAATATCTACACGGCATGGGACAATCCTGACCCTGCAGTGGCGAATAGGCAGAAAGGCCTACTGGTTAATACTCCCGACGTGATTCCCGTGTCCAGAAACGACTCGCTGCTGGTCACTGACGGCGGCGGCGGCAAGGCACGGCTGTGTTTCCCTGCTGATACTCTTGTGTGGGCGGACGGAAAGCCTGTGCCGATCATAGAAGTGCGCCCCGGCCAGAAGGTTCGCATGCTTGATAGTGCGGCCGACGCGGATGGAAAATTCGCGCCAATCGTAGAAATGCGCCCGGGCCGGAAGGTCAGCGTGTTCAATAAT
Organism: Sedimentisphaerales bacterium; assembly: GCA_030603595.1. GTDB lineage: Bacteria > Planctomycetota > Phycisphaerae > Sedimentisphaerales > Anaerobacaceae > JAFGCD01. The sequence goes on along the minus strand of JAUVXL010000021.1, from coordinate 23,805 downwards.
GCGGCCGAAGTCGAATATCTCCAGGAGCACGGTGTAGGACAGTACGATTGTTACGACATGACGTTTGAAAGTGGAAACTCTATCATCGTTGTCCATTCGCACAATTTCCTGACTGTCGCCGGCAAATGGGTTGCGGTAGAGAATCTAACCAGCGGCTCGAAACTGCAGTCGCTGAAGGGCCCAATTACCCTCACCAGCGTCGTAAAGAGACCGATGCCTTTTGTAGGCAACGCCTACAACCTTAAAATTAAAGGCGCCAATGTGTTCTTCGTGGGCAAAGACGGAGTTGCTGCGGTTGATTGTAGTAAGCTGCCGAAAGAATAGCCCTTCGATTAGTTGCAGATTAGGTTAGTTGACATTGCGTACAAGCGGCCTTGTGTGTTCGGCACAAGGCCGCTTTTTTGTCGGGTTTTGCGGAGGTGGGGTTGTTACAGTTGCCGGACGAACCCTTTTACTATCTCTGCGGGTCAGGGAGGTAATTGATTCCAGCGAGGGCGGACCCCCGCGTAAAACGCGGGTCTAAATAGTTTCCGCAACGGAAACTAAATGGCGAATCCGGGGATTTTCGGCTACTTCTTATCGGGTGTATGGCCGATAATATAAAACAGTTAAACCGATGCCCTCTCGTCGATCAGGGCCGGGGCTGTGCTTGACGAGCATGAAGTCTATACGGAGCTTGAGAATATGGCAGGGAAATGCCCTGATGTTAGCGTTGTGGCGCCGCTTCTGGATGAACAGGATAATATCCAGGCCCTTTACGACCAGATTAGCGCAGCGCTGGCCGGGAAATACGAGTATGAGATGGTGCTGGTTGACGACGGCAGTACGGATAAGAGCTTCGAGATGCTGGCGGAGTTGCAAAAGTCCGACCCGCGGGTGCACGTTATTCGGTTTCGCCGGAATTTCGGCCAGACGGCGGCGCTTAGTGCCGGTTTCGCCCACTGCCGAGGCGAAATCGTCGTCGCTCTCGACGCCGATTTGCAGAACGACCCGGCCGACATACCTAAGATGATCGACAAGCTCAACGAAGGTTTTGACGTCGTCAGCGGCTGGAGGAAGAAGAGGCACGACAAATTCGTCACACGGCTGATTCCGTCGAGGATGGCCAATTGGCTGATCTCGAGGATCACCGGGGTTCGACTGCACGACTACGGCTGTACGCTCAAGGCGTACCGCAAAGAGGTCCTCGACGGGACAAATCTGTACGGTGAGATGCACCGATTCATCCCGGCACACGCAAGCTGGAGCGGGGCGCGAATCGCCGAGATGGTAGTCAACCACCGGCCGAGAGTCGCCGGCGAGGCCAAGTACGGGCTGGCGAGGACATGGAAGGTCATCCTGGACCTTATCACGGTGAAGTTCTTAGGCTCGTACTCGACCAAGCCGATCTATATCTTCGGCGGACTTGGGCTGGTGAACACGTTAGGCGCGGTGGTTTTCGGCCTGGTTGTGGTCTATCAGAAGCTCGCTCGCGGCACGGATATGAGCGGCAACCCGCTGCTGATTCTAACCGCTGTGCTGATTATCTCGACGATCCAGTTCATCCTGATGGGGCTGCTGGCCGAATTGCTGGTTAGAACGTATCACGAATCCCAGAACCGCCGGACTTACGTCATCAAGGATATCCTCGAATCGGACCGGCAAGAGGCACAGGACAAATGAGCAAATCCGTCCCTAAGATCAAGCACACACGAAAACCACACAAACCGCTGGGCGAGCCGAAGCGTCCGACGTCGCAGAAAACAAAGTCGATACTCTGGATCTCGCTGGTCGGCGTTCTCGCCGTGATTCCATTCTCGTTGGGCAAGTATTTCGAATTCGGGACGCCGGGAGCTTTTGACAGCGGGGCTTACACCTATTCGGCCGCCCACATCCTCGACGGGGCGGAAATCGGGGTGGAGGAAATACCCAGCGCACAGTTGGGCACTCTACTGGTCAATATATTAGGGGTGCGTCTTTTCGGGTACAGTGATTTCGGGCCCAAGCTGGTCCAAATGTTCCTACAGGCCGGCGCACTTATCCTCATGTTCATTGCGATGCGAAAGCTTTTCGGCTCGATACTGCCGGCGGCGGTGGGTGTTGTCATCGCCTCGGCCTATCTGTCGGCTCCTTTGATCGCGAAATATGGGAATGTCAAAGAGCAGTACATGATCGCTTTTATGATTATGGGGATGAGTTGCTTTGTCTTGTACGAACTGAGTAGAAAGTGGTGGGTGGCAATTTTGGCCGGCGGCCTGCTCGCCTGGGCGCCGCTGTTTAAGCCCACGGGAATGTCGGCTATCGGGGCGGTGGGGCTGTTCGTTGTCGCTCAGCCGGTGTTGAAACATTGTGCGTTCAAGAGGGCCGGGCGTGATATTTTGCTGCTGCTGGCCGGGGCGGCGGGGGCGATGGCGCCTCTTTACGTGTGGATACTCGGCTGGGACGTGCAATTGACCGTGCCTTACGGGTTTATTTGGTACACGCTGAGAAGTTTCATTCCATCCGGCTCTGAGGCGGCACAGACAACCGGTGATTATATCAGTGGAGCGCGGAGGCTGGTGCCTTGGTCGGAGCAGTGGCCGAGAGTGCTGCGGTATTACGGGCTGCTCATATTGCCGATCGCGCCGGCGATTGGGGCTATCGCTCTGCGAGTTTTACGTTTGGTCCGGCGTAAGGCCTCGGCGATGAAGCCGGAATCGAAGAGTTATGACCGTTTTGTCCTCTTGTTCGGTGCGTGGTGGGTGCTGGATATGGCTTTTGTCTGGATCAGTCCTCGGTCTTACGAGCAGTATTATCTGCCTCTGAACGCCTCGGCGGCGATGTTGAGCGGATATGTCATAGCGATATACTTCGGCAAGGCGAAGACATCGTTGGAGAAGGGGCCGTGGGTAACGATGGGGGTCGCCGCGTTGGTGGCAATGACAGCGATGTCGTGGCACATTTTCTTCGGTATCAAGACGAGTCCGCACACGGGCCAGCCGTATGGTCGAAGGGTCAGAGGTTATCTGCAGAAGTACCGGGAGGTTGCTGCCCGGCGAGAAGGGGATATGAAAGGACCCTGGGAAGCTGTGGGCGAATATATGCGTGCGAATTCGGGGGCGACGGACAAGATTTACGTTTGGGGCTGGTTTCCGGGGATATACGTTAGCGCGCAGCGGTTTAGCTCGGCTTCAAAGGCGTTCTGTATGCCTCGAAAGACGCCGGCTGCGCTGGCCGGGGAGGTTGAGAAACTGCTGAGCGAATTCAAAGAGGAAATGCCAAAGTTCATTGTCGATGCGCGGAAGCGGCATATACCGACGATAAGGCCGCCTTACGAACTCTGGCCCATAGTCATGCCGCCGACGCTCGGCGTTGCGAAGCCCAGATTCCTGCGGCCAATTAAGAGCGAGATCGACGCGTACGATAAAGAATGGCATGCGGAGCTTGCCGAATTCGAGGAGGCTGAGGCGCTTCGATATGACGAGTTGAAACCGTTTCGGGAATTCGTTATGAGCAATTACAGTATAGTGCGGATGTTCGGTCAGCATGTTCTGTTCGAGTTGAAGAATCGCGTCGGCACAGAAGAGCCGAAGTAGGCCCGCGAGAACCAGGCTCCTTATGGTCTCTTAGCAAGGAAGTTCGATGGGTGAGGCCATCTTGAGAAATCAGCACTTCATTTAAGATTATGAGTAGGCGGAAGTTTAGAAGGTCCAAGGCCGGCGGTGCTAAGCATAGCCATAAAGCGGCGCGCCCGGAACCTGCGTTGGAGATTAGGAGTGACGAGCAGGTCGGGCGGGAGAGGTATTGCGAGGCCGTCTTCATATTGTGCCTCCTTGCGTTCGGAGCGTATCAATCGATACTTTACTTCGGGCATACGGTTGTGCCTGTCTCGGACTTTCCTGACCTTTACAAGGTCGGTCGTGATATTTTGTCTTTCAGGCTGCCGGTGCGGTTTATGCAGGCGCCGGGGCTTGGCATGCTGCAGGTGGCCCTTTCTTACGTTGTGGGTGGTAGCGACCCGAACTTGGAGGCGGGGTGGCTGCTCAACGCCTTGCTGCACCCGTTTAACCTTGTTCTGATGTACCTTGTGGCCAGGCAAATCTTGGGCAAGGCGGGGCTTTGGGTGGCGGTGGTGGCGATGATCAATCCGTGGGTCGTTTATATGCTGACCGAGCCTATCGTCGAGACGACGTATATGTTCTTCATACTCTTGACGTTCTATCTGATGTTTCGGCGGTCGAGATGGTGTTATCTTGCCGCTTCGATGACGACGATGGTGCGTTATGAAGGTGCGGCCCTTATCGCGGCGGCTTTCTTATTGGATATGATAGAGGCCGAGGACAGGCGTCAGCGGGTTAACGCCTTTGTCTATTCGGCGCTTGCGTGCATACCTCTGGGGATCTGGATGCTCGGGACTTATTTGACCTGGAGCCCGAATACCACCCATTATTTCAATGTGTGGGGCAAAGGCTATGAGAAAGGTTTCAAGGAATCCGTCGCCAGCAGGACGGGGATAGGGCTGCATTTGAGGCTGCTTTGGCATGTTGGATTTCGGCCTTTGCTTACTTCGGTGACAGACATCAAGGCGACGTTCAGGCTTATCAAGCCCACGGGCGCGGACGTGCGGTCCATACAGGCGCTCTATACGGCTAGTAAGGTTGTTGTTGCAATTGGGGCGGGTTTCGGCACTATCTACGGACCGGCCAAACGCAACTGGAAGATAGTTGCGCTGCTGATATTCTTCATACCCTATTTTCTCCTTCACGCCTCATATCCGTATCCGCTACAGAGATTCCACACAACGATTTCCTGGATTGCATTGTTGCTTTTTTGGTTCGGGGCGCAGAGTATATGGAATTTGATAAACGGCGAGGGACGCGTTCCCCGGTCGATTGTATGTGGTCTGCATGTCATGGTTGGGGCAATAGCATTGATTTGGTTGGTTGTTTTGTTTCCTTATCTATCCAAGGTATCGCCGATGAGTCCGACGTCAGCTTCGGTGCCGTACGTTGCAATTGCTTTGATAGCGGTCATCTTTGCGGTTCGAGTCTATATGTACAGGGTCAGAGGCCTGTCGCGCGAGCTTGCGATATTTGCGGTGGCGGCGATGCTTATCGTCTCGAATCAATTCAGGCTCGTTCCGCTCGTTAATGACGGGCAAAAGGAGGCGGAGTTCAAGAATCTGGCCGACTGGTATGCTGCAAATGCAAAGCCGGGCGAGAAGATGGGTTTGTATATGTCTGCGGTCGTAAGTATGTTCGCACCGGAGTACGCCGAGAATATCGTCAGTCTGCCGAGGGCAGAGAATCCGACGGAATTTGTTAAGGCATGTTACGACCAGGACCTGACCTATGTCGTATGGGCCACGAGGGAGGGGTTCGGGAACCATGCCGCCTATCGACGGATAGGACTGGAAAAGAACATAGCACACCTGCGCGAAAGAAAAGACAACGGGCCTTACAAGTTTGTGGGGCAGGTCGGAGCGAAAAGGGGCTATGTGAATATATTCCGTTTGCAGAAAGGTTTCGTCCCTGAGAGGTAAATTTGTCGGCTCGTCTTTTGCCGGAAAGAAATGAACGTCTTAATGCTTAACTATGAGTTCCCTCCGATTGGCGGCGGCGCCGCTAATGCTAATTTTTGTCTGCTCAAGAAGTATTCGGGCAACGGCGAGTTGAGGATAGACGTTTTGACTTCGGCTGCGAAACCAGGTTTTTTCGAAGAAAAGTTTGCGGAGAATATCACTATTTACAGGGTAGGTCTGCACAAGAAGAGCCTTCACTTGTGGCGACGAATCGAAGTTATCGAGTGGCTTATCAAGGCTCGGGGGCGTTATCGCGAGTTGGTTCGAGAGAACAACTACGACTTTACTCATGCTTTTTCCGGCTTTCCCACAGGCTATCTGTGCGGGCGCACGGGCGGGTCGATGCCTTATATAATTTCTTTGCGCGGCTCGGACGTACCCGGCGCAAACGCACGGCTGCAACTGGACTACAAGATTCTTGGGCCGGTGTTCAAGCGGATATGGAAGAACGCCGCTGCGATTGTTGCCTGTAGCGAAGGGTTGAGGACGCGTGCACTGGCGTTTTTGCCGCCGGCGTCGATTGATGTTATTCCGAACGGCGTGGACCTTGGGCGGTTTTACCCTGATCCGACAAGCGAGAGAGCCGATTGTCTGAGACTGCTGACGGTGGGCCGATTGTCGGCGACCAAACGTGTGGAGATGCTGATAGAGACCGTTGAGATTCTGCACAATGACAATATCAAGGTTCATTTGACCGTAGCGGGGAGCGGGGCGATGGAAGGGCGATTGAAGCGAATGATAAAGCAGAAGGGGCTGGAGGAGATTGTTGAGATGGCAGGTAGAGTAGAATCGGAAAATATGCCCGCACTTTACCGGCAAAGCGATATTCTGGTCAGCGCGACCATGCAGGAAGGGATGAGCAATGCGATGCTTGAGGCGATGGCTTGCGCTTTGCCGATAGTCACTACACGCTGCGAAGGAGTCGAGGAGTTGATAAGCGATAATGGAATTGTGGTCGAAGAGAGCAGCGCCCGGGCGATTGCCGATGCGGTAAGGGGTCTGGCCGAGGATGGGCTCAAATACGAACAAATGTCAACCGCCGGGCGTAGTGGGGCAGAGCAGTTCAGTTGGAAGTCGGTAGCCGAGAAATACTTAGTCTGCTATAATGCAGTGATGAATGGGCATTTTGGACGTGACGTATGAACTGGAGAAGGCCGGTAATCAATTGCTTGCTTTCTGTGAGCGGCAATAAAATTCCGAAGATTCTCAAAGGGATCAACTCTTTCGAGTACGCCGGTGCGGACGAGATTCGGGAACAAAGCGAGCGTAAGCTAAAGGCCGTTCTGCTGCACGCCTATACCAATGTTCCTTATTACCGGCGGATATTGAAAGATTGTGATGTTGTCTCGGGAAACGAAGTCAAGCTGGAGAACTTCTGCAGTATTCCACTGCTGACAAAAGAGATTATCAGAGAAGAGGGCGAGAACCTGCTCTCGCAAGATTACAAAAGCAGAAAGCCTTACGATAACACCTCCGGGGGCAGCACCGGCGAGCCTGCGAGGTTCGTTCAGGACGCTGAATACGACCAGTGGAATATCGCGACCAAGATATATTTCAATGCGGTTCTGGGCAAGCAGCCCGGGCAGGCGGAATTGAAGCTCTGGGGTTCGGACAGGGATATCATCGAGGGGAACCTGACCGTTAAGGACAGGATGATCAATTATCTGTACAACAGAAAGTTCTTCAACTCGTACCGATTCGACGACGACCATATCGAGCAGCTTGTTGCGCTGAATAACCGCCATAAGCCGGTTGCGTATTGGAGCTACATGGAGTCGGCGTTCGAGTTGGCCAATTTTCTGCTGAGGAGCAAGCTGGACTTTCATCCGCCCGAAATTGTGATATCGACGATCGGCCCTCTGAGCGAGGAGGTCAAGGACAGGATCGAGACGGGGATGAGGTGCAAAGTCTATAATCAATACGGGTCCAGGGAAGTCGGGGCGGTGGCGTGCCAGTGCAAGGAACAGCGGGGGCTGCACACGTTTCCCTGGTGGAATTACGTCGAACTTCTAAATGATAAGGGGCAGGGGGTTGATGAAGGCGAGGGCAATGTGGTTGTTACAACGTTCCACAATTTCTCGATGCCCCTGATACGCTATGACATCGGCGATGTTGCGGTTCCCGGCGGGCATCAGTGCGCCTGCGGGAGAAATACCTTCCAGCTCAAGAAAGTCATGGGCAGGACGTTGGGCTATTTCAGGAAATCGGACCGCTCGCTGGTCCATTCGCATTTCATTGTCCAGGCTCTTTTTTTCAGGGACTGGATCAAGAAGTTCCAGGCGATTCAGGATGAGCCGGACCACGTTTTGATCCGTGTCGAATTACGCAACGGGCACGAGGCGCCGAAGGAAGATACCGACGACATAATCAAAAAGGCCAAAATGCTAATGGGTGAGAGTTGCCGGGTCGATTTTGATTTCGTTGATAGCATCAGCAGAACAGCAAGCGGTAAGTACCTCTACACTATATGCGATGTGAAATGACGCGACCGAGCCGACCTATAAAGATTTGCTTCATCTCCCCGAAGGCTTATCCGCTATTCAACGCCGATATTAAAGAGGTGTTCGGCGGTGCGGAGGTTGATTTGTATTTTCTTTCGCGTGAGCTTGCCAAGAACAAGGATTTCGAGGTTAGCTTTATCACGGCTGACTACGGGCAGGAAGAATTCGAGACGATTGAAGGGGTGCGGATTATCAAGAGCCTGGATTTTGGGCAAAGCGTTATAACCGGCGCGATCAAGGTTTGGCGGGCGATGCGAGCGGCCGATGCCGAGATATATTTTCGCGAGGCCCCTTCTTCCGCCGGTTTTCTGCTTGCTCTGTTTTGCAAACTGAACAGGCGGATTTTTGTCTATCGCACGGCGAGCAGAGGCGAGTGCGACGGAGGGTATTTGAAGGAGCATTTCCTTGGCGGCAGGGCTTTTTTGTGGTCGCTGCGCAAGGCGGCAATGGTGGTAGTTCAAAACGAGACCGATGAGGCAAAAATAAACGGAAGTGCGGGCGTGTCTTCCACGGTCATACCTAATGCGCATCCTTTGCCCGCATTGTCGCAGGGGCAAAGAGACACTATACTCTGGGTCGGCAGGAGCACGCCGCTTAAGCGCCCGGGGCTTTTCATCGACCTTGCCGAACAAATGCCCGGCGAGCATTTTACTATGATCTGCCAGCGGGCGACGGGTGATGATGATTTCCAGGCCCTGACCAAACGGGCGGAGAAAGTGAAGAACCTGGAATTCATCAAGCGAGTTCCATTTGACGAGACGGGGGGCTACTATCGGCGAGCGAAGATCTTCGTAAATACGAGTGATTCGGAGGGCTTTCCGAACACTTACGTCGAGGCGTGCAAGTACGCTGCTCCAATACTGTCCCTCAGCATAAATCCGGACGATTTTCTAACGACCGATAAGTGCGGGCTTTGTGCGGATGATGATTGGGAAAAGTTCCTGGAGCAATTCGACTTCCTGGCGGGATCGCAGGATGCACGGGATTATGGAATGAACGGGCGAAGATACGCCGAAGAAAAACATGACATAGAGAAGATAATTCAAAAATACAAAGAGCTTTTCTTGGCTCTGACGGCCCGCTCCGGATCAGGCGACCGTCAAACAGACAAGTCTGATTAGCGAAGGTGCGTCGCGGCTTGCAGACTTTTGAGATTAACTGAATGAAGCCAATTTCGATTGTAATGTCGGTATATAACGAGCCGCTGGACTGGCTTGGGGACAGTATCAAGTCTGTGCTCGGGCAAACGTTTGGGGATTTCGAGTTCATTATTGTTAATGACAATCCCGACAGAGGCGATATTGGAGATATGTTGGAGCAGCACAAGAATGCTGACAGCCGAATTCGGATTATCACAAACGATGAGAATCTTGGGCTTACGAAATCTCTGAATAGGGCGATAAAGGCCGCCGAGGGCAAATATATTGCAAGGATGGACGCCGACGACGTGGCATTGCCTGAGAGGTTGGCCTTGCAGTATGAATTTCTGGAAAAAAACGACGATATTTTCTTAGCGAGCACGTCCGTGAAACTCATCGATGAAAACGGGGCTGTGCGGCATAGCGCTGTCAAACATACAAAACACAAGGAAATCGTCGAGGATATGTTTGGGGGGCGACTGGCCCTGTATCATCCGACGATTATGTTCAGAAACGAGGGCTTGCTATATCGAGAACATTTTGAAACCGCACAGGACTACGATTTCTATTTGAATCTTTTGTCGAAGAACAAGAAGTTTGGCAATCTAAAAGACATCCTCCTTCATTATAGAGTCTCAAATAGAAGCGTCTCGATGAGCAATAAGAGAAAACAAGTTCTCTCCGGCAAGTTGGCCCGGAGATTCTATTATGAAAGGCTCAAGACCGGATCTGATTCTTATGACAAGCTTGATTTCAGTGACGAGGAATGCCTTTTGAAGTTCTGCGGTATAGGCGCAGACGAATTAGAGGCGGAAGCCTTGAGAAAGGGTATCGTATTTGCTCTTGCCGCTGGCGATATTAAGGCCGCTAAGCAGGCGTTTGGCAATTACAAAAAACATAACAACGCAAAAGCTGATAAATTCATACTGTCATTTTTCATTACGTTTCCGTGGCTCCATCGGCTGTATAGGAAGCTCAGATACGAAATCTTACGATTCTAAGATGTTAGAGAGACTGTACAACAAACATAAACAAACGGGCCGGAATTTTCTCTGGCGGACCCTACAAATGGCCAGTAAGCAGGGCACGGCTTGCCTTATCTTCTTCATTGCGGCGAAGTTTCTGTCGCCGGAGAGTTTCGGCGACTTCGGCTATTTGATGGCCGTGGTCAGCCTTTTGATTATCATTTGTGATTTTGGTTTTTCCACAGCGGTTTCCAGATTTGTTGCGGAATACAAATTTAAGGAATCGGAAAAGCTCAACAAGATACTGTTCTCGATCTCGATAGTCACCATTGGAATAAGCACGTTCGTCTCGGCAATCGTAGTGCTGTTGGGCGGTAGAATCTTCAAAGAGAATTATCGGTATATCCTTTACTTGTTGCCTTATCTGTTTCTGATGCCGCTGACAAGTATCGCCGACGGAGTGTACAGGGGGCTGAAACAGTTCAGGAAGCTGGCGCTGATTAGTCTGATCGTAGGCATAGTCTCGCTCACGGCCTCGTTCTTATTGGTAAGCCGCTATCATCTTATGGGCGCGATTCTGTCGCAGAGTATCTTGTATTTCTTGATGGCTGTTGCTCTTTTTGCTTTTCAGAAAAACTTCACAACCCGGTTTGATAAAAGCACTGTTGCTGAGGTGGCGAGGTATGCTTTCGTACTCGGAATCGCCAGCGTGGCATACTTTCTTTACAGCCGCGTTGATATCCTGATACTAAAGCAGTTCGGCTACGTGGTCGAAATCGGCTACTACGAAATAGTCAACAGAATATTCTATATGCTAATAATTCCTTTCGCCATCCTCGGCCAGGTTATTGCGCCGAATACCGTTGCGTATGCCACTGCAAACGATTTTGCCGAAATCAAAGATAAGCTAAAAAAATATGCCGCTTTCTGCCTCGGCATCGGCCTGATATTAAGCGCCTCGCTTTATTTAGGAATCCCTCTTATTTTGAAAACTGCACTTCCCGCGTACTACACCCCAGAATGTTTGTTGATAGTGAATACCCTGCTTCTGTTGCTGCCGTTCAAGGTTTGGGGCGCCACATTAGGCCAGGGGTTTATTTTTCCTGGAGGCTATGCAAAAATCTTGATGATAACAACTCTAACAGGCGGCATATCGAATGTTTTCCTTGACTATGTCTTCATTGGGGCCTTCGGATTCATTGGGGTATTTTGGACAACCTTGATAGTGCACTCGGTGGCCATTCTGACTGGCACGATATACTTCTATACGAAAGTCAGCGCTAGTAGTAGCGTACAAGAGAACAGAAAGAACTCACAATGATACAAACAACGGGACACGCATACTCACAATCGCTTGACGAATTTCGCAGATATGATCCCATAACGAAGGGACTTGTCGTCGTGGTCATAGGGGACCTCTGCTCGGATGCTGTCATACATCCCACGTTCGGATTGTTCGTATTGTTTTTCGTCAACAAGCTCAAATGTCGGGAGAAACCGTTCTACAATATCCCAAGAGTATGATGTAGGCTCGCAATGCGTTGGCTTGTGATTCAAATTTGACAGCAGGAGAAAATGGCCACCAGGGGCGGTAACTCTAATAATTTCTTTCACAGACTTCTCAAGATCATCTACGTGGTCAAGTGAGTTGAAAGAGTAAACAAAATCAAAATGATTATTCGGAAAAGGAATCTGTTCTGCTCCTGTTGTAACATACCGCATTTTTTGGTTGTCAACACCAAACTCTTTATAGGCGTTGGCAAGCGGATCCAGCCCTACACGTTCGGAAGCCATATCCGCCCACTCCAAGCTGCCCATTGGCCCACAGCCTATGTCCAAGATCCTTTTGCCATCAAAACAGTCTCTATCAAAACCAAAGTGTGTCGTATAGAAGTACTCGAACTGAGAAGTGAAGTAGAATCCTTTTCGTAACTTCAGTATCCTCCAGAACTTTAGCTCATATCTTCCCTTTATCTTGCTTGGCTCCAGAAAAAAGGATAAAATAATTGTCAGCATCCGATAATACACTCGGAGGACAAAAATGTATAATTTCAGAAGTAAGGCTTTCATGTTAGTCTGTTCCTATCATCGCACAATTTGGCTAGTTTGGCCAGCAGGATTAAAAAAAACCTTACGCAGCATAATAATCTCATAGAAATGCATATTAACAATTACAATGTGCTTTGCATAGAGTTAGTATGATCCGATTACCCGTTTTCCCACGGTGTTTGCGAATGCTCTATTTTGGCTGATATACTTTGAATATGCGACCCAAGATATTAAACTGCCTGCAAACACTTGGAAGTATAGTGGAAGAGGGCCTCCGCAGCGCAGCCTCTTGTGATGTCGTAGGAATTAGCGGCGCTGCACCAAAGATGATACTGGAGATTAGATGATGAGCCGACTCATCAGCAGAATCGTCAATAAATTCCAGAAGTGCTATGTTATGTTTCATTGTACCTATTACTACCTCTTCAACAATAATCTGAAACGCAAGATGAGACATATTTTAAGCTTGACTGAAAGTACCGTAGGAATTGTTACCGCTGAGGAAGTTGAACAGGGCCTGCCTGGATTTGCCCCCTACCGCCAGAGTGGCTATTACAAATACATGCTCGGAAGATACCTGTATTCGCTCAAATACTTAAGAAACAAAACAGTCCTTGACTGTGCGTGTGGATTAGGCTGGGGTAGCTTCTTGATATCAGATCACCCGCAGGAAATACTATCCATTGATCTCAACAGAGAGGCGCTCGATTTTGCCAATGCGACGTGGAAGGGCGACAAGCTCAACTTCATCCAACATTCAGCTCTCGATCTTGAAAGTCTGGGCCGGAAATTTGATGTCGTTTTGGCCTTCGAATTGATCGAACATTTGCAGTTCAGTGACGGGGCTAAGCTGTTAGAGCAGGCAAATCACGTCTTGACTGAAGACGGATTGATAATACTGTCCTCGTGGTTTCCTTGCGGCGAGAAAGCAGAGGAAGGTCAAGGGCAAAAAAATAGATTCCATTTACATTTATATTCTAAAGAAGAGATCAAAGACTTGTTAGCAAAGAACGGATTCTCGAAACCGCGCTTTCTCGGATCATTTATGGTTATTGCAGCAAAGGGCCAGATTGGTGGAAGGTGAGTGGTCGTCAATGAATAAGTGTTTACAGTGGCGTGGTTTCAAGAAACGGTCGAATCGGCCTCGACGCATGCCGGAGATGCCGGGGCAACACTCACAAGGATTATTATGAGTTACTCCTTTGTTGACATGTAGGGTTATCGGTTCTATTCTTATTTGCAGTTAGCTTAACAATAGACAGCCAAGAATATGAAGATCTTTCGCGTGCTCATGAGTTGAATACTAACCGAGGCGTGGAATTTGGTTTGCAAGTTCCTACAGTTATCGATATGAAACGAATTTGCTTTGTATATCCGAATGGGATGGAGCTGCCTGGGTATTTCAGGTATGCGACTAATATTTCCACGGATACTATCGAGACGCTGCCTCCTATGGGGCTGCTGTACATCGTCGGCAACTCGAAGCACGAAATCGACTTTATCGACAACAGAATAAAGAAGCACGGCTTTGAGGAACTCTCTGAAATACTGATGCAGTACGATATCGTGGGCTTCGGCGGGACGATATTCGAGATTAAAGAGGCCCGCAGGCTTTCAAGGCACCTTATTAAGAATGGCAAGACCACGTTTTACGGCGGGCCGAACGCTACGGTTAACTGGCGATTCTACTTGGGGCAATTCAGCGTTATCTGGCGGGGTGAGGCTGAACTGATGTTCGATAAGGCCGTCGAGGGGATCGACAATCTCGAGGAGATCGGCTTTAGCAGAGTAGCGGGCAGCTACGTCAACCTCGATACGTTCAGGATAAAGGATCTGAATGGCCTCAGCTTCCCCGATAGGACGAAAATAAGGCTCGACGATTATCGAAGGCAAGAGTTTCATTTCCTTGGAAATATCCAGCCGATAGACATCGTGGTCACGAGCCGAGGATGCCCTTTCGACTGTTACTTCTGCTCTTCCAAGGTAATCTGGGACCGCAAATACACCTACAGGTCGGCCGAGAACGTCATGGAAGAGATCCGGTTCATGACGGATACGTATGGAACAAAGGGTCTTTACTTTAGAGAAGACAACTTCACAACCAACAGAAAACGGCTGGTCGAATTCTGCGGAATGATAAAGGATTTCGATTTGGTCTGGCTTTGCGAATCGAGGGTGGACACTTTAGACGAAGAGGTGGTCAAGCTGATGGCCGATTCGGGCTGCAAGGCGATTTGGTTCGGTATCGAAGCCGCCGACGATGCAGTCCTCAAGAGAATCGGTAAGGGCATAACGGTAGAGCAAATCGAGCGGTCAATTGATCTATGCAATGAAAACGGGATCACCACGGGCGGAGCATTTATGATAGGCTTTCCGTTTGACGATAAGGAATCCATCATAAGGAATTATCAATCGTCAAAGAAGCTTGGCCTTGGAACTCGCAGTTACAATCGCATCTGGGCGGTGCCTTATTCGCAAATGTACGATGAAATAATTAACGAAGGGTTCGACGACTACTCTTTCGAGAACATCATTCTGCCTGCCACGAGACACATGTCGGCGGATGAGTTGAACAAATTGTACTATCGCCTGATTTCAAGAAAGAGCATGATTCGCAGATTCGGCTTGAAGATGCTCGGACAGAAGAACGTGCGATACATAAAGGGTAAGTTTCCCTCCGTTTACAGAATGGCGTCAAGATTGTTGCAGAGTTGAGGCCTGCGAAAAGAACTGTGCAACCCTTGAAATGCCAATGAAATTGCGGTAATATTGCGTCGTAAGCATGCAGGAGTTCTTTTATGCAAAGCATGTCAAAATCTCAGGCCTACATATCGCCAAATCGATGAAAGGATTCTCCCATGAAAAAGCAATCCGAAATATCACGACGCAAGTTCGTACGAACGGCATTGGGTGCAGGCGTTGCCCTGACCGCCCCGAATATCCTCGGCACAAGGGCACATGCCGCGGGTAAGACTTTCAAACTCGGGCTTATCGGCTGCGGCGGTCGCGGTCGCGGTGCTGCGGCCGGTGCTCTGCAGGCGGGCAAGATTCTCGGCTTCGACGTCAAGATCGCAGCCACCGCCGACTACTTCAAAGACCGGGCGGTCCGTGCGGGAAAACAGTTCGACGTCCCGGAGAATAAGTGCTTCGGCGGGGCCGACTGCTATCGCAAGCTGCTCGAAACCGACGTGCAAATCGTCCTGATGGCGACGGCCCCGCTGTTTCGTCCGCTGCACCTCGAAGCTGCTGTCAATGCGGGCAAGAACGTCTTCATCGAGAAGCCCGTCGCCGTCGATCCGCCCGGCTGTCGTCGCGTCATCGCCGCAGGAAAGCTTGCTCTGAAGAAGGGCCTGGTCGTCACCGCCGGGACCGAGATGCGACATGAATTCAAACGCCGCAAGACGCACCAGGCCATTGCCGTCGAGAAGCAGTTGGGCAGGCTCTACGCAGGCCGAGTCTCGTTCTGCATCAGCCACATGTTCTGGAAGCAGCCTATAAACCCGAAGACGCCCGACGACCTGGTCCGCTCCTGGCAAAACTGGATCTCGCTCTCGGGCGACCACCTCGTCGAGCAGCACGTCCACAATATCGACGTCGCCAACTGGTTCTGCGGCGGCCCGCCCGTCAGCGCCGTCGGATTCGGAGGTCGAGGCAGGAGACCGGCAGGAGATATGTACGACTTCTTTAGCATCGACTACGACTACGGCGACGGAGTGCATATCCACTCGATGTGCCGGCAGATCGTGGGCTGCTTCAACTGGGTCGGGCACGACTTCGTCTATGAGAAGGGCCATACCGACGGCGGCGACTTCCCCAATTGCAAGAAATCACCGATCCCGACCGACCTGGCCCAGGCCCCCAGCGCTCACATCCAGGAGCAGGTGGATATGCTGTATTATGTCAATAAGGGCAAGGGCGTGAACCAGGCTGGGGCTGTGGCCGAATCGTCCGCAACGGCAGTGATGGGCCGAATCTCCGCGTATACCGGCCAACAGGTTGCATGGAACGATATGATGGTCGATCCGAAAGCCAAGCCCGAACATTACAACCTCACGGTAAAACCGACCGCCGAGGACTTCGAGAAAGGAACAGTAGAAATCCCAACCGAGAACGTAATCCCCCTCCCCGGACGAAAGGCATAAGCAGACTCGATACGTATGTCATTCCCGCGCAAGCAGGAATCCACCCAAGCCTCGCCTTCCTGGATTCCGGCTCAAGGCCGGAATGACATACGCATCGAGCATCAATTAGCCGACCTTGGCCTGAGCAACTATCTGTCGCGTCTCGGGGGATTGGTTTGCGTGGGCTTGCTTGAAGGCTTGGGTCTGGGTTTGGTTGGCGTTTTTGAAAAGTTCGTTGCCGGTGATGATTTCCTTCAGCGCCTTCGATTTGGCCCCGGCCTCTTTTAGGAACTTAGCCGCCTTCGTCCCGTACACCCCACCTAAAATCGCGCATATCCCGATACCCAATTCCAGCCCGGCATCGGCCACGTCCCACGGGCTCGGCCGAGCCTTGGAATCTTCAACAGCTTCCGTCGCAAGCTGCCTGTTCGAATCGGCTAAAATGTCATCCACTGTCCTTGCCGCCGGGTACTCATTCGGCAACCCAAAATAGGCCGTAAACGCTCGGCTCTGCAGTTCGCTCAATTCCGTCAAATCCCGAAGCTCAGCAGAACTGTCCTGGACCTCAGCAACCTGAGCCGCAGCAGCAGCCGTGCGGTTATGAAGCCACGCATTTTCCTTCTGCCCCTCATTAACCCCAAACCGCAACGATTCACAGCCGGTCAATAACAGAACACCGGCAATGATGTAGAGTCCCAAACCCGTCAAATGCTTGTGTGTCTGTGACAGCTTTCTCATCATTATTCTCCTTTTTCTGTTTTCTGAACCTTGCTTCTATACGCTATAGTAGTACTGGCCTGCATCGGAAACATGGATTAGCGCGATACGGGAAGTTCGGCTATGGATATATCCAGACAATTCAAGCCTCAGACAATACTGCTGTGGGAAAAGGTTGCTGAGCACGCTGAGGCACAGCGCATTGTCAAGCTCTTCCCGTCCGCAGAGGTCCGGCTTATCAAGCAACAGCGATACCATCCTTCCGCGGATACGCCGGCAGCCCAGGCACTTCTTGACGGCAAGAGAACTCTAATGGTCGGTCGAACCTCGTCCTTTGTAGGATACTTTGACGGTCGGCTTGGCCCCAATGTGTTTTGCCGGCCATACTATAAGTTAGTGCCGGTTTCAAATGGATGCCCCTTCTACTGCACATATTGCTATCTTGCATTCGTCTATCGAAAGCACCATCCCTTCATGAAGATCAATATCAACTACGAGACTATGTTTAGCCAAATCCGACGCGCCGCGGCCAGCCCTGACGGTACAGCCTGCTTCAACATGGGCGAGATGCTCGACAGTCTCGCTCTCGATCACGTCACGAATCTCACGACACGCCTGGTCCCGTTCTTCTCGGAGTTCTCAAATGCCTATCTAATGCTGCTCACAAAAAGCAACAACATAGCCAACCTGCTGCAACTCAAGCCCAACCGGCAAACAGTTGTCTCCTGGAGCGTCAATACCCAGCAAATGATCGACACCCACGAGATCGGCGCCGCCAGCCTCAGCCAGCGAATTCAGGCGGCCAAGGATTGTCAGGATCATGGCTACAGAATACGGCTTCGCATTGACCCGGGTATGCTCCACCAAGAATGGCGGACTGCATACGCTGATCTGATCCGCCAAGTCATGACTACTATCAAGCCTGAGAATATCACGCTTGGAATGTTAAGGTTGCTTCCCGGCCATCTCCGGCTCGCCCAGGCTGCCTATGGCGTCAGAGCTCGAAAGCTACATGATTCTGATCTTGTCAAAGGAGCTTCCGATGGGAAGCTCCGCTATCCGCCGCTAAAACGAATCGAATTCTACACCTTTCTGGCCGACACCATCCGCGGCTTTGACGCGAACGTCTCTATCGGTCTCTGCAGAGAAACACCCAATATCCGGAGAAATCTCAAACAACTTTGTAATCCACGCCAGTGCAACTGTGTCGTGTGGTGATTCTCATGCAATGGATTTTTTATGCACCGCTTCATCTCTTTGCGGTGAGTAGAGACACGTGTAGTATGAATATCCGAGCAGGGATTTCATAACACGACTCAACTCCCAAACGCCATCAGGACACAAATCTTTCTTGATGCGGTCTTGGAGTGTATTATTCATAGGTCACGCCTTTCTCCATCGCCCGCAGGCGGTATTCGTATGAGATGCTCTTGGCGGATAGGTTTTCGAGTTTGTTGCTGGAATCCTTCTGGCATTGCACCAGCATGCTCACATCACGCTGCAATAAATCGAGCTGCCTCTGCAGGTTGACATAACTGCCGATGATCAAGCACGCCAGCAGCACAAGCTGGACCAGCGTAGAGGCATTCACCTGCCGATTAAACTGCCAGGATTTGGAATTTTCGTTAGCCATAGTTTGCCCTCTCGATTGTCATTCCTGCGCAAGCAGGAATCCACCTGGACCGATGCTTCCTGGATTCCGCATCAAGTGCGGAATGACAGATAAACGCTATCTCACATCGAGAATCATCTCCCAGTCCTCGTACCCATCACGGCACTGCATAGAAGACGTTCTTATCGCCGACCCTGGACATCACCGCGAACGTCCCGGCGGCAAGCGTCCCCTCGGCCTGAAACGATTCGCCTAAATTGACCGCTTGTGTCTGCTGCCCTATCTCGGCAGGCACCGAGCCGGCTGCGCCTATTATTACCGTGATGACGTTATAGACATTGTACGATGAGTGGCTCTTAATCTTCACCGCCCAGGCCGCTGCTCTGGCGCCCGGCGAGGTAACAGCCGAGACCTCCCGAACGCCCGCCGAGCCTGCACGAGCAAGCCGCCCCAGAATCTGCTGACCATCTGTTGAGTTCGCCATTGTTCTACATCTCCAATTCTGTGTCTTGTATTTGTAATGGCAAGTGTGGCTGGCTCTCTGTCATTGCGAGGAGCGAAGCGACGAAGCAATCTCCTCCCGCTTGCACGCATGAGATTGCCACGTCCCGGCGAGCCGGGACTCGCAATGACGACTCGCATCAGGCATCAGTTCCTCTTGCGAATGATCTTTAGATTCGTGCACTGCTTGGCGAAATCCATTTGCACACGCGAAATCGTGCTCGTGCTGCGATTGTCGCTCCTGACCGAAAGCAGGTCCCTGCTTTGAGGACTCGTACTCACCCTGTCGCCGAGGCTGTAATCAAATGCAAGGTACGGCGTTTGCACGTCCACGCTCTCGATAATCTCGCCCGAGCCTTGAGCCTTATGACGGACGTACTCGTAGAGGGCATTCGTATTATCAACCTCGTCTGCGACCCCGAGCCCGTCATTCGTCCCGCCGGCAAAGATGCTCTGAACTGAGACTTTGCGATACTTGAACTGACGAGGCAGCGTGATCAGGTGATCGACCACCGGGATCGTTGAGTTCACCGGCCCGTCGGCAACAGTGGCAGAGACCCGCTCATCGCTCGTCACCGAGGCCGTTATCCTGAAATTCAACACCCCTTTCAAGGACGCCACCCACGTATCCACATCGAGTTGGTCGCTGCTGAGCCAAATCCCGCACTCATTGAGCAGATTGTTGAAGGCGTACAAATACTGCCACCAGTTCACCCCGCCGTCGTATGAGACCTCCAGAAAATAGCCAAGCGATTTGCACTGCTCATCGGCGCTCAGCGAAGGCCAGAAGCGCCTCCTGCTATGCGCAAAACTCTCCCCCTCAAACACCTTCGAGAAATCAAAGGCATCGCCCTGGTTATACGGCTGGCCACTGTAGTCCCCGGCCTCGTTAAGGCACCACTTGCGATACACATCCTTGACCTGATAAAAGCCCGGATTCGTAGAGGGCGAAAATATGTCGTAGTCCGTATCCTCCAGGCCCGAATCCCAGGCCTTGACCAACTCGAAGCTCGCCTCATAGACCTTGAAATCGCCCTGCCCGATATACCTGTGCGTTACAGGCCAGAAGTTCTTAACGCTGCTCATGCTCGCGATGTTTGTTTTAGATATGCTCAGCCGTTCACCGCTGGGCTGAGAATTCAACTCAACCGCTCTGCCGGCGCCATCCCTGTAGAATACAATAGTCTCTATCGGGCCCGTCTCGGCCAACCGCGGCACAAACTTGAACTGCAAGCCAATCCTCTCACAACACCGGTGCAGTGCTTCTAAGAGATTCAATCCCGTCACATCCAGGTCCCGTACGATCTGGTTCTCGGTCACTGCCGCTAATCGCTCGCTTTGCGGTATCTGTAATCGTCCGCCGGTCAGGTATTCGCTGAGCAGATAATCGATTACTTCGGCATACTTCCAGCCCTTGCCGTTCAACGACTCGGCACAGAAAACCCTGTAGATTCTTCCGCCAACCTGAATCGGTGCAGAAGTTGCATTGGCCTCGCCATCCGGATTGAATACGGTATCGAGACCCGACAGGAACACAGTCGAATCGTCTTCCACCGCCACTCGCTGTCCATATACTGTGATGCGACTAAGCTCTGCACCGAAATCCCTCGCTACAATCTCCACCATCTCGCCCTTAGGTCCAAGCGTTGTCTCAATGCCCTCTATCCGGCCGCAGAATATTGGAAGGCCAAAAGTCGCAGCCCCTGGCGTCACACCGTTATAGCTCTGCCGAATGCAGATGGATTGGCCCATCGCAAACTCAGCTTCGGTCTCTTGGCTCCCAATCGAATCGCCGTCCGCGTATGGCGCAGGGTTGTAAGCGAGCCTGGCCCAACTGAAGTCCGGCCACACATCACGAACAATTTCCACCGCTTCGACCACAGGGCATAACTCCCCGTCGATCTCGATGGATACCGTCGTTGCCGCTAATGCAAGCTTGCTATGCTCGGATTGAAAAAAGTCGATTCTATTGGACATTGGCAATACCCTCAATCCTTTTAGACAGCCTCGGCATCCAGGATGCCAATCGCATCAGGACTGCCACTCGGCGCCTGTATTCTCAACAATGCCGGCGAATCGTTCTCTGCACCGTCGGCATCCTCGGCTCTAATAGCGAACAGGTATCCGCCCGCCCCGAGTGCGCCGCTCTTATAGCTGTAAAACATTCGCCCCTCGTACGCGATCGTCGCGACGGCATTGCCGTAATCGATCTGCCCGGTGCCGTTATCGTGATAGATGTTGAAGCGCGCCGGGGCGGATTCCTGTTCGAGTACACTGTAGAACCAGGTCAGCCGAACCTTATCGCCTTCCGTCACTTCGGCTATCGAAGTGAAAATATCGTTCGGGCGCGGCTCGACCAGGTCTCCATCCGTATCGAAGGACAACTTAACGGCGGCGGCGAGAGTACGCTCGGCAACTCCGCATTGATTAAACCGCCGAACGACATAGAAGTAAGTCGAGTTGCCGCCATGCTCGACATAGCCGGGCGGAGAGATAGAGGCCGCCTTCAGATTGCCCACGCTCAATATGTCCTCAAAATCAATGCAGCGCATCTCGTCTCCGCGATAGAGTGCAGAGCAGCCGGCCGCCCGCATCCAGAACCAGCCCAAACTAAGTGCAGTCGCCAGCTTGAACGCATTGGCTGTCATACCCGCAAACAACGCATCCTTGAGCCACATCATTTCGGACAAAATCGGCGGCGGCTCATCGCCAACGCTCAACCCCGCCGTTGCCTCGGATTCAGCCGACGCCGAACCGATGAGCCTTCTTGTCACTCTAACGCTGCCGGATGCGCTCGATTGTCCGCTTGATATGCCGGCTATATTTATGACGCCCGGCGTTAGAGTAGAGAGCAACTCCAACCTCATGCGACTGCCAAACATCGCAAACGGTTCGTGATAGAGCCAGGAAATTTCTCCGGGCGACAAGCTGCGGTTCCATACCTGGACAATGACAATCGCTCCATCCCAGCCGTAGGCGCCGATATAATCTCCACCGATTTGCATCCGCTCTACGGAACTGTCAATCCCAACAGCCGAGTTCGTCTCGTCCAGATAGACACCGTCACCATAGATTATGTTCTTGCTGTTATGGATGGCTACGATGTGATGAAGTTGGCCGGCGGAGAAGAAATTCAGCTTCTCCACGAGACCCGCATCGCCTTCGCTAAAGCAGAAAAACTCCAACTCCGTCCCGACTAATCTCAGCCCAAAACCCGCTGAGCCCGGACTGTTGTCCACAATATACCGCGTCGATATCGTCAGATCAGGAACAACCCACGCACTTATTGTCAACTCATCGTATTGGGTCCCGTCAAAAGCCGTGTTTGCATTGTTGTAGCTGCCTTGCGAATCCATCGCCCAGCCCAATTGGCTCGAACGCCATCCGGCACTGCCCTGGAATGTCGCATTGTTGCCGTAGCCGCTGACATCGAAAGCCCTTGAACCGGAACCCTCATTCGCCGGCCAGCACCCGACAAGACCCTTGGCCAGAGGGTGTCCGACGATAGGCCGCGCCACCATAGGCGGTTTCATCTTATGTTTAGTGCCTAAGATCATGATCAACTCGATTGTGCCGTTATGCCAACATACTTCTTGGCGTGATTGCTCTCAGTGCTGTCAAGCGCCGAGCCGCTTTTGTTCTCGACTATGACTCCCCACTTGCTCGGCAGCAAGCCGCCGAACCCCGCCGCCACGCTCATTATGTCCGATTCGTAAGCAGTACCGGATGCCGGCGTGCTGATGACGCCTATCAGTTTTGTATTCCCAAGCGTGCCGCTGAAAGCCGAATCGCTGCCCGATGCGCCGCCGGAATAGCCCAGTCCGCTCGAATCGGTTGTGCCGTAGGCATAGATATAGACCGCCTTATCCCCGCTAACCGTACCGCCGGTCTTAACCTTCAACTGAATTTGCGCATCGAGATAAAGATTGCTGCTGTTGTCAACTACATCGCTTTGGCGCTCGGCGTTGTCGGCCAGCGATGCAAGGCTGATGGTTATGCTTGTCGCACTTGCGTATTTTGTCTTGATATCTGCCATTGCTAATCTCCTTTTGGTGCCTAATCCAACAATACGTCCAGATCGCCGGCTGCAAATTCCGCCGTATCTCCGCTGCCGATCGATTTAGATGTGCTTAACGCCCCGTCAACCAGCAGATTACCTCCCGATGCGGCATCCATAAGAGCGAAGTGAGTGATAGTCCCCCAATTGCCTGTTGCCTCGCTGAATACGATTGCATTGGCGTTGTCGATAGCCCCGCCGGACGCCGCACTCCAATCAGTCCCGGCCGTTTGAGCCCTCGCATAGCCATTGCCGCTCGGCTCAGCCAATCCCGAACCGTTGTCCAGAGGAGCCGCCGTTGACAGCGCCACGTAAATCGCCGGCGGCGTGTAACTACCCTTACCAAATAAATGGTCCAAAAGCTCATTTTCCAAATAGTCGCTGAAACTTCCCATTTGTTGTCTCCCCAAATCTTAGCTTGGTGTCCTCGTAATCGTTGCTTCCTCGTCGCTGGGTGTGTGTGTTAAGGAGGCGTAAAACAATAACTTGCCGAATTTATTGCAGTTAACAGTTTGATTTGGCCGATATAGAGTTTATGTCAAATACAACTATTACTGAATGGATTCGTGCGAAATACATCGCAATTATTACAGACTTAGATGAG
>JAUVXL010000211.1 GCA_030603595.1 Sedimentisphaerales bacterium | reverse complement strand
GGAGTTTGGGTTATTTCGTTTACATTGTTGAGAGCATTTCCACCGGCAAACGCTACGTCGGTCATACAGCCGACTTGGACCGCAGAGTTGCTGAGCACAACTGCCCCGAACACAACCGCCGCAAATACACTTCGAGAAACTTATTTTTCCAGGGTAATGATTTTGGGACAAGTCATAAGCTGGGCCCCGTTTTTGTTGCCGAGAACATTATAATGCCCATCGTCACTCCAAAAGACAAATCCAGCCAGTTCGGGATAACTTTTTTCCAGTTTCTTAACTACATCCATACAATCTCTTGGGGGATCGGATGAACCGCGGATTCCCAGTTCCGACCACCAGATCACTTTTCCTGATTTTTTCTTCTTTTCCACTGCCCAACGGTACTCTGAAAAAATCAAGCCGGCACCATATGCAGATTTTCCCAGAACATCGACATAGGCGTCACCCGGATAGTATTTTTTCAGGGCGCCATGATTGGCCGTTGTATGATAAGCCCAGATAATATTGTCGAGGCCTTTTGCCTTTGTAAAATAATCATGAACCAGGCGGTAGAGCTTTATGGCGTTTTCACTTCCTTCCTTCGCATGCCACTTGTTCCTGTCATCGCTTTCAACAAATGGCGTATATATAACGGATATCCCCTTGTCCTTCAGCCACTTCAGATTGGCGGCCATTCGATTCATCTGATTATAGAAGTTGTGCTTCGTTGGATTATCGCCGGCGGCGAAAATGGGATCAATATCAACGGGATCGTTCCATGATCTTCCCGAAGGATTTGCATAGAAGGTATATACGCCGACGATCATCCCTCGATCCCACATTTTCTTAACGCCTTTATTCCAGTGGGAATCTGGAAATGGGTTATCATGAAAATCATAGGTGACACATCCATACCGCGGCATTTTACCAGTATGATTGTACACTTTCTTGAGCCAATTGGAGGCATGATCCATGTCAGGATTTTCATTGTGCACCCACGTAGCCATTTGCCCGAAAAGATAGGATCCGTTTCCCAGGCTTTTCATATATGCTAATACTTTGGCAGTGGGAGACGTATTGTTTTTACCTGAAACAAGAAATGGGAAAGTTATAAAAAAGATAAGTATTGTGAATCTTTTTATAGTCATCAGATGTTTCCTATATAAACTGACATTTCCCATTTAACTGTTTACAAAACATAACTCAGCACTTTCGATGCTAATAATTTTAGCAAATTCAACTTGAACTATCAAGATTTCTCTTTTTGTCTGGTCTTTTTAGTCCAACTCTGTCGAGACCAAGGTAGGTGATTGCTTCTTCGATCCATAATAAATATGTGGGTAGGGATGCTCAAGAAGAAAAGATTTTGAGTAACAGGGAAATTGTTTTTTGACTTCTTGCTCTTTATAGGTGACAGTTTGAGTCTTGTTAGAGTGGCTAATGCAAGAGAATGTAACGGGAGTTTGATAATGGGTATGAGAAACCTTTTGAAGGTCGGTATTTATGTTGTCATCGCAATATTGTTTTCTGTGCTGGTTGGCTCTTGTGGGTCTTTTCGGAGCGAATTTGCTCCGGGGCGTTACGAAGTCTGGTCGTTCGACAAGAACTGGGCCGGTTCGGTTCCGAAGGGCTGGAAGATTGTCGAGACTGCGGGGCGGGGCACACCGGCGGGCTGGCAAGTTGTCGGCGATAGCGACGCGCCCAGCGGCGCCAAGGCTGTGGCGATCATGGGCAATGAGAACCGTGGCCAGACCTTCAATCTGCTTATGGCCGAGAACACGTCGTATAGAAACGTTCATATCAGGGTCATGGTTAAGGCCCTTGCGGGCGAGGAAGACCAGGGCGGAGGCCTCATCTGGCGAGCGAAGGATGCGGATAATTACTACATCGCGCGCTGGAACCCGCTCGAAGACAATCTTCGCGTGTATGTCGTCAAGGACGGCGAGCGCAAGCAGTTGGGCACGGCCCAGGTCAAGGCGGACCGCATGGCGTGGCATGAAATCACTATTACCCATAGAGACACAAGAATCGTCGCTTCGCTGGACGGCAATGAGCTGATTGAGGTTGATGATTCGACGTTCATAGAGCCTGGGAAGATCGGCCTCTGGGTGAAAGCCGACGGCGAAACGGCCTTCGACAACGTATCGGTCGTGAGGCTTTCGGGGCTTCCTGCAGGGCCTTGAGATTTTGGAAAAAAAGCGCTTGCAAGGCGAATCTTAGGCTTTATACTTTATGGTGTTATAACTGCGGGCGTAGCTCAGTGGTAGAGCGTCACGTTGCCAACGTGAATGTCGTGAGTTCAAATCTCATCGCCCGCTTTTAGGACTTTTTCCCAGGGATGGGCAACAGTCGCTATGTTGCGTTTGCGAACCCACATAGTATCGGTGAGATACCGGCTAAGCGTAGTTTGGCGTTGGTCTCCGATATGTTTGAGGCTTATTTTGATGAGCCGGAACTTGCGAAGACTTAGGCTAAGGGATGTTAGTATCCTGATGCCTTTTTTGTTTATTGTAAGGCTTCTGCAAAATTGCAGGTTAGGCCTACTTAACAAAAGAAAAAATCGTTTCTTGATTTTTTCTTTTTAACGGTAATGTGTTCTTTCATAAGTGTTTAGGTGATTATTGAAGAATTCCGATAAATCGGGATTCTTCAACAATATAGGCCTAACCTGCAATTTTGCAGAACTCGTGTTTATGATTTGAGAGCGTTAGCAACAGAACCATTTGGGAGCACCAGAGAATGGGCGAAGAAGAACTCAAAACGAATGAAGAAGATGCTAAAACCGGTGAAGAAGAGACCAAAACCGGTGAAGAAGAAACCAAAACGGGCGAAGAAGATGCTGCTGCAGGCGAAGAGGAAGCGTCGGCCACGGCGAAAAACATCGTAACAATCGAGGAGTCCGGGCCTTGCAAGAAGAAGATCGTCATCGAGATACCGCAAGAGTCGATACAAGGCGCCACCGACAAGCAGTATAACGAGCTTCGCCGAGACGCGGTCCTACCGGGCTTTAGGAAGGGGCGTGCGCCGCGCCGGCTTCTCGAGAAGAGGTTCGGCAAGGAAACGGGCGAGCAGATCAAGCTCAAGCTGCTGGCTGAGGCGAGCGAGGCGGCTATCAAGGATTTGCAGGTCATCGGCGACCCGGACATCGATTATGAAAAGATCGAGATGCCGGAAGAAGGGCCTATGAAGCTTGATTTCGAGGTCGAAGTGCGTCCGGAGTTTGAATTGCCCGATCTCGATGGTATCCCGGTCCAGAGGACGAAACTTGAAGTGGGCGAGGAACAGATCGACAGGGAAATCGAGCAGATGCAAAAACTTGCGGGGATGTGGACGCCGCGCGATGAGGGCGCCGTTGAGCCTGGCGACCAGGTTATCGCGGATGTAGCCATCAAGCCGGAGGACGCCGAAGAGGAAGACAAGCTTGGGGAGACCGAGATATTCGTGCGGAAAAACGGTTTTGTCGGCGCCATCCCGGTCGAGAAGCTGGACGAGCTGCTAAAGGGCGCCAAGCCCGGCGAGAAAAAGTCAACGACTGTCGAGGTCCCCAAGACCTATGTTAAGGAGGAATATCGCGGCAAGAAGGTGGATATCAGCATCGAAATCAAGGATATCAAGTGGCTCAAGCCGGCCGAACTCGATGCGGCTCTCTTCGAGAGAATAGGCGTCGAAGACGCCGATGAGCTTCGCGAGAAGATCCAGGACAGGCTCAGCACACAACTCGAGCAGCAATCGCGGACGGAAATGACCGACCAGATATACAAGCATTTGCTTGAGAACACCGACTTCGACCTGCCATTAACCGTTGTCGGCGAACAGGCGGGCACACTGCTGCAAAGACAGTACGCAAACCTGCTAAGCCGCGGGCTAACGCGCGAGCAGGTTGAGGAGCAGATGGAGCAATTGCGTGCCAGCAGCGAGGAGCAGGCCAAGGAACAACTCAAGACTTTCTTTATTATGGACAAGGTGGCCGATAAGCTGGAAATCGAGGTAACGCCCGAGGAAATCAACGGGCGGATTGCCCAACTGGCCCTTAGTCAGGGGCAGAGACCCGAGAGAATGAGGGAGGAGATGGCGCGTAACGGCTCTCTGACGCAGTTCGAGTTGGAAATGCGACAGAGCAGGTGCATCGCTAAAATGCTCGAATCGGCGAAGATAACGGAAGTAGAGCCCGAGAAAAAGGCGAAGAAAGCCAGGAAGGCCGCCAAAGAATCCAGGAAAAAGGCTGCTAAGAAGGCCGCGTCGGCCGAAAAAAAACAGCCTGAAAAGGCGAAAACAGCCGCCAAAAAGGAAACCGAGGACTGAAAATACCCGATAAAACAGCGTGTGTGGCCCGGTGTTGGTCCGGGTATGAATTGAAGATTTGGTAAAGGAAGTGGTTAATGTATATCGAACACCCCGCAAGAAAGGTTATTGGGCCGCATTCTGTTGGTTCATTTGCCGACCAGGTTGGCTCCGGGAATCTTCAAACTTACGATCAATACGGCGGCGGCGGCGGGCCTTATCAGCGATACCGCCAAATGAGCCTGGACGATATGCTTTTGGACAACCGTATCGTCTTTCTTATCGGCGAAATATCATACGCCAGGGCCGCTGAAGTCATAATGAAGATGCTCTATCTTGACAACCTGAAGCGCAAAAGCGAAATCAGCCTGTATATCAACTCGCCCGGGGGCAGTGTTGACGACACAATGGCCATCTACGACACTATACGCTTTCTGGGCTCGCCTGTTGCGACGTACTGCATCGGCCGGGCGCAATCGGGTGGCGCGGTTATTCTGGCGGCGGGCCAGAAGGGCAAGCGATACGCCCTTCCTCACGCGAAGGTTATGCTGCATCAGCCGTGGGGGGGAGTTAGCGGTCAGGCGGCGGACATCAAGATACAGGCCGAGGAAATCCTCAAGGCCAAGACGATGATTAACGAGATTCTTGCGAGACACTCCGGCCAGCCCGTCGAGAAGATCGCGGCTGAGACCGAAAGAGACCGGTATATGACCGCTGATGAGGCAAAAGAGTACGGCCTTATCGATGAAGTGCTGCACGAAGAGGAAGAAAAAGACGAACCAAAGACCGACAAAAAGAAGAACAACAAAAATAAGAACAACAAAGATAAGTAACAGGACAACGCTGCGCCCTTGAGGCAAATACTCCAAAACAATAGGAAAATCGAATATGAGCCTTAACCAGAACTTAGTGCCGATAGTGATTGAGAAAAGCGGGCGGACCGAGCGCGCGTACGATATTTACTCGAGACTGCTCAAGGACAGAATAGTGTTCCTGGGCGGAGCGGTTGACGATACAACGGCGAACCTTGTCATCGCGCAGATGCTGTTTCTGAGCAATGAGGATACGAAAAGCGATATCCACTTCTATATAAATTCGCCGGGCGGCTCGATCACCGCAGGCCTCGCGATCTACGACACGATGCAGTTTTTGCGTTGCGACGTGGCGACGTACTGCGTAGGTCAGGCCGCGAGCATGGGCGCGATATTGTTGGCCGGCGGCAAGGCGGATAAACGGTTCCTGCTGGCCAATAACAGGGTTCTTCTGCACCAGCCGCTGATCTCGGGCCAGTTGATTGGGCCGGCGACCGATCTTGACATTGAGGCCCAGGAAATACTGCGACTTCGTGCCCGGTTGTATGATATATTGGCCAGACATACCGGGCAAACTGCCGAAAAGGTCGAAAAAGACTGCGACCGCAATCTCTGGCTTAACGCAGAAGAGGCTATCGAGTACGGCCTGGCGGACAGAATACTGCAGAAAGCACCCGAAATCGTCAAGCGGGAAAAGGAAGATAAGGACCAGTAGCCGAGAAGGCAAAAAGTGCCTGGTCGGCGGGGTAATGGTATAGAAAGAGGGGTTTGTACAAGTGAGAACGCTGACAATTATTCCTTCGACTATGCTTAGAACATGCCTGATCGCATCCGTACTCGCAGTTACAGCAGGCTGCGGAGGAACGGACAAGGGTGTGCCGCTCCAGGATAAGATCCAGAGCTTGACCGACGAAAAGGCCCAGATCCAAAGGCAAATGGAGCAGACGAAGGCTGAAAACGAGCAGTTGAAGAAGCAGAACAAAGTTCTTGCCGCCCTGCCCGACGAGGTCAAAGGCCAAAACCTCTCCGATATCGAGGAAGTTAAGATCAGCAGGCTCACCAACCTCTACGACAAGGACAAGGACGGCCAGGACGAGATGCTGATTATCTATGTTCAGCCTATTGACAGGGACGGCGATGTTATAAAGGCGCCCGGGGAGGTGGACGTGGAGCTCTGGGACCTTGAAAGGGAGCCGGGCGAGGCAAAGCTCGGCGACTGGCGGATAAAGCCGGAGGAGTTGAGGAAGCTCTGGTTTGACGCGGTGATGAGTACGAATTACAGGCTGACCTTCGACGTCGGCGAGATGGCTATAGACCCCACGGAGCCGCTAACAGTCAAGGTAGCCTTCACCGATTACCTCACCGGCAAGGTCTTCAAAGACCAATATGTGATCAAGCCCCTTGAGAAATGAACAAGAATCTTTTCATACCTAAGGACAAGATAGCGGATTTCTGTCGACGGAATCATATCTGTCGGCTGAGTATTTTTGGCTCGGCGCTTCGAGACGATTTTGCCCCGGACAGCGATGTCGATGTATTGGTCGAGTTCGACGCCGGGCACGAGCCGGGATTTGCCTTCTTTGATTTGCAGGACAAGCTCTCGGAACTGCTCGGGCGAAAGGCTGACTTGCACACGCCGGGCTTCCTAAGCCGATATTTCCGCAGCAAAATCCTCAAAGAAGCCGAGGTCCAGTATGCCGGAAACTGAAGACTGCGTTCGCCTGCACTTTAGTACGACAGCGCAACTTAGCCCTGAAGAAAAAGGGGTAACACCTTGTTACGTAAGCGGTTATGCTAAATATGTAAACTCGATGGTATAGGAATTTGTTATTTAGGCAAAATGGGCAATATGGAGAATCTGTCATTCCTGCGAAAGCAGGAATCCAGTCTTTGGGCCTTGGATCCCCGTTCCCCGATCGGGGTCGAGGACAAGCTTCGCGGGGATGACAGG
>JAUVXL010000346.1 GCA_030603595.1 Sedimentisphaerales bacterium | reverse complement strand
TGGGCTCGGAGGCGACAATGGATTTTATGCCGCGCCTGCTTGCCTTTATTCGCAGATCGGCTAATTCCAGGAGCAGGCCGACCTCTTCGGGCATCGGGCCATAGACGTCGGTCAGTTCGCCCTTTATCTGTTCCAGGTCGTCGTCGTTCCTGGCCACCGCTACTTTGCGATAGGCGTCCATTCGATGCCTGCCTATGGGGATATAGTTCTTGGGGATATACGTTGCGAACCCCAAATCGACGACCGCTGTCGGTATGGATTCGCTCGGCTCATTCTTCAGCTTGCGGACGGCCTCGGCCAGCAGTTCGCAGTACATCTGATAGCCGACGGTCTGGATGTGGCCGGACTGGGCGGCGCCTAAGATATTCCCCGCCCCGCGGATCTCCAAATCCCGCAGTGCGATTCTAAACCCCGCCCCTAAGTGCGAGTATTCCTCGATAGCTTTTAGTCGCTTGCCGGCGATGGGCGTAATCGACCGCGTCGCGGGCAATAGCAGATAGGCATAAGCCTTGTGCTTATACCGCCCGACGCGGCCTCGAAGCTGGTGCAGCTCTGCCAGGCCGAAACGGTCGGCGTCGTTGATGATGATTGTATTGGCGTTGGGAATATCCAGCCCCGACTCGATTATCGTCGTGCAGACAAGGACATCCGTCCGGCCTACAACAAACTCCACCATCGCCTTCTCCAATTCGCTCTTGCTCATCTGCCCGTGCGCGATGGCGAACTTCGCATCGGGCACGAGCCTTCGCAACTCCCACGCCTTCCTCTCAATCGACCGCACGCGGTTATGCAGAAAGAAGACCTGCCCCTGCCGATTCAGCTCGCGGGTGATGGCCTTCTTGATAAGCTCCGGCCGATACTGCGTAACCATCGTTACGATGCTGCGGCGGTCCAGGGGCGGAGTCGCCAATGAGCTGATATCGCGCAGGCCCAGCATGGACATGTGCAGCGTCCGAGGAATCGGCGTAGCGGTCATCGTGAGGACATCGACGTTGATGCGCATTTTTTTCAGCCGTTCTTTATGCTCGACTCCGAACCGCTGTTCCTCGTCGATTATCAAAAGCCCCAAATCCTTGAACCCAACATCCCCGCTGAGCAGCCGATGCGTGCCGATAAGGACATCGACCCTGCCCGTCTTCGCCTGGCTGACAACATCCCTGGCCTCTTTGGCCGTCCTGAACCGATTGAGCACCTCGATAGTAATCGGAAAATCGGCAAACCGTTCCGCAAATGTTCGCCCGTGCTGAACGCAAAGAACAGTCGTCGGCACAAGAACCGCTATTTGCTTGCCGCCCTCGACCGCCTTGAACGCCGCCCGCATCGCCAGTTCCGTCTTGCCGTAGCCGACATCGCCGCAAAGAAGCCGATCCATCGCCACGCCTTCCCGCATATCCGCCTTAATCTCGCCGGCCGCGGTGGTCTGGTCCGGCGTCTCCTGGTATGCAAACGACTCCTCGAACTCCACCTGCCAGCTCGAATCGGGCCCGAACTCAATGCCGCCCGCCGCCTGCCGCTGCGCTTGCACCTCTAAAAGCTCCGCGGCAAGGTCCGCAACCGACGCGGCGACCTTGTCCTTTTGCTTCCGCCACCTCTTCGAGCCGATCTTGCTGAGCCTCGGCCGTTTCGGACTGGTCCCGATGAACTTCTGGACCAGCGCAATATTACGCACCGATACCTGCTTCTTAACCCCGTCGGCGTACCTTATCGCCAAATACTCGCTCGTCCCGCCCTTCTCAGCAATCGTCTCCGTCCCCAAGAACTTGCCGATCCCGTAAGAGGCATGGACCACGTAGTCGCCCTCGTGCAAATCGCCGAGCGAATCGAGAGGCGACGTCGCCCGCACCGCCCGTCGTCTGCGCCGAAGCGAAAACTGCCCGAACAACTCGTGATGACTGATCACAATCGTCTTGAGCGACTCAACAACAAACCCCTGATTGATATACCCAACCAGCAGCTTGAAATTCGCAGGGATTTTGCCGTCAATCTCCGCTACAATCTCCCTCACTCGTTTTATCTCCGCCTCGGCCTCGCAGTAAAGCAGCACTTTTCTGCCCTTCTTCGCCTCAGCCGCCAACTCCTCGAGCGCCGCCTTATGCCCCGCCCACACGGAGGTCGCCTTGTGCTGAAACTGCTGCACGCTCTTGACATCCACCTTCAGATAATCGCCCGGCTCGGCGGCGAACCTGTGAACATGAAGCTGCGTAAACCGCCCTAACGACTCGTAAAGCGCAGCCCGATCATACAGCCGAGACGCATTCTCGGCCCTGCTCAGATACGCCTGCGCAACCTCGTCGATAGTCCCCGGCTCCTCCAGAATGACTATCGTCTCGGCGGGCAGAATATTCGCAAAAACCTCCCGCTCTCCTTCACCCGCCCCGCAGACCGCCGAGACAACGCCGATACTCTCCAACTGCCCGCTCGAACGCAG
>JAUVXL010000178.1 GCA_030603595.1 Sedimentisphaerales bacterium | reverse complement strand
GGCGGGAAGGTGCTGCCGATTTGGGATGCTCCAAAGCCCGACTGGCTGACGGAAGAATACTATCGCTCGTTGAGTCTGGTGGAATGGGGCGAGGAAACCAGAGTGTTGCATTGGCCGGACCGAAATATCGGCACAAATTGTTCGTTCAGGAAAGAAGTCTTTTCTTCGATAGGAAACTTTAAGCCCGAACTTGGGCGTATCGGCAGACTCATGCTCTCCTTTGAAGATACCGAGATTCAGCAGCGAATTGCCGAAATGGGGCATTCGGTATATTACACTCCGAATGCGACGGTCCATCATCATGTTCCCGCCTTCAGGATGACCGAGGAGTATTTCTGCAGTCGTTCTTTGGGGAATCACATTTCGCAAATATTAATGATTTTGTCTGAAAAGGGTTATGCCGATGAGGTTCATCAATTCATAAATGGATTTCGCAATGTTCCCGCCAGTTACGGTGATGGATTGAACGAATCTGCAGAGGAGGACATTCTGGAAGGTATGTACTCGAGATTTGTACGCGTATGCACTGAGATTCCACTTGAGTTGAAGATCGAGTTTATTTCTGTAACTGCGAAGTATTATATGCTGCGGGGGAAATATGAAAAGGCAGAGAGAAAGTGCGCGGAGGGAATGTCACTCCCAAATATGTCGAAGGCGCACATTTGTAAGTTTCTCCTGCGATCGGCGAATATATATTTGATGCAAGACAAGGAAGAGCAAGCGTACGCGAAGTTGTATGAGGCACTGTGCGCCGGCCGGATCGCCGGTGAAGAAGCGTATCAAATGTTTAAGACCCTTGGAGAATATTGCCAAGAACAGGGCCAATATGCCCTAATGAAGGATAGGGCTGATATGTTTGTGGCCTCGCCGGACATTTCAGAGGAGAATAGAGTCTCGGTGGCACGCTATTTCGCCGCAATTTATTCTGATTGCGGAATGCATGATGAAGCGGAGCGGCTGTACATGAAGTTCTTCCCGTTGGATAATCTTGAAAATACGAGCAAGGACAAGCTTTTCTTGGGCCTCGGCGAGTTGTACAAGGAAATGGGTAGATATGCAGAGGCAAGAGAAGTGCTTAATAAAGCAATAGAGTTGGAGAACATAATTGAACAGGAAAAGCCGACGCCTCAACCAACTCCGCCCGCTGTTTCTGGGTCATCCCATAGGACAGTACATATTCAAAAAGAAAAAGGCCTTCTGGAAGAACCGTCTCCACGCCCTGCAAAGCCTCGATTCTCGCATCTTGTCTTGGACTATACTCGATTGTGCAATAGCAGGTGCACTTATTGCGGAATATGGAAATCACGAAACGACCCTGAATTGGGCTTGGATTCTATTGAAAGAACTTTCTCATCGCTGAGATGTTTTGGGCTTTCAACGTGTTACGTCACAGGAGGAGAGCCGTATATTTCAGACAAGGTCGTGGATATCGCCCGCCTTCTGCACCAATATCTGCCTGGAAGCAAGATTGGAGGAGCAACAAACGGCATTCAGCCGACACAGATAATTCAACGGATACGCAAAATCTTGGATATCGGTGTTCCTGTAGAGGTGCATGTATCCATAAACGGGCGTGAGGCCACCCACGATGCAACAAGGGGCGGCGTCGGGTTCTGGAAGAGTGCCGTCTATCTTCTGGAGACGCTGAAATCTTGTGGGGTGCCGGTTAAGGCTGCGATGAGTCTGATGCCGCAGACGATAGCAGATCTGCCGTACATGCAAAAGTTTTGCGCCGATAGAGATATAGGCTTGATGTATTCCTGGGTGCGGCAGTACACGCGATATGGCGAAGTTGACGGCGACTATTCTACGTGGCCTGAACACATCAAGCCTATGCTGCGCCGGATTGAATATGTGCCCGATGAATTTGATTGTGTCGGATTGTCGAAGCGATTGGTGATTACGCCGGATGGGAGCCTGTACCCCTGCGAAGTTTATCACCCTGAAATCTTACTGGGCAACGTTAATGAAGATTCTTTGGAATCCATACTGAACAGTTCCCGCACGGCCTCGATTATGGAAATGATTTCCGCTAAGGGTTGTCACTGGTGTCAGGGCGCCGGAGAAAACGACGGTTCTCCCAAATGGATGCTTATGGATTGCTATCGCCGCCATTCGAAGCAAGCTGCATACTTTGCCGAACACTTTCCCCAGGCTATCCATATGTCGCCGGAACAATCACAGGAGGTAATTTCGGACATTTTGAGCCATAAGTCTTTCCATCAAATGCCAACCTTTATCGAACCGCACAGCCGCCAAGGCGCAGGAGACGATAACGGCAAGAAGCAGATCCGCATTTCGGTAGTGGTATGCACTCATCGCAATCCGGCCCTTTTGGCCAAGACGCTCGATAGTCTGGGCCGCCAGAGGCTTCCGCAAGAGTCATTTGAAGTGATCGTCGTGGACAACAACTCAAAGGATAACACCGAAGAAGTCGTTGCTCGTTATCCAACAGTTCGTTATATACTCGAGGAAAGACTCGGGCTTTCTTATGCGCGCAATACCGGTGTAGAGAAAGCCCGTGGTGATATCATAGCGTTCATTGATGATGACGCAGAAGCCTCTCCGCAGTGGTTGCCGGCTTTACTAAAAATATACGATAGTATTCCCGATGCCTGGGCGGTCGGTGGTAAGGTATTGCCGATTTGGGATTCGCAAAAGCCCGACTGGCTGACAAACGAATACTACCGCTCCTTGAGTTTGGTCGAATGGGGAGAAGATGCCAGGGCTCTATGCTGGCCGGAGCGAATCATAGGCACAAACTGCTCATTCAGACGACAGGTGTTCACTGATATTGGTCTTTTTGATACATGCCTGGGGCGCATTGGGACAGCTCTACTGGGAAATGAAGACACGGAAATCCAGCAAAGAATACATGCCTTAGGCCATCTGATCTATTATGCTCCCGAAGCAGTAGTGTATCATCATGTAACCGCATCTCGTATGACAGAAGAATATCTTAGGCGTCGTGAACAAGGAACAAGAATCTCGAAGGCAATTTTGGAGTTGCGTTCTCAAGGAAAGAACCATCAAGCTGAGCAAATAGCCACAGAAGTGCGACAAAGCGTCTGCGGGATGAACGCATTTCAAAAGAAGCGAGAAGCTCCAGCCAATCTAATCTCTTCACTGAGACATCCATCGGAAATGAAATGGTCCGAGGACAAGGAAAATGCGAAGATTGGCAACGAAGTCTCACGCCATACATCAGCCCATACGGCCCAATTGACAGCCCCACTGGCCCCTTGCGGGGAGTCCGAGAGGATCGATTTGTTGTATGACCAAATAAGAGCCAATTCCCGAAGGCTTCTGATGCAATACAAAGACAAGTATCGGGGCCAACGGTGCGTCATTATCGGCAACGGGCCCAGCTTGAATAACACCGACCTTTCATTGCTGAAGAACGAATACACTTTCGGATTGAATAAAATCCACTTGTTGTTCGACCGTATCAACTGGCGCCCGAGTTTCTATGTTTCTGTTAATCCGCTTGTCATTCAGCAAAGCGCCCGACAAATCCTTAATGAAATACCCGGTTTGAAATTCCTCGATTTTGTATCATTCAAGTATTTGCCTTACAATGAAAACACAGTTCACTTGCTGTCTTTGAATGGTAAGGGCTTTTCTACGGATCCCAGCGAGGGCATATTTCAGATGCATACGGTCACATACGTGGCAATGCAGCTTGCGTACTATCTGGGTTTCGACGAAGTCTTCTTGGTTGGCGTAGATCATTTCTTCAATACGGCGACAAGCGGGCTGCCGGGCCAGGTAGTGACACAGAATGATCGCGATTCCGACCATTTTGACCCGAACTACTTTGCCAAAGGCCAGCAGTGGAACCTGCCCGATCTGAAGGGCTCGGAAGAGGGTTATAGAATAGCCAAGACGACATTTGAAAAGGCAAATAAAAAGATCTACGACGCTACTGTGGCAGGACATCTGAGCGTATTTGAAAGGGTCGATTTCTATGGTGTTTTTGGAAACACGAAGACCTCCAACCTTCATGCCTGCACCGGCAGCGGCTAATGAGAAATGAAGGATAGTCAATTTCCTCGACCTGTGCATCGTAGCAGAGCTTGACTACTGCGTTTGTGAAAGCGACCTGTTATTGCGGCGGCGGCTCGGTGGGAGTTGCCCGGTTCGGTTCTTGGTTTGACGTTGGCGCATTCTGTGGCGCTGGCTGCCTTATCTGAGTTGCCGGAGGGGGTTTGCCGTCATGATTGTCAAGTTGGTTTGGGGCTTGCTGCTGCGGTGGCTGCGAATCCGTCTTGCGTATCTGTTTGATCTCAATGGGGGCGTTGTGACGAATCCGGTCGGTATTGACCGGTTGCGGATTCGGGCGAACCGGCGCCTGCGAATTTCGAGGGGCGACAGGCCGGGCCTCGACTGGAGATTGGGAACGATGCTCAGGATTACTATCCGGCTGGACCTTGGCTCGGGGTGGTATCGGCGCCTGTATAATGCGCGGTGCGACAGGCTGGTTCTGGGCCGGAGCCCCGGGGTGATATTCATACGTGCTGCTCAACTGCGGCTTCGGTTGCCCGGGGGCCTGCGAACTGCCGCCGGCGACGGGGGGGCTCTTGATCGGCGGTCGGGGGTGCAGTCCGTTCGCAGCGTTTGACTGTGGCCCGTTCGGATTACTCGGCCGTGGCGTTGGCTGGGGCGGCCCGCCTGCGGCGGGTGAATTGCGCGGAGCGACCGGTGGTTGAGGGCGGTATTCGTAGGTACTGCTCAGTCTGGGCTTCGGCGCCCCGCCTGCGAAGGGCGCATGACCTTGGGCAACCGGGCTGCTCTCGACCGGAGGTTGAGGCTGATACTCGCGGGTGGGTTGAGGCTTCGGATTGCTCTGCAGTGGGGCCGTCGGCCGGGTCGGAGTCGTACCCTGATTCTCGCCGGAGGGAACAGGCTGGGGGCCCGGTTGCTGCGGCTGCGGTGTCTTGAGTGTCTCCTGCATCGGGGCCGCTGCTACCGGCTCAGGTGTAACGGCTTGCCTCGGCGCCTGGAACCGGGAGCGTATGAATTCGGCCACTTCTTTGTAGTCCTCGGCGCCGTGGCAGCTCTGTTCGTATTCGAAAATCGTTTTTCCATAGCTCGGGGCTTCGGCGAGCTTGATATTTCGTCGAATAAAAGTGGGCAGAAGCCGTGCTTTTGACCACGCGCAATTCGTGCCGCGCGCGTTACTTAAAAACTGCTCGATATCCGCTCTGACCTCGCTGGGAAGCGAAGCCCGCGTGTCGAACATGCAGAGTAGAATTCCCTCGACCTTCAGTTCCGGGTTTATTCTCTTGTTGACAAGCTCGATGGTCTGCAGCAGTTTTCCGAATCCCTGGAGCGCCAGGAAATGCGGCTGAAGGGGTATGAGGACCTCCTGCGCCGCGGCCAGGGCGTTGAGCGTCAGCAGGCCGAGCGAAGGGGGGCAGTCGATAAGGCAGAAATCGAATTTGTCCGCTACCTCTTCCAGCGCCTCGCGCAGAATGATCTCTCTGCCGACAACGCTTACCAATTCGCTCTCGGCGCCGACCAGGTTGATATTGGCGGGCAAGACCCAAAGGTTCAGGCGGGTCAGCAGGATTTCGTCTCCAACCGCGGCTGACTGGGTTAGAACCTTGTACGAGCCAGCCTCGACGGTTTGAGCCTCGAGGCCGAAGTGGATTGTCAGATGTGCCTGGGGGTCCAGGTCGATGGCAAGCACCCTCGAGCCCATAGCGGCAAGAGCCGCTGCGGTGTTCACCACCGTGGTAGTCTTACCCACGCCCCCTTTTTGGTTCAGTATTGCGATTGTTCTCATATCTGTGATCGTCGTCCGTGACCCCTATTCCATGTTTATACCCGACTGGCCTGTGGCCGTCGCGGTACTTTTCGAGCCGACCTGACGCCGCGAGTCACGAATCGCCGGCCTCAAGCCTTTTTAAGACGGCATCGAGCACACCATTTACAAAGCCGGGCGACTTATCGGTACTGAACTTCTTGGCAAGCTCGATGGCCTCATTTATTACAACCTTCGGCGGGATATCCACGCAGCACTTCAACTGATAAACCGCCAGCCTTAGAATACTCTTATCGACCGGTGAGAGTCTTGCAAACTGCCACTTTATCGTTGAGGCGATTATAAGCTTGTCGCACTGCGCCAGATTTTCCCACGTCCCTCTTGTCCAGTCGCCGGCCTGCTTGCGAACAAACTCGTCGGCGTCCGCTTCGGTGAAGAACTCGCCCAAAAACTCGAACACATCGGCGCCCTGCACATCGAGTTGATACAGGGCCTGCATCGCAAGCTCTCTGGCCCTTGTTCTTCTATCCACGCGGAAAGCCTCTTATTCAATTGGCAATTCGTAACTATCGGTCGGAACAGAAATTAGAGAGACAATCAATTCCGGATCTGTTCCATTGCGTCAACCATTTCCATGGCTGTCAATGCAGCGTCGGCGCCGGCATTGCCCATTTTGCTCCCGGCCCTTTCGACGGCCTGCTCGATTGTCTCGCAGGTCAGTACGCCAAATGCCGCCGGGATGCCGGAATCGTAATTAATCTGTCCGATGCCGCGGACTACTTGCTGGCAGACATAATCGTAATGGGCGGTTTGTCCTCGTATCACCGCGCCAAGGCACAGAACGGCGACGTATTTGCCGCTCTCTGCGAGCTTCTTGGCTGCGTGCGTAATCTCACAAGCGCCCGGCACCCAAACAACGCATATCTGTTCGTCGGCAGCACCGTGACGCTGCAAACAGTCTATCGCACCGGCGAGAAGTTTGGAGGTTATGAACTCGTTAAACCTGCTCACTACAATGGCATAACTACCCTTGCCCGATGTTACCTGGCCTTTTATTTCTTTGATCATAATTTCATTTCTCCAAATCGTATTTGTACCCGCCTCGGCGGGCTTTCGACCTGACGACTGCATTATAAGACTATCGGTGATCGCTTTCCACAAAAACAATAAGTTGACGCCCGCGTATTACTGCGACAAAGCTCCTAACTCCTGCAATTTCAAGGGCTTATAAATCGGCAGCACCTCGAAATTTTACGGCGGACAAAAAGCGCCTGTCCGGCTGCAAAACTGCTAAGGCTGCCCTGTT
Source organism: Sedimentisphaerales bacterium (assembly GCA_030603595.1). Classification (GTDB taxonomy): domain Bacteria; phylum Planctomycetota; class Phycisphaerae; order Sedimentisphaerales; family Anaerobacaceae; genus JAFGCD01. The sequence goes on along the minus strand of JAUVXL010000178.1, from coordinate 1,905 downwards.
GTGCGGGCGATAACTCCTTTGGACTTCTCTTTATTTTTCGAAAAAGGTCGAAAAGTGATTTTTGATGGAATGGAATTTGGATCTTACGACAAAGCCGAGCGCAGAGCCCGCATGGCCTATGAACTTTATGAAGACGGCAAAATGAAGCTGGCGCTCAGCGAATTGGAGGCCGCTCTCGATATAAATCCTTCCAACGGCTCGTGGCATTTCAACAAGGCCCTGACACTCGACGCCATCAATGAATTCGACGATGCAATACGCGAGTTCGAACTGGCCCTCCAGTTTAACCCTGACGACGTCGAGATTCTAAATTCGCTGGCCGTCGATTACACCCGCACAGGCCTCTACGACTTGGCTATCGAGACATTCGAGCACATAGAACAACTCGACCCGGAGTTCGAGCCGAGCTACTGTAATCGCATAATCGCCTATACCGAGATGGGCAAGCACGATCTGGCCGAGCAGATGTTCTATCTCGCCCAGCAGATCAAGCCAGACTGCGCACTCTGTTACTACAATATCGGCAACAGCCTTTTTGCTCGCCGAGAGTACAAGAAAGCTATCGGCTGCTGGCTGCGGACCGCTGATCTGGAGCCGAGCCACCCGCAAATCAATTATCGAATTGCGCAAGCCTATTGGTCCGACGCCGACCTCGAGCGAGGCAGGGACTATTTCCTCGCGGAACTGCGAATGAACCCGGGCGACATCGACGTTATCCTCGATTTTGGCCTGTTCCTGCTCGAACTCGCCGATATCGAATCGGCAAAGGAGAAGTTCAACAGGATACTCGAACTCGACCCCGACTTCGCACCGGCTATGTTCTATCTGGGAGAGGTCGCCTTTGAGAAGGGCGATTATGACCGTGCTGTGGAGTTGTTCGACCAGGCCCTGCAAACGGACGATACGCTGGCAGGGCCGTTTTTCAGGCTGGCTCAGCACGCCCTAATGATCGGACAGCATCAACAGGCACGGGCATATCTGGCCTCTGAGCTAAGACTCGAGCCCGAGGCCGCCGAGACCCTGGTTTCGATGGGCTCGATGTTCCTGGCGACCGGCGATATGAATTACGCGACGCACTGCCTGCTGCGGGCCCTGGATATAGACAACGCCGCGGCGGATGCCTACTACTATCTCGCCGCCATCAGCGCTATTCAGGGGATGCTTGACGATGCCGCGCGCTTCTTCAGCCATTGCCTCGATATCAATAGCGAGCACATCGCCGCCTTGAGGGATTCGGCTTCGGTGTACCTAAGTATGGGCCGCCTGGCCGACGCCGCCGAGAGGATCGACAAGGCGTTAGCCTTGGCGGGCAAAGATTCGCACCTTCAAGCAATAAGCCGTGCGATCCGATTAGCCCAATTCCGGCAGCGGACAGCAGACTTCGTTCGCCGCCTGCAACCTCGATTCATAGAGACCGCTGCATCGGGCATTTCACGGCTGTATTCCCGTATCCGCCGCCGTGCTTGAGCCGACCGAACTCTTCAATTCTCAGCAGTAGGGGAACTTCAGCGATACTCTCCGGCCCATTATGCCTGCGTATCGGCCGGGAAAACAATTTGCAAAGAAGAGCCAAATGCATTAGCCTGTTTTGGCCGGCCGAGTGGCGGAATGGCAGACGCTGGGGACTTAATATCCCCTGCCCGTAACGGGCGTGTGGGTTCGAATCCCACCTCGGCTATTGGGAGAACCAGAAGTTAAAAGTGACTAAAGTTGTGGACAAGTTTACTTTAGGCACTTTAACATCAGTCGTTTTGGCCGGGTCTGATTTGGTCTAAGATTTCTCGTCCGCCGGCGGCTAATAGTTCTTCGGCGAGTTGCTCGGCGGCGGTTTTGGCGTGGTCGATGGGGGCGGTTACGGTGCGTTTGATGTGTTTGCGGCCTTCGACGTCTGAGATCAACGCATCG
>JAUVXL010000323.1 GCA_030603595.1 Sedimentisphaerales bacterium | reverse complement strand
AGCGGGAATCCAGAGAACCTCAGACGGCTGAGACCTCATTTTGTGACAGACTCTAAACCAGCGGCGTCTTGCCGGGCACGGCCACCGGCCGCATCTCTAAATCGCCGAATTCGTACTTTTCGGGCCTCAGATCCAGCTTCGACGCCTTCATCGCCCAGTCCCACTTCAGCGCCCGCCCCGTATAGGCGCTCATTCTGCCCATAATCGAAGTCAGGGAGCTTTCAGCTATTCGCCTGCCCTCGTTCAGCCGCTTGCCGTCCCGAATCGCCGATATCTGGTCCCTATGCTGTTTCAACTCCGGATTCCACGCGGGCCCGTCGTACTTGAAAGGCTTCTCGCCCTCGAATATCGCGTTGGCGAAGTCCAGATACGCCTTGCCCTTCGTGCCTGTAATCCGCTGGTCGTTTCGGAACGAGACCCCGTCGATCTGCGAGCCCATATACTCGACCCGCGCACCGTTGGCATACTCATATTCGACCGAGAAATGGTCGTAAGCATTCCCGTACTCGGCCCCAGTCCGCACCTCCCGGCCGCCCATACCGATACATTGCACCGGAGGCCCGCCCAATACCCAGTTCATAATATCGAGATTGTGCACGTGCATCTCGGCGATAAAGTCCCCGCTGAGCCACGTCATAAACAGCCACCGCCTCAACTGCCACTCCATATCCGTCCACTCCGGCCTCCTCGGCATCGGACCCCAGCCAAGCATCCCGCCGCCAAGCCGAACGCACTGCCCCCCAACGATCTCGCCGATATCGCCGTTATGAATCCGCTTAACACCCTCCATCAAATGTGCGATCTTCCGCATCTGCGTACCCGCTACGATAGTCAGCCCCTTCTTCTCAGCCATCTCCGACGACTCGATCACCGAGCGAACAGCCACCGGGTCTACCGCAACCGGCTTCTCCATAAACACATGCTTGCCAGCCTCGACAGCAGCCCTTAGATGCTCCGCACGAAAATGAGGAGGAGTAGTCAGAATCACCACATCAACATCGCTCGCAAGCACCTTCTTAAAAGCATCCCACCCCACAAAACAGGTATCGTTTGTAACCTTCACTTTGCCCGGCAGGTTCTTCTCGAACATATTACGCGCGCTGCCGAGCCGGTCCTTGAACAAATCGCCCATCGCCGTAAGCTCGACATTCGTCCCGGCCTTGAGGAAATTCGACCCATCGTGCCTGCCTCTGCCACCGCAACCGATCAATCCCAATCGAATCTTATCGCTGCCCGCAGCATACATCCTGCTCGCCCCCCCGGCCAGGACACTCGCACCAATAGCCGCAGAAGCCTTCACAAAATCCCGCCTGCTAAGTGACTCTTTTCTTTTCCTCGTTATTTCATTCATGAGTGACCCCTTTCCAAAAAAATACCTGCCTGCGGATCCGCGCGGCGGACAATTCCATCCTGCCACCTCGGCGACTCCGTACTCAAGGCACGAGACTATTCAAATTCACCCAACAAGCCTACCCCCAATCCCCGCCGCCGTCAATCCCAATCCAACCCGCCCTTTTACAAGGTGTCTGTGAAAGTTTTAAGGCATCCCGTTTTTTGGGCTATTGACACGCTTGTGTGGCAGCCTCAAGTTCGTAGAACTTGGGGATGGCTCAAAGCACGCGAACCTCTTGGTGCCTATGGAACAAACAACTCTACCATCCCCAAGCTGACGCTTGAGGCTGCCACACGAACGCCAGGATATTTTCACACACACTTTACAAGGGTGTGGCCAGATTTTCTGGCAACCCAGCTCTATCGTGTCATGCTCAGTGAAACGAAGTCCAGGTGCGCCGAGAGCCGCTTTGTTGTCATTCTGAGCCGAAGGCGAAGAATCTGGGCGAGCAGCAAGCGAAACATTTGACTATAGAACACTCTCCCGCCCGCCAACGCAGATCCCCCGCTACTGCTCAGAATGACAAATGAGCGTAACGTCTTGTCATCGAAAAGATTACGTCGTGCCAGAAAAGTTAGCCACACCCTTTTACAAAGAATTTACACATTTATTTGTAACGGTTTGCCTGCTCACGTCGTCTATACCAATAGACAGAGCGAGTTTGTTGAACTGGTCCTTTACACGATGCCAAAGGAGCATGAAATGTGGAAGAGATCGCTGATAATCAAGATCGCAGCTCTTGCGCTGCTAATTGGCCTGGCCGTGGTATGTATAGGTGGTGGATCCTCGCCAAAATCCGCTGGCTGGCGGACAAGCAACATCACAGAGAACGGCACGGTGGCCGATTGTCCCCTCGGCTCAGTCCTCATCGGCGACCCGAAGCAAATAGGCCAGGATGTGCAAATTCGTATGGTCGATACGCTCTGCGAAGACCAGGAATGCAGAATCATCGCCGTAGGCATAGACGGCCAAACGCATATCGGCAAAAGAACCGTCAAATTAAATCCCAGCGGAAACTGCAGATCGACGATAGCAATCTTCTACGCAGTCAACCTCGAAGACATAGACCAACTCCAATTCCAGACAAGACCTTCTCAGCAGCAGATTGTCGGTATTACCGACGAATCCAAAATCAGCAACGCCGCCAGGAAGAAACGCCTGATAGACCAAGCCTGCGAAAACCGCCTATTCGAGTCAAACTCGATCAACTAACCACGCAAGAAAAAAACTCTCTCAAACGCAATTCTGCCCACAAAAAGGGCGTATAAGCGCCGCTGAAAAAGCTTCCTCGGCCATTCTCAGACTTGAAAAGCAGCAAGGAATTGCCCCCCGCCAACTGAGCAACTGCGCACAGGAACATAATTGTCTTGCATTATGTTGAACGATTTGGTAGATTAAAACTAGTTGATTGGGAACTCAAGCCGGCTCTTTGGAGCGCTTGGAATGAAAGATAATTGCATATTACTGGCGATTTACATTTTATGGCTCTTCGGAATAATTTGTGGGTAAAAATTCAGCGAGTTTAACTCGGCAAAACAGCCTGGGGCCCCAGACACCGAAATTGCCCCCCTGCATCCCCAATTTAGGTGTCTGCCCAAACTGTTTTGCCGAGAATAACAGGCT
>JAUVXL010000260.1 GCA_030603595.1 Sedimentisphaerales bacterium | reverse complement strand
AGTGTGCGGGTGGAGATTGCCACGTCGGCCTTCGGCCTCCTCGCAATGACAATGTCCAGAATCAGCCTTTAGAGAGTTGTACGGTCCGTTCGCAATGACGGTGTGTGAGAGTCTTATCCGGGCAGGGCGGCTTTCCAGCCTGCTTTTAGCATTTTGGAGAGGCGGGTGATGTCTTTTTTGTATTTTGGCTTATCGGCGGCGTTTGTGTTTTCGTCGGGGTCGTTTTGGTGGTCGTAGAGTTCGCGGGCGAGGATTTTGCCCGTTTTTCTATTCTGCCATTCTGTGTAGCGAAAGCGGTCGGTCTTCATCGAGTAGCCCATTACCTTGCCTCGGGGATACTGACTGAAGGCGGCCTTTTTCCAGGACCGGTCGGGGTCTTTGATTAGGGGCATTACGCTCAGACCTTCGAGGTGGCCGGGCACGGGCAGACTACAGGCTTGGCAGAGGGTGGGGTAGATATCGACGTATTCGGTCAGTGCGTCGGTTCGCCTGCCTGCGGTCTGCATGCCGGGGAGGCTCAGGATCATCGGTACGTGGGTATCGATTTCGAAATTCGTGTGCTTGCACCAGCCTACATGCTCGCCGAGCTTCCAGCCGTGGTCGCCCCAGAGGATGATTGCGGTGTTCTTGCGGAGGTCGAGGCGGTCGAGTTCGTCGAGGACGAGGCCTATCTGGGCGTCGATATAGGTGATGCAGGCGTAGTAGCCGTGGATAAGTTGGCGGGCCAGGTCGTCGGAGCAGGGGCCTTTCTTCGGGATGCCGTAGTAGTTGCGCAGCTCGCCCCAGTTGGTTGGGGCGTAGGTCGGGCAGTTCTTGGGCAGGAACGGGTTGTCGGCGAGCTTGATCTTTGCGCGGTCGTACATATTCCAGTACTTCTTCGGGGCGTTGAATGGCAGGTGGGGTTTGTAGAGGCCGAACGCCATGAAGAAGGGCTCATTCTTGAGACGGTCAAGCTCTTTGATTGCATGGACGGTGTTGGCGCCGTCGGGATAGGCTTCGTCGGGGACGTCGGCGGCGTCGAAGGCGGGACCCCGGCCTTGCATCTTGGGGTTGGCCTTATTGTATTCCTCCATCCGGGCGATGGCTTCTTTACTCAGATACCCCCTTCCTTTCCAGGCGCCTTTTGGGAATGTGCCCGCTCGATAAGGCTCGGTGGTCCAGCCCTGCAGGTCGTCTTTTGCGTGGTGATAGATTTTACCGATGGAGAGTGTTTCGTAGCCGTGGTTCTTGAAGTGTTCGGGTAGGGAGAGGACGTCGGGCATTGCCTTGCGCAGCGGTGTGTTGAGGTCATAGACCTTTGTTGTGTCGGGCCGGGCGCCGCTGAGTATGCTGATGCGGGACGGGGCGCAGACTGCCTGCTGGCAGTAGGTCCGCTCGAAGAGCAGGCCCTCTTTTGCGAGGCGGTCGATATTCGGCGAGATGATATGCTTTCGGCCGTAGCAGCCCAATTCGGGGCGCAGGTCATCGACTGCGATGAAAAGGACGTTCATCTTTCGGGCTTTATTCCTTCTTTTCGCCAGGGCAAGCGCGGGACTGATAACAGGTATTGCCGCGGCGGATGCGATTACGGACAGAAAGCTTCGTCGTGTCAGGTGATATGCCATTTTTGTTTCCTCAGAAAATCGTCAGTTTCTGTTGCATAAAGCAAGAACCGCCAATGTCACCCCTGCGAAGCTTGTCCTCGACCCCGATCGGGGAGCAGGGGTCCAGGGCGGAAAAGCTGGATTCCCGCTTTCGCGGGAATGACAAGTACTGTTTGCGGAACACGAACAGTCACTTTTTGGGGCCTCCTATCGAGACGAGGTGCGAATCGGTGCGGAGGTACATCGTGCCATTGGCGACGGCGGGTGTAGCCTGGCTCTTTTCGCCCAGGGGGTTGACCGCCAGCAACTCGTACTCTTCGGCGGCCCGGATCACGACGACGTTGCCCTTCATCGTGATGCAGTACAGGCGGCCATCAACCCACACCGGAGACCCTCCGAACCGCCCGCCGGGCTTGGCTTGCCATATCTCCTCGCCCGTGGCGCCGCGCAAGCAGTAAACGCGCCCGTCGTCGCGGAAGATGAACAGCAGCTTGTCCTTTGCCACCGGTGTGGGACAGTAGGAATACGGGCCCTTGTCGCGGGCCACGGTCGGTTGGCCGGAAGCCGTCGCAGGCGGCTGGACCGCGACGTAGTTCTGCCCGGAACTGCCGATCAGCAGCCCATCGGCGAGGATCGGCGAGGCGACCACCCGCCACCGGAAGGCCGACTTCAGCTCCCATACCACCTTCCCCGTTTGCGGATCGACGGCTGTCATGCCGTGGGCCAGGCTCGTGAAGATGAGTTGCGGCGGGCGGCCCTTCGGAGCAAACAGGCAAGGCGCCGAATAGGCTGTCTTGATGCTTGTCTCCCGCTCCAGTTCCCAACGGGTCTTGCCGGTCTTGCGGTCCACCGCAACCCAACTGCTTGGGTTCGGGCCCTGACGCTCGTGCTCGCGGGTGAACACGACCAGATCGTCCACGACGATGGGGGACGTGGCCGCCCCGTGGGGGCAGTGCACGCCCGCGAACGTGCTCTGCCAGATATCGGCGCCCTCGTGGTCAAGCGCCACCAGCCTTGTCTGCTTCGGTGCCGTCCAGAGCGCATAGAGATGGTTGGCGTCCACGGCGGGCGTGGCCGCGGCGTAGCTGCTGCGCCCGTGCAGCGAGTATTTCACCGGTGGGTATTGCTTGCACCAGAGGATTTTGCCGTCAGAAGCGCGCAAGGCCGCGAGCATGCGCCGGCCGGACGCCCGGTGGTCGCAAGTTACGAACACCTTCTCCTCCCACACCACCGGCGATGATTCGCCGCCGCCCGGCAGTTCAACCTTCCAGTTATAATCCTTCTCGGTCCACTCGACTGGAATGGTCGTTGCGTGGCTGATGCCCTGGCCGTTGGGCCCACGAAAACGAGGCCAATTTTGCGCCCGGGCCGCTGAGGACAGCACGATTGCTGATATTACAAGAAAAAACACGATGGTCTGCCTGCAGGCCTTGGCTGAGCGGGTTTGCCCTTTCATCTAAAATCTCCTTAAAATGTGACGAAGTTTCAACGACTCTTATATTGCATCGCCACTACAGATTATACCCAGAATCGCTCCGACGTCTATAGAGTTGTATGGCCGCTCTGGGCGTTCGTGTGAATCCAAAAGCGTGAGAAATCTGCGGCATTTTGTGGGAGAAAAGACACTTGAGAGATTTGGCCGCGTCTGGTAGATTGCAGGGCATGATTGTTGTGTCGAATGTGAGGATTACTTGATTTAGATGAAAGGATCCAGAGATGAACAGGATGGCGAATGTGATTAAATCATGGGTTTTGATAGTTGCCGGCCTTGCCTTTCTGGGCTGCCAAGCTGCCGATGCGGGGCCGGGAGTCGTGTTTGAAGGTAAGAAAGGGCCGGGCAAGGGCAAGCATGTGGTTTTTGTCATCGGCGACGACGAGTATCGCTCGGAGGACCTGATGCCGATGCTTGCGAAGATAATGGCCGTGCATCACGGGTTCAAGTGCACTGCGCTGTTCTCGCTCGATAAAGAAACCGGCGAGATCGACCCGGGGGCTCAGGAAAATATCCCCGGCCTGGAAGCGCTCGAGACGGCGGATCTGATGGTGCTGTTTACGCGTTTTCGCGAGCTGCCGGATGAGCAGATGAAATATATCATCGACTACACCAATTCCGGCAAGCCGATCGTCGGCCTGCGAACGGCGACGCATGCGTTCAATTATTCCAGGAACAGGGATAGCAAGTACGCCAAGTACAGTTTTCGGAATAATGAGTTCAAGGGCGGATGGGGTCGTCAGGTTTTGGGCGAGACGTGGGCGGGGCACTACGGCCATCACAATCGCGAGAGCACCCGCGGTGTAATAGCGAAGGGTATGGAGAAGCATCCGGTCGTTCAGGGTTGCGAGGATATCTGGGGGCCTTCCGATGTCTATACCATCACGACGCTGACCGGCGACAGCAAGCCGTTGATTATGGGGCAGGTGCTGGTTGGGATGAACCCGGACGATGAGGTCAATACGAAGAAGCCGGCTATGCCCATAGCCTGGACAAAGAGCTATACGGGCGATACGGGCAAGAAGTGCCGAGTTTTCACGACGACGATGGGACATTCTTTCGATTTTAACAGCGAGGGTTTTCGCCGGCTCTTGGTGAACGGATGCTACTGGGCGCTGGAGATGGAGGACAAGATACCGGCCAGAGCCAAAGTCGATTTTGTCGGCGAATACAAGCCCAATGATATCGGTATGGGCAAGTTCAAGAAGGGCTTAAAGCCGTCGGACCATGCGATCAAAAAGAGTTCGAAGCGGTAGGTGTTGGCTCTCGTTTGAGAGAGAAAGGAGAGTTTTGCGATGTTGATAACTTACGCGGCGGTATGTATATGTTCCGGGATTCTATTATTCTTGATGGCGTTTCTGGGCAGCGATTACGATGCGGGGGCGGATATTGATATAGAAGCCGATTTTGACGTTGACGCCGATGTGGGCATAGATATGGACGCGGGCGAGTTCGGCGGGCCGGGGATATTGAGCATCAAGCTGATAATGTTCTTTCTGATTGGCTTTGGGCTTTTCGGTTTTATGGCGGCTCACTTCAATTGGCCGGTATTTCATGTATTCTGGGCGATGGGAGGCGGGGTGGTTTTCTGGTATTCCGGCTATAAATTGCTCGGTCTGCTTTACAGTCAGCAGTCGAACAGCCAACCCAGGGCGCGTATGTTTGTGGGCAAAGAGGGTAGGGTGACGGTTCCGATTCCCAAGGGAGGAGGCACCGGCGAGATCGAGGCGACAGACAAGGATACCGGGCGAAGCGCATATTTCAGCGCCAGAGCGAAGGATCCTGAGCAGGAATATGACAGGGGCCGGACTGTAAAGATAAAATCCGTCACGAG
>JAUVXL010000293.1 GCA_030603595.1 Sedimentisphaerales bacterium | reverse complement strand
GGGGCTTACTCTTATTGCGCCGCAAATGGCGCCTTCGGCGGGTTCGGGGCTTGGTTTGAAGGAGGTTTCTTTTAAGATTGTTTATGAATCGCGTCGCACAACCGAGGGCAAAGAGAATTGGGAGCTCTATCTGATAAACGCGGATGGGTCTAATCCGGTTAATATTACTAATACGGCTGATTCGAGCGAGATGTATCCTCACGCCTCGCCGGATGGGTCGAAGGTCTGCTTCGTGGCTGATGAGACGGTTGGCGGGGGGAAGATTCGGAATGTCTATTATATGAATATCGACGGGAGCAGGCGGGTGAAGGTTGCGGATAATGCCCGGCAGCCCTGCTGGAGCCTGGATAGCAAGACCATCGCTTATCTGCCGGCTGAGTTCGAGAAATATACCATCAAGGACTACGCCACCAAGGGGATTTTCTTCTACGACATAAAGACCGGCAAGCACACCGAGCATCCCAACAAGGGCCTGCATCACCTTTACAATATTTGCTGGTCTTTCGACGGCAAATGGTTCCTGGCGACCGTTCACGGCGGGATGGGCTATAAGCACGCCAACCTCGCTATCGAGGCCGACGGGCCGGGGGTCTATGACCTGACGAAGTTCGGGGTTACGGGGTGTCGGCCGGACTTTCGATACGATAATAAGATGCTGACCTGGGGCAAGACCGATTGGGACCTGTGCATCGCCGATATAGACCTAACTTCCGGCAAGCCCAACGTCACCGACGTTCAGAAGCTCGTTAGATGCGATAAGAAGCACGAGGTGTATCACACGGATTTCTCGCCAGACGGCAAATACCTCACCTTTAGCTACGGGCCCAAGGCGCAGGAGCAAGTCGGCGGCAAGGCCCCCGGCTGGAATATATGCGTTAGCGATATGAACGGGAAATGGGTGCAGATAACAAACGACGGCAACCACAACAAAGAACCCGACTGGGTCCCGATTCAAAGGCCGGCCCGTTGAAGCAATTAGACAGACTGTACTGTCATTCCCGCGAAGGCGGGAATCCAGTCATTCAATTGAGAAGAATGGATATGCGATTCATTAAACACAAGTCGAGAGGTAGGAGATTGCCACGTCGCTTCGCTCCTCGCAATGACCATTCCTTAGATTCATTTTCTTTTGCGTGCCTTCTTAGAGTCCGGTTAGGTGCTCGCAATGACGAGCGGGCCTGCGGGATGCCTCGAACCGCTGGGCTATTATTGTGTGTTTTTGGTCTGCCGCTCATGTTGGCGCTTCTCGGGGGGTGCCGGCGCACGAGTAAGCCCGTTGCCGCGCCGAAGGTTATCAGGACGAAGTCCGGGATTGAGATGGTCGCAATTCCGGGGGGGGCGTTCGAGATGGGGAGCAAGAAGGGCAACGCCGACGAAAAGCCTGTGCACAAAGTCCGTATCAAGGCGTTTCTGATGGACCGATACGAGGTGGTCCAGCCTCAGTTCAAGAAGTATCAGATTTCCGATCCCTCTCATTTCAAGGACCCGAACGGGCCGCTGGACCAGATCAACTGGACGGACGCAACTATCTACTGCAACGAGCGTTCTCTGGGCGAGGGGCTCGAGCCCTGCTACGACGAGGAGACCTGGGAATGCGATTTCGAGGCGGACGGATACCGCCTGCCCACCGAGGCCGAATGGGAATACGCCTGCAGGGCCGGGACGAGTGCTAAGTATAGCTTCGGCAACAGCGCCGGCCAGTTGAAGGCCCACGCCTGGTTCGCCGACAACTCCGCCAAGAAGACACATCCGGTAGGCAAAAAGAAGCCCAACCCCTGGGGCCTCTACGATATGCACGGCAACGCCGCCGAGTGGTGCAACGATTTCTATGCCAAGGACTACTACGCCAAGAGCGAGCCGAACGACCCGAAGGGTCCGGCCAAGGGCGCCGAACGAGTCCTGCGAGGCGGGGCGTGGAATTCGAAGGCCGAGGCCTGCCGCTCGACATACCGCAGCAGCGATCCTTCCCTCGACGACACCTGCCTGGCCAGCGACGCCATTGGCTTTCGCTGTGTTAGAAATGCACCTGACAATCTATCGAGTGAGCCGAATATGAATGCAGACAATACATCCGGGGAAAAGACGCAGACAGGGTTTGTGTACAATGATATCTACCTCCAGCACCAAACGACTCCGGGGCATCCCGAGCGCCCGGCCAGACTCGTCGCGATACTCGAAAACCTGATTGCGCAGGATTTCTACTCGGAATTGGTCTATATAGAGCCGAACTCCGCTGGGCTGGAATGGATCAAGATAGTCCACGCCGATGAGTACATCGAGCGGGTCCGGGCCAGTTGCCAGGACGGGACTGTGTATCTCGATTCTCCGGATGTCCCGATATCGAGGAGGTCATACGAGGTCGCCCTGATGGCCGCCGGCGGAGTTCTCAACGCCGTCGATGCCGTTATGGAGAAGAAGGTAGCCAACGCATTCTGCGCCGTCCGTCCGCCCGGGCACCACGCCCTCGAAGGCCGGGCGATGGGTTTCTGCATCTTCAACAACGTCGCCATCGCCGCCCGCTACATTCAGAAGAAATACGGCCTGACGAATATCCTCATAGTCGATTGGGATGTTCATCACGGCAACGGGACCCAGACGGAGTTCTACGACGACCCCAACGTCTTATACTTCAGCGTCCATCAGTATCCCTTCTATCCGGGCAGCGGCAGCGAAGCGGAAAAGGGCGAGGGCAAGGGCCTCAATTACACTATCAACGTTCCCCTGCCCGCCGGCACGGGCGACAGCGTCTATATCAAGGTCTTCAAAGAGAAACTTCGCCCGGCGGCGCTGGCCTTCTCGCCCGACTTCGTCCTGATCTCGGCCGGCTTCGATGCCCATAAAGACGACCTGCTTGGCCAGATGGCCGTCACCGCCGATGGTTTCGGTCAATTGACGCTGATCGTCAAGGACATAGCCGATAGGTGCTGCGAAGGCCGGATCGTATCCGTGCTCGAAGGGGGCTATCACCTTGTCGCCCTGGCAGAATCTGTGGAAGCTCACATCCGCGCTTTGATGAGGTAGCGACGCAAAATGTTTTTTCAAACCTGGCCTTTTGCAGTATTCTTCCTCATCTTCTACCCGGCCTACCTCGCCCTCAAAGGCACGAAATTCAGGCTCCCCCTGCTCCTGGCCGCATCCTATTTCTTCTACGCCTGGCTCAATCCGCTCTATCTGGTCCTGATCGCATATTCGACCGCGCTGGACTACGCGGTAGTCACGGCAATGGCGAGGAGCCATAGAAGAAAACACTGGCTCGCCCTAAGCATCGCAAACAACCTCGCCCTGCTCGGCTTCTTCAAGTACGGCCCCTTCGTCACCGACAACATAAACGCCCTGGTATCATCCCTCGGCATCCCTTACCTTCTGCCCGCGCCCGGCATTCTCCTGCCCGTCGGTCTCTCTTTCTACACCTTCCAGTCGATGAGCTACACGATTGATTACTATCGCGGCAACGTCGAGAGAGAGACGAGCCTTATCAAATACGCCGCCTTCGTTTCGCTGTTCCCTCGTCTGCTGGCCGGTCCTATTGAAAGGGCCAGGAATCTACTGCCCCAGTTGGCGAAAAGCCCCAAAGTAACAAAGGAGGACATCGGTGACGGCCTGTCCTTATTTGTTGTGGGTATGTTCAAAAAAGTCGCTCTGGCCGACTATCTGGCCCTTTACGTCAACAAGGTCTATGCGGCGCCGGATGAGTTTCAGTCGCCGGCCCTCATTCTCGCGACGTTCTTCTTCGCATGGCAAATATATTTCGATTTCAGCGGCTATACGGATATGGCCCGCGGCATCGCGCGGATGATGGGACTTCGTCTGATGCTGAATTTCAACAACCCGTACCTGGCCACGAGTCTCGGCGATTTCTGGGGACGCTGGCACATAAGCCTCTCATCGTGGTTCAAGGACTACCTCTACATCCCTCTCGGCGGCAACCGCAAAGGCGCCTTTAATACGTACAAAAACATGTTCCTCGTAATGGTGATCTCCGGGCTGTGGCACGGGGCGGCCTGGACGTTCGTTATATGGGGCGCCGTCCACGCACTCGGCAGATTCCTAACGCGCGAAATGGAAAGGACATCCGTTTACAGAAC
>JAUVXL010000085.1 GCA_030603595.1 Sedimentisphaerales bacterium | reverse complement strand
CGCCGACGATACCGTTGCTGTACTCCATAAACGCCCGCCATCCGCGAGGATGGGGTATTTTGCAGTAAGGGCGCATAGGGGCCGGTCCGGTCCACATATCCCAGTTGAGATTCTCAGGCGGAGCGATATCCGGCGGATTGCCGCGAGCGCGCATGTGATAGTAGCAGCATATCTCGACGTAAGCGATCTTGCCCAGCTTGCCCTCCTTGATGATTCTGTCGCGAGCCTCGATCAGATGGGGCGTGCTCCGCCGCTCCATATTCACCTGCACGACCCTCTTATACTTTCTCGCCGCCGCCAGCATTGCCTGGCCCTCGACAACATCCGTACTGATGGGCTTTTCGACATAGATGTCGGCACCGGACTTGACAGCGTCAATCATCGCCAGGGCGTGCCAGTGGTCCGGCGTGGCGATGTGCACTATATCGAGTTCCTCGCGTTTGAGCATCTCGCGGTAATCGCTATATGTGCGGGGCTTCTTCTTTGACGCCTGCCGGGAGGCCACTATCTCCGCGGCCTCGGCAACCATTTTGCTGTCCACATCGCACAACGCCGCAACTTCGACCGGCGCAACCTGAATCAGGCGAAGCAGAGCGGCCTTGCCATACCACCCCGAGCCGATCAAGGCGACGCGCTTTGGCTTCGGTGCGGCAAAGACCGGGGCGTATTTGCCCATGGTTGATAGGGCCAGACCAGCGGCGCTGGCTTGTAGGAACTTTCGACGATCCATTAAATTTCTCCTTAAATCCAACATATGATTCGTCAGCGTGATTTTATCGGGCCCGTTGCTCCGCGAAATCCCATTATACTATTCTCTTTCAGAGGCAGTCGTGTCGCCCCGGTAATCGCATCGCAAGCCGAGGGATAAGCCATCCAGGAGCCGCCCCTGACCATTCGAAATCCATCCAAGCCAACGTGATACGAGGTGGAATACCAATCCAACGTCCACTCTCCCACGTTGCCGGCCAGGTCGCAGACGCCGTAAGGACTGCTGAACCGGCTGAAACTCCCCACCGGCGCGGTGTAAGCGAAGCCGTCTTTGTCGCCGTCGCAATTGCACCGCCACAGACCACCGGCATTCGGGTCTTGATCGCCCCACGGATAGCGTCTCCGGGGCATTGGGTTGGGATTCTTCTTTACACGATCGCCGTCGAGATGAAGTCCGCCTCGAAGCGCCTTTTCCCACTCAGCCTCGGTGGGCAGTCTCAAGCCGCACCACTGCAAGAATGCCACGGCATCGTACCACGAGACGTATGTAACGGGAAAGTCTTCCCGGCCCGGCTTGACGCTGTATGTGTGGTTGCTGTGCTGTATGATGCCGCAGCGCTCGGGGTTACTCATACGCCGATTCCAGCCGGCCCCCTCGCCGCCAATCTCGTTAAGGTAATCCGCGTACATCGAGATCGTGGTCTCGTATTTGGCTATATAGTACGGAGCAAGGTTAGGATCGGGCTCTATGCTGCCGGACTCGTCACGCCCGCCGCCCGGCAGGCTCTTCAGTGCAAATTTCCCAGCCGGAACCCGCGCCATTTGAACGGCGCGAACGCGGACCTCCACCAGGCTCAGGTCGGCGAAACTGGTTTGGCCGGTCCCCCACCAGATGACTTTCTTCTGTCCCGGTTTGGCGACTATGCCAAAACCGCTGCCTCGAAGAGACTCCATCGGGATCAACCGCCAGGTGTCCCCCGCATCTGCGCTGTAACGGAGAAACACGTAGGCCGGCGAAGCCTCTGAGATATTCGGGTCCTTGATGTCGTACTCGACGACTATCCTGGGGCCGCCCAATTCGGTCGGCTCCTGCCGGACCTCTAAATCGTTTACTTCCAACCATTTGCAATAAGAACAATGACAGAGCACCACAACGATGCTTAAAGACAGCCATACGCTGCAACGCATCGTTTCCTTGCTCGGTTGACCTGACCAGCGTTGCCCCATCAAGAGATTCACTCCATTTTCAAAAAACCGCTTCTCTAACACAACACTACAGAGCTTGCGACCGGTTACTACTGGCCTGTCGAAATCGAATTAGTAGGTGTCATTGCGAGCAGGCCGAAGGCCGACGCGGCAATCTCAACCCGCTCGAACGCCAGAGATTGCCACGGCCTTTCATGCCTCGCAATGACAGCTCACATAATCATAATTCACAGAGTACTATACATTCTCCGGCACCACCCAGGGCTTGCGGTACTGCCGCTTTATCAACTTATTGGCCCGATCTGAATTGGTGAACGACTCGCTTTGCGAATCAAATTCGAGCTTCGGATTGCCGAGGCGATAGGAAATGTTGGCCATGTGGCAAGGCAGCACGGAATAGTGGCCTATTTCCACGTCGGCGTTGGGCCTTTTTCGCGTACGCACGCAATCAATGAAATTATCCTGGTGCTCCCTATCGCCCTGACGCCCATATTCGGACCGAACCAGTTCGCCGCTCGAATCGTAAGCCTGCCAACCGCCGCCGTGCCGCCCAAAATACATGAAACCCTCAGTCCCCAGCAATTCAACCTTTGTGCTGCTGAAAGGCCAGTTGGGGAACTTGTCGGATTCCCGCACACCCATGGGCGTTTTCTTCATATAGGGAGTCCAGAGCGTCGCCTCCATCATCAGGGTAAGCCGCTCGTATTCAAACAACGCTAACTGCGTATCGGGAGTTTCGCGTCCATCCCGCAGCCCGTACACCGCTCCTACATGCGAGACGGTCTTTGGATACGGTATGTCGTTTACCAGAAATCGCGCCAGGTCCAGTTGATGAACGGCGTCGCCGGCGATTGGGCCGCAGCTATATTCCCATTGATTCAGCCATCGGCGGCTCGGATTATACGCCGGCTTGGGAGCAGGCCCGCACCACATATCATAATCGAATCCCTGGGGCACCGGCTGGTCGGGGCTTGGCTTCTGCCTGGGATGCTGCATCATATTGTATACACGCACAAGATAGACCTGCCCCAATTTGCCCGACTGAATGTAGTCCTTCGCCTTCTTGACGTAAGGAGCGCTGCGAGACTGCATCCCCACCTGCACGACCCTTTTGTACTTGCGCGCCGCCTCGACCATCTTTCTTCCCTCCCAGATGTTGTGCGAAAGGGGCTTTTCCACAAAGACATCTTTTTCAGCTTGACACGCCATGATAGTGCCCAGGCCGTGCCAGTGGTCCGGCGTGGCATTGATAAGGACATCGACACTGCCGTCGTCAAGAATCCTGCGGAAATCCTGCACCAACTTGGGCTTGCGGTCCTGGGCCTCTTCCACAACCTCCCGCGCGCGGGCGAACCGCCTCGTATTCGCGTCAGAGAGATAGGCGACTTCCGCATCGGGCCGCTGGGCAAATTTCTCAGCCAGGTATGTCCCCCGACCACCCAGGCCCATTACGCCTATAATCACCTTTTCGTTGGCAGCGCGTATGGCGCCGTGGGGCAATACTGTCAAGGCCGCCGCCAGACCGACCGAACGTTTCATAAACTCCCTACGATTTACCAAGTTCATATTTCACTCCTTATTCCATATTTCCCGGCTTGTGCCGGTGGGCCAATGCCCTTGCCATATAGTCATCCAGCAGCTCGATCTGGAATTCTCCGATCATTTCATCGGCGCTGATTGTATCGTGTTCGCTGGTGATTAACACCGAGCCAAGATAGCCGGGATCAGTGATCTTAACTTTCGGTCCGTACTTGGCCTTCAGCGCCCTTAAACGCCCCCAGTTGTAATCCAGATGGGCAAGACGACAATCCAGATTGACTGTCGCAACTGCATAATCGAAATAGTTGGTGTTGGAAGCTATCACCCGGCCTAAAGGATCGCGAATCTCACAGGGCAGCCCGGCTATCGCCCCGACAAAGTGAGAGCGGCACGAATAGGCCCAATACGACTGCATCAGTCCACCGTGATACATCGATGAAAATATCAGCAAGTCCGGCTTGGCCTTAACATACTTCAGTCGCAACTCGTCAAAATTCAAATCGAAGCATATAGCCAAAGCAACCCTGCCGAAATCACATTCGATGACGGGAGCATCTCGCCCGCAGAGAATGCCCGACTTTGTGGTCTCTTCGATGACCACGTGGTTCTTGTTGTAGATACCGGTGACTTTGCCGGTGCGGTCAATCAATACGCTGGAATTGCGCCAACTGCCGTCCTCCATCTCTCTGGCCGCTGAATAGACCATATAACACTTATTCTCTCTCGCCACCTTGGCAAAGAATTTCTGTATTTGGTCTTTGCGCACCCGGTAGTATTCCAAACGTTTCTCACCGGAGAAGCCGCGGGGCCGGTCGCAAGCCTCGGGAACCACGATCAGGTCTGGTCGATCCGGCAGAACCTGGGCAAATCGCCCTTTCCAGTGGGCGATTACCCTGTTGACCGCTTCCTGCGGCTTAACGGTCGCACCGACATTCAACGGCCGAGGCCCGAGAGTGGCTATTTTAACAATACCTCTCTTCTTGGTTTTAGTAATGGATTGCTCGCCGGACTCAGCCGCTTTCGGCAATCGTGGTTCGGCGGTTTTGGATTTAGTTGGGGATGGGTCGGTGTTGCCGGTCTTTGGCGCTTCGCCTCCGCACAATGAGCGGGGGCCGTACAATAAGAGCATCTGCAATACGAAAATAACCGCCAACACTTTTCTCGAGCGCCCTGGATTCACAACGGGCCGTTTCATAATATACTCCCACATTAAACCATCAACGCGGCACGTCTCAAACAGTCTCTGCGAGGGCGCGGTTCATCCGCATAATCGCCTCGTCGATTTCGGCATTGCTCTTGAATCCGATGACGACGGCATCGACCAAGCCCGGCTGCATCGCGAAACGTATGGACTTTTCGCGGTCTTCCGGGTTTGTGAAGTCGCCGTTGCCTATAATCTTCATCCCGATGACCCCGTGTCCGTTTTCCCGCATTGCCTTCATTTGCTCCAGGACCGGAGCCACATGCGACGCATCGCTCTTGGCGTCCCATTTCTCAGCCGGAGTATCGACGTGCGACCCCTGCGGATTGATGCGAACGAGATTGACGTCAACCCATCCTAATTGCGCCGCCTTCGTCAGCGCGGGCAGGCTGTGGCACGAGACGCCGTGGGCGCGTATAATCTGCTTGTCCTTGGCCTCATCCAGTGCATCCAGGGTGCGTTTGCGCTGCTCCTCCCAATTCGGTGTCACCGCGCAGTGAGTCAGCAGGCTGTCGATGTAGTCAACGCCCAGTTCCTTGCGATAGCGGTCGAGCACTTCGAGCGGCTTTTCCGGGACGCCCGGCATCTTCGACTGGATGAAGAGCTTCTCTCGCGGCAGGCCCTTTACCGCATCGCGGACCATCGTGTGGGTCTTGTAGTTGTCGGCGGTGTCGATATACGTGATTCCCCGGTCGTAGGCGTATCGCACCAGTTGGTTGAACTTCTCGGTTCCGAGATTGCGCTGAATGCTGCCGCCTATACTGCCTGCCCCGAGGCCAAGGCGGCTGAGCTTCAACCCGGTCTTACCTAAAGCAACCTGATCGATGGCGGTAGGCGGAGATTTCTTGCCGGTATCCCTGGACACACAGGAAGACAGGAAGACGCCCCCGGCCAAAGCCGCGGTATTTCGAATGAATTGACGACGGGATATTTGATCTTTACGCATGAATCAACTCCTTAACGTGATTCCGGACCATTCTTTGCTATACAAATATGGTGCAACATTCTTGCGGAAAACGCAACAGATTTCGCCGGTTAGAGGGGCCAATTGGGCGAGTCGGTGCGTGCCGTTTCGAGATAACGCTCGATTCGCGCGACGGCTTCGGGATACTCGGCGGCGACGTTTCGCTGCTCGCCCGGATCCTTGGCCAGGTCAAATAGCAGCAGCGGCTCGCTCTGCTTGAGGCGAATCGCCTTGAAATTGCGCCATCGGACCGCCTGCTGAAAGCCTCGCTCGAAGAATTCCCAATATAAGAAGCGGTCGTGCAAATCCTGCTCTCGCCCGAGCAGGGTCGGCAGCAGGCTAACGCCATCGATGTTCTTCGGCGGCTCTGCACCGGCCAGGTCCGCAGCGGTGGGCAGGAAATCTGCGAAGTACCAGGGCGTATCGCATGTCTTGGCTACGGGGACTTTCCCAGGCCAGCGTACAATCATAGGCACGCGAATGCCGCCCTCGTACATATCGCGCTTGTAACCCTGGAACGGCCCGTTCGACTCGAAAAACTCCGCCACTTCCGTGAGCGTCTTCGAGCCCCCGGAACGAGGCCCGTTGTCGGAGCAGAAGAAGACAATCGTCCTCTCGTCGATATTAAGTTCCTTAAGAGTCCGCATCACTTTCCCGACGCGTTGGTCGAGCCGATGGATCATAGCGGCGTATGTCTTCATTGGCTTAGGCCAGGGCTTGTCTGCATAAGGGCCCAAATCCGGGACTTCAAGCGGATCGTGCGGATTGATATAGGCTAAGTAGAGGAAGAAACGACGCCCCTTGTTCTTATTCAGAAATTGAAGGGCCTCATCGCTGCATATATCGGTGTGGTAGTAGCCCTTGCTGCCGTTCTGATTGGCGGTGATGTCGTAGAGTTCGCGGTTGCGATAGCGTTTGGCCGGGTAGTAGGTCGGATAGATTGTCTCGTACGTGCGGTTCAGCCACCCGTAGAATTCGTCGAAGCCGCGGTCGAGCGGGGTGGCGTCGGCCTTGTAGCCCCCAAGGTGCCACTTGCCGATGATGCCGGTGTGATAGCCCGCTTTCTGAAGCACGTTGCCGATAGTCGTATCTTCGTCGGTCAGGTACATTCGCCGGACTTTTTGTTTGCCCTTGTATCCGACCGAGCCGCCCGCCCTGCACATATTGCCGCGGACCCGCGTGTGCCCGGTGTGCTGCCCGGTCATCAGAACGCTCCGCGACGGCGCGCAAACAGTCGAGCCGGCGTAGCAATGAGTAAAACGCATACCTTCCCCGGCAATCCGGTCGATATTGGGCGTCTCGAATTTCTTCTGCCCGAAACACCCCAGGTCGCCATAGCCCATATCGTCGGCCATGATGAAGACGATATTAGGCCTGTCGTCGGTTGCTTTTGCCGCCCGCAGATAAGATGGAAACGATATGGTCGCGGCCGCCAAGCCGATTCTTTGCAGGAAGCTGCGTCTGCCAATGTTGCAAGTCGTCATCGATTCTCCTGTATCGTCCGCTCGGCCTACAGCATCCAGCCGTCGCGGTAAGGCGGATTCACCAGACTATTCGCCTTCTGGTTGTTGGTCACTCGCATGGCCTTTGCGTCCCAGGCCAGCGTCCGTTTGGTCCGCAGCGCCATCGCCCCGAGCAGGGCCATCTCGGTCATCTCGCACCCGAACTCGATGGGGCAGACCGTAGTCCCGCCCGTTTTGCAGCTTTCAGTCCATTCGCGGTAATGATCTTTGCACCGGCCCATCGTCTTTTCCGGCTGCTTGAAGTCCTCGAATTCTTTCTCCGGCAGCAGCAAACCCCCGTCAATGCCCCGTCCCCGCTTGCCGAACGGGTTGCCACCCGAATAGCCCGCTATCAACTTGCCCTTCTCGCCGACAAAGAGGAGCCCGCTGCTCGGCAATTCAAGGCCGCTATCCAACTCAATCGGCCGATGGGGCTTAATACCCCCGTCGTACCAGTGCACGCTCAGCGGCGGCAGGCTCCCTCTGGCGCCGAATTCCCACGTGACCGTATTGGCATGGCTCTGGCACTCAGGCGTCGAGACGAACTGAAAGAAGCCCTTATGCCGGGTCGAGCCGCAGCCGTAAACGGTAGTCGGGGCGCCGAGTTGGAGCTCCTTGAAGTAAGTATGGAACGTGTGGCAGCCCATATCTCCAACGGTGCCGGTGCCGAAATCCCACCAGGGACGCCAATTCAAAGGGTGATAGGCTGAATGATAAGGCCGATGCGGAGCCGGGCCGATCCACAGGTCCCAGTCCATTCCCGGCGGAGGCGTCTGCTTCTCCGTCGGACGCAGAAGCGAACACGGATACGCCGGATGATCGCACCAAATATGCAACTCGCGCACCGCACCGATAACTCCGGACTTCAACAATTCCTTCGTATTCTGGGTATGGTCCGTCCCAGACGACTGCACGCTCGACTTGGTAACCAGATTCTTATTCTCAAGCAACGCCTGCCGCACCTTTCTTGCCTCAGCGATACTGTGTGTGATCGGCTTGGCGCAGTAGATATGCTTGCCGAGCTTGATCGCGGCCATCAGAATGACCGCATGAGTGTGGTCGGGCGTCGCGATAATCAGCGCGTCGAAATTCTTCGCCTCCTTGTCGAACATCTTGCGAAAATCGTGATAGCGCCTCGCTTTCGGATATGTCTTGAAAGTCGGCGCCGCAAGCTTATAGTCGAGGTCGCACAGAGCGACTATCCGCTCTCCCCAGCATCCGCCAAGGTAGCTCCGGCCCATGCCGCCAACGCCTACCGCCGCTATAGTTAGAGTATCGCTCGGCGCCCGATGCCCCGCCCCTCCCAGAACATGACGGGGAACAACAAACGGAAGAGCCAGACCGGCGGCAAGGACACTGCGCCGCGACACTTGCCCGCCGCTCCGCTTTCGTAACTGGTTCGTTGTTTTTTCAGATGACATCTTCAACGATCTCCTTTCAACGCACGAGGCAATCTGCACGCCCTCGCGCAGGTAACTAATACTAACGTTTGGCATGGGTGCTCGACAGTGCGCCCGAGTTCACACGCAGCGCACAACCATATTACAGAATACCAACAATTCGCCTGATTTCAAGGGCGCAGCCATTCCAGTCCGCACAATATCAACGACGACGAACCGCCGGGTATGACCGCTCGGTCAATCGGATTGCCCATCCCAGGCTGAATTCGCTTGAATCGGCCAATCGCTGTACGCCGTATATGGCGCGCCGATGACACACAGATGTGATCCGGAATCCGGCTCGGGCCAAATTTCCCCCTGGCCCCGGACCGCGAATATGCTTAGTATGTTTTTGCTGTATTTAGGGAAGGGATAAGTCGAGGAGACCGGGCTGACAAGCCTTCCACTCGTTCCATACGAGCAAGGCTTCGGCGGACATTTGCGCAATGAACCGAAAAGCATTTACGTTAGTCGAGTTACTGGTAGTTATCGCCATAATCGCGCTGTTGATGTCGATACTGATGCCTGCACTGGGGAAAGTGCGTCGCCAGGCCAGAGCGGTGGTCTGTCTCAGCAACGTGCGGCAATGGGGGAATTTCTTCGCCTTGTTCCTCAATGAGAATGAGGGCGGATTCGTCGATTTGGAATTCCACAAGTGGATGGATGTGCTCTCGCCTTACACTGAGAAATGCCCGGAGATATACTTCTGTCCGATGGCGATCAAGACGGCCGACGAAGGCGGGAAAGGGGCCTTCGCAGCCTGGGAGGAGGACGGCATGACGGGAAGCTACGGAACGAATTACTGGATCCGCGATAAGGCATATCCGTATATCCCCCCCGAATACCCTGCCGACGGATGGTGGAAGAGCTTCGACGTAAAAGGGGCCGGCAATGTTCCGGTGCTCGCAGATTGCGCGCTGGCCTCGGGACTGCCCCTTCACAGCGACCCGCCGCCGGAACCAGAAAAGTCGAATTACAAATACGAAGATATGCAGTGCATGCAGTATTTCTGCCTCAACAGGCACGAAGGCAAAATAGGCGTGCTCTTCATGGATCTATCGGTTCGCAAGATAGGGCTAAAAGAACTCTGGGACCTCGACTGGCACAAGAACTTCAACCCCGACAACGACCCGCCCCCCGAGTGGCCCGACTGGATGAACCGATTCTAAGCTGGAGTCCTTAGAACACTAGCGCCTGCGTAACGGCCTGTGAACATTCGACCGGTCTCTTTCTCTTTTCTGTCGGGCACACCTTACTTCCCCGGCGCCGGCCGCTATCGTCGACGCCGGATTACGGCTGTGTGCTATTCCTTAAACTGCGGAAGGTTCTTTGTGTATTTTTCAGGCTCTGCTTTGAACTTGTCGCTACAGCCGGCACAGCAGAAATAAACCTTCTAAACCTGGTATTAGATTGAGACGGCTTTGTCGATGGGGTTTTCAATAATTGGGCACGTCGTTTGTGCCACTGCTAAGGTGGTGGTGGTCGCGCCCACAGCCTCAACCGCCGCGTTGGGCTCGGTCTCAGGCTCAGACTCGCCCTTGCAACCGGTCAGCCCAATCAGCAAAAAGCCCGCCAACAGAACTACGATCAAGATTTGCATTCCTCTGTTGCTCATTCTTTTCCTTTCAAAAGGTGGTTATGGAACTCCATAGAACATACAGCAATAGTCTAACGCCATCGGGCAAGTATTTCAAGCATTTCTGGAAAATCCACGTTTTTTTCGGGCCGGGGCCGCCGCCTGCCGCACCAGGGACAGACCAATCAGCCCAAAAACGCCTTTTCCCTTAGTTAGTTTTTGTTGCGGAAACAGCATTTGTCATTCCCGCGGAAGCGGGAATCCAGCTTTTTCGCTCTGGACCCCTGCTCCCCGATCTCGGTCGAGGACAAGCTTCGCAGGGGTGACATTGCCAGTTTCGGCTTTACGCAACAGAAACTAGTTAATCGCAGTTTCTCAGTCGATCGGATATTATAGCCGGCACTCTACGGCGTGATAATAAGGATGCCCGCGTACGGCTGCCTGGTCATCTGGTTTGGATTACAGTTGTTCTAAGGCAGTCTCGCCCATTCATCGGGCTTCTAAGTGCAAAACCAATGTCTTGCAATAGGGTGTCTTTGCGCGTATAAATTGGGGTGTTATGACGCAGGATGTAAATAAACGGATTGAGCAGTTGCGGGCTGAGATTCGCAGGAACGACTCTCTGTACTACGTGCAGAGTCAGCCCGTAATTACCGATCAGCAGTACGATGCGCTCTTTGCCGAGTTGAAGGCCCTGGAGCAGGCCCATCCGGAGTTGGTGACGCCTGATTCGCCCACTCAGCGGGTCTCGGGGCGGGCATTGGAGGGCTTTGCTACGGTTCGCCACGCCGTGCCGATGCTGAGTATGGACAATACCTATAACGCCGATGAGCTTCGGGCATTTGACGAGAGGGTCCGCAAGCAACTTGAAAGCTCGGACTACGATTATGTGGTCGAGCCAAAGATTGACGGCCTGGCGATTAGCCTGCGATATGAGCAGAGCACGCTGGTCACGGCGGCGACGCGCGGCGACGGCGAACTCGGAGATGACGCCACCGCCAATGTAAGGACGATAAAGGCCGTGCCGCTTGTGCTGTTGAGCGGTGAGGTTCCCGCCGTACTCGAAGTGCGCGGCGAAGTCTATATGCCCACGAGTTCATTCGTGGAACTGAACAGGCTGCGTACAGAGGCCGGCGAGGCGACCTTTGCGAATCCGCGAAACGCCGCGGCCGGGTCGCTGAAACTGCTGGATGCGAGAGTCACAGCCGGGAGAAACCTCTCATTCTTTGCGTATGCCACGGGCGAAATATCCGGATCGCCGGGACAGCGGCATTTCGAGACTCTGGAAAGGTTCAAAGACCTCGGTCTGCCGGTCAATCCACATATCAGCCGGGCCGATGATATCGAGGCCGTTATCAAGATTTGCCTGGGCTGGGACGAGCATCGCCGCGATCTGGACTATCAGATTGACGGGATGGTGATAAAGGTCAATCGGTTCGACCAGCGTGACATACTCGGCGCCACGGCCAGGGCGCCCCGATGGTGCATATCGTATAAGTTCGCAGCCGAGCAGGCCGAGACTATACTCGAATCGATCGATGTACAGGTCGGCAAGAGCGGAATATTGACCCCCGTGGCCAATTTGAAACCGGTGCAATTGGCCGGCACGACCGTCAAGCGGGCGAGCCTGCACAACTTCGACGAATTGGATCGATTGGACGTGCGACAAGGCGATACGGTGGTGATAGAAAAGGCCGGCGAGATAATACCGCAGGTTATAGAAGTCAAGAAGGACCAACGCCCTGCGGGCACGGCAGCATTCGAGCCGCCGGACGAATGCCCCAACTGCGGCAGCGCGGTTGCCAAAGACGCCGAAGGCGTGTATATCCGATGCACAAATCCGGATTGCGCGGGCCAGTTGAAAGAGAGGCTGAAGTATTTCGCCGGACGTGGCCAGATAGATATCGAGAATTTCGGCCCGGCCTTGATTGACCAGTTGATTGAGAACGCCCTGGTAAGCAATTTTGCCGATATCTACAAACTCCAGGAACCTCAGCTTGCCGACCTGGAACGGATGGCCGAGAAGAGCGCCGCTAATGTTATAGCCGCGATCAACCAGAGCAAAACGCGGGACCTTTGGCGACTGATTGCGGCCCTCGGTATTCGCCATATCGGCACTCAGACCGCACAGGATTTAGCTGAGCATTTTGGTTCTCTGGACAAACTAAGAAATGCAACATTGAAAGAGCTTAAAAAAGCGTTAACGGTGGCAGATGATCCGGTTATCCCGAAAATTATTTTTGACTTTCTGAAAGACCCCGAAAAAAAACAACTCATCGAAGACATAACTGAGAAGTATAAGAAGCAGCCCCTATGGGAAATAATTAAGAGCCTTAGAATTAAAAAAATTGGCAAAAAACGATCTAAGATTTTAGCTAAAGCATTTCGCTCTATTGACAAGTTTCTTGGTGCTTCATTTGAAGATCTCAAAAAAGCATTATCCGCGAAGCCTGAGCCCGTAGTACCTGGAAGCGTCTATGACTATTTCCACGATCCAAACAACAACCGTATTCTTGATGAGTTGCTGTCTATGGAAGTTCGGCCGACATCACGTAAACAAAAAACATCCGATATGCTGGCCGGACAAACAATCGTTGTAACTGGTACGCTGTCGCATTTTACGCGGCAACAGATCGAGCGGACCATCAAAGACCACGCCGGAAGGGTCAGTTCTTCAGTCAGCAAAAAAACCAGTTTTGTACTCGCAGGCGAAGGTCCAGGTTCAAAACTGGATAAAGCACGTCAGTTACAAGTCAAAGTGATCGACGAAAATGAATTTCTCCAACTCATTAAGAAAAACACCCCAGAGAAAAGGAGTTGATTTATGAGTACCCAAAAACATATTGAGATATTAGCTAAAAGTAGTTCTTCCGACACACCATATACGGTCAGATGTTACCTTGAAGAAAATAAAACATCGTTTTTTTGCTCCTGTCGTGCAGGAGATAATCGGATGCTATGTAAGCATGTAAGGCAAATTATAGCTGGTGATAACTCGATTCTCTATAACAGAAATCAGAAAAATGAACTCGAGAAAATCAGCAATCATTTGCAGAAAACACAGATCCCTTTGCTTGTATTGGAAATAAAGAAATCCGAAGATCTTTTAGAAGAAGCAAAGAGAAATGTAAAAAAAGCAAAGAAGAATTTAGAAAATGCGATTTTGAACAGGTTAGAACAATAGAATTATCACGGAAGGAGATATAGGACGATGGAACAAGCCAGCAAATCGAGCAGGCAATCAGGCAGGCAGGAGAAAAATCATCTTCCAGCGTGAGCAAGAAAACGGATTTCGTCCTGGCCGGCGAGAAGGCCGGAACCAAGCTGGACAAAGCAAAGCAACTGGGGATCGAAGTCATAAGCGAGCAGGACTTTATGCGTATGATAGCCGATATTTGAACCATGCCGAAAATTCATGCAAAATCGGTGATTTGGGCGATAAACCAAGGGAATAAGGACCCGATAAAATGACCGATCCTGATATCAAGCACATGAAGATGGCGTTGAAACTGGCCGAGCGGGGGCTCGATTCTGTCGAGCCGAACCCGGCGGTCGGGTGCATAATTACCAAGGCAAACCAGATCATAGGCAAGGGCTGGCACAAGAAGTTCGGCGGGCCGCATGCCGAAATTAACGCGATGGAGGACTGCAAGAGCCTCGGAGTCAATCCCAAAAACGCGACGATGTACGTTACGCTCGAGCCCTGCTCTCACGAGGGCAAAACGCCCCCTTGCACGCAGGCGATAATCTCGGCGGGGCTGGGCAAAGTGGTCGTAGCCACAGTCGATCCGTCCGAACACTCTAACGGCGCTGGGATCGAGCAACTTCGAGCGGCGGGCATTGAGGTCGAGACGGGGCTCTGCCGGACCGAGGCGCGCCTGCTGAACGCTCCGTTCATTAAATTTGCAGCGACGAGACAGCCCTGGGTCACATTGAAGTGGGCGCAGAGTCTCGACGGCAAGCTTGCATGGTCGCCGTCGGCCGGGCCGAACAGATGGATATCGAATGAGGAGAGTCGCAAGGACGTGCAGCGGCTGCGTCGTCGGGCCGGGGCCGTGCTCGTGGGGATCAATACGGCCCTTGCCGACGATCCCTTCCTGGTCCCGCGGCCACCCAAGGGCAAGAAACCGCTCAGAGTAGTGCTCGATAGCTTTCTGCGGATCAAGCTTACCAGCCGGCTGCTTCGAACTACCAAGACCGCGCCGGTGCTGATATTCACCAGGCGGGAGACGATTCTGGGGAAATCCGATATCGCCGACAGGATCGTCAAAAAGGGTGCTGATCTGGTGGGCTATCCGGATACGCACGGCCTGTCCAATCTGCATTATCTGCTGGACGAATTGCGCGATCGAAATATCGCCGAAATGCTCGTGGAGGGCGGCCCGACGGTGACCGCATCTTTTCTCAAAGAGCGGCTTGCCGATGAAATACACATTTACTTCGCTCCGAAAATATTGGCTCAGAAGGGCCAGGTCGATATTGCCGGGCCTATGGCTGAATTGTCTGAGCCGGTCGGCCTGCATTACGTCGAGGCCAGACAATTCGGCGACGACGTCTGCGTTACCGGCCTGACGGACGAAGCACTTAGAAATATAGCTATCAGTTAAAGAGGTGGACGAGACTGCAAACATCTCCAATACGCTGCCGCCGGGTAAAGATAACCGTGGCGCAGCCGAGGCGTTGCGGGCGACGGCCTCGGCCAGAGGCTTGAAAGAATGGGTGCTGCTGACGGTGGCATCGTGGTTTGTGTGACCCCGGATGAGTGCGAATGGATAAGGCCGATGTTGTGAAAATGGCGATTGAGGGCCGGAGCGTTCCGTATGTGCCCTGGCATTGCGGATTCACCGTAGAGGCGGCCCAGAAGCTGCGCGAGCACTTCCAAGAGGACGACCTGGAAATGGTTCTGGACAACCATTTCATTAAGCTGGGCAGCGATATAGGATTTTTCGACGATCTCGGCAACGACAGGTTTCAGGATGCCTTCGGGGTAGTCTGGGACCGCAGCGTGGATAAAGATATAGGCATCGTCGAAGAGTACCAACTCGCCGAGCCAACGCTTGCCGGGTATGAATTTCCGGACCCGCTGGATAGGCGGTTCTTCGAGCATATTCCCGAGGAGTTGGCGAGATACGAAGGCTCTTTGCGCGTCTTCAAGATTGGGTTCTCGCTGTACGAAAGGGCGTGGACGCTTCGCGGGATGGAGAACCTCATGATGGATTTCCTGACGAATCCTCAGTTTGTCCGCCGGCTTCTGAACTCGATTGCGGACTACAATATCGCCCAGCTTCACGAAGCATTGAAGTACGATATCGACGCGGTCTATTTCGGGGACGACTGGGGCCAGCAGTCGGGCCTGCAGATGGGGCCCGATCTGTGGCGGCACTTTATTCGGCCGGAGCTTGAGCGAATGTACAAAGTGGCCCGGGATGCGGATAAGTATGTTATTATTCATTCGTGCGGGAAGGTCGATGAGCTTTTCGACGACCTGATCGAGATCGGGCTGAACTGCTTCAATCCGTTTCAGCCGGAGGTGATGGATACCTTTGCGCTGATGAAGCAATATAAGGGCAGGCTCGCCTTTCACGGAGGCCTCTCCACCCAGCAGACCCTGCCCTACGGCTCGGTTGAGGATGTAAAGCAGGCAACAACGAAATTGCTCGAAGCAGGCAAGGAAGGCGGCTATATCTTCGCCCCGGCACACGCGGTCGAGGGGGATGTTCCGTTGGAGAATATGCTGGCATTCATCGAGGTGCTGCACGGGCAGGAAGGCTATCCGGGGCGATAGGCTTGTTTCGGATGTGGTATGTCGGATCTCGTATATCGTATTGCGTATTTGGCGGAAAAAGAGGGTTCTTGAGGAAAAGGGCCGGGCACTTAATCAGAAGAATCCCAATGAATTGCGGGGGTTTTCAATGGGGCTGTTGGGGGAGAGTTTTGCAGGGGCCGCCGAAAAACGTACCGCGGACATTTAGTTCTCCCCCCTGCCGCCGCCCGTCGTGTCGCGGGCGTCCCGCCCGCG
>JAUVXL010000175.1 GCA_030603595.1 Sedimentisphaerales bacterium | reverse complement strand
TCTACGGTCGGGCAAGTGAAGAATCAGATTACCAGTGGCGAATGGGTGGTGCGCCGTGTCGAACAGGTGGACGAGGAGAAAAGGCGGATATGGTTCTGGGCCGGGGGAATCCGGCCGCAGCAGGACCCGTACTACCTGCATTTCTGTCGCGTCAATTTCGACGGCTCGGGCCTTGTCATATTGACCGAGGGCGACGGCACACACGAAATCGATTTCTCGCCCGACCGAATGCACATCATCGACCGATGGTCGCGTGTGGACCAGTCTCCGATAAGCGAATTGCGCAGCGCAGAGGACGGGCGGCTGATTTGCAAACTCGAGCAAGCCGACTGGAGCAAGCTGCTCGAGACCGGCTGGAAGGCGCCTGAGCGATTCGTCGCAAAGGGCAGGGACGGCAAGACAAACATCTACGGAATCATCATTCGGCCGAGCAACTTTGACGAAGATCGCAAGTACCCCGTGATCGAGCAGATTTACGCAGGCCCGCAAGGCGCCTTTGTGCCGAAGTCATTCGGGCTGCAGGCCAAACAGCACGGCATTGCCGAACTGGGGTTTATCGTTGTGCAGATCGACGGGATGGGGACATCGTATCGGTCGAAGGCGTTTCACGACGTCTGCTGGAAGAATCTCGGCGACTCCGGTTTTCCGGACCGGATACTCTGGATAAAATCCGCGGTGAAGAAACATCCTTATATGGACATTTCGCGGGTCGGCATCTACGGCGGCTCGGCCGGGGGACAGAGCGCTTTGCGCGCTGTGCTGGCGCACGGCGATTTCTACAAAGTCGCGGTTGCGGACTGCGGCTGCCACGACAACCGGATGGACAAGATATGGTGGAATGAGTTGTGGATGGGTTGGCCTATAGGGCCGCACTACGAGGAGCAATCCAACGTGACACAGGCCCACAGACTCCAGGGGAAACTCCTGCTTACCGTCGGGGAGCTTGATAGCAACGTTGACCCGGCCTCGACGATGCAGGTCGTCGATGCGCTGATCAAGGCCGACAAGGATTTCGATCTTCTGATCATGCCGGGACGCGGACACGGGGTGGGGGAGACGCCATACGCCAGCCGGCGGCGGATGGATTTCTTCGTGCGCCATCTGTTGGGGGTAGAGCCGCGCAGCGAGCCTTAGAGCGTGTGCGAGAAGCCCTTTTTGTCGTGGCCTGGGCATCCCCGCGTCACTTAATCACACACGCCCTTAGACTTTTCGCTCGTGGACAACAAATCTGCACACCCCACACGCGAATAGTCAAGGCCAGAATTTTCGCAGGTAGTCGATGCTCTTTTGGGCGATGGTTTCGGGGTCGGGGTCGTATTTGAAGACCTCGACGCTGAGCCATTTGTCCCAGCCGATCTCGTTTATGGCCTCTGCGATGGGGGCGTAATCGACGTCTCCCATTCCCGGGCCGTAGAGATTGGCGTCGTTGACGTGGAAATGGCCGACGTCTTCGGCCTTGACCGACCGTATTACGTCGCCGACCGGCTCGGCCTGCGAGCACATCGCCTTGACGTCCAGATGGATGCGAAGGTTGGGGTGGTTGATCTGCCGCACCATCTCCATACCCTCGGCCACTGTGTTGATAAAGTCCGTTTCGACGGGAGAGAGCGGTTCGAGGCAAATCGTAGCGCCCAAACCGGAGGCCTTATCGAGAACGCTGCTAAGCAAATCAGCCGCCCGCTGCCAGGCCCCTTCTTTGGTCTGGCCCTCGACGAGGCTTCGCTGCTTGGGCGAACCGAGGACAAGGACTTTGCCGCCGAGGTCGCTGCACAAATCAATGAGGCAGGACAAGTAGTCCCTTGTCCTGCCCCACATTGCATCATCCGTAGTAGTCATGTGCAGACCCGCAGGCCCGGCGAAGAGCCAGTGCAGGCCGACGATTTCCAGGCCGCTGTCCTCGACGATCCGGCGGATCTCTTTGCGCTGCTCGGCCGAGATTTTGTCAGCCGATTCGGCCAAGGTAAACGGCGCTATCTCAAGGCCGTCATACCCCAATCGCTTAACCGTCGAGCAGACCTCGGCCATAGGCCGGGCCTCGAACATCTCATTACAAAGTGCAAACTTCATCAGACTTTATCCGGAACAACAAACGGCTCGCGATAGTTGCGCTTCACCAGCATATTCGCCCAGTCACTGTGCTCGCCGATGAACTTCTCCGACCTTGGGTCCATATTAAGCATCGGGCCCATAGTCAGCGGAGTCGCCTCTAAATTGACCTCGTTCGCCTTGAGATGCTGAAGCATACGGTCGAACGAGTCCATCATGTCCGCATTGTTGCCGATAGTGTTCTTGATTTCATCGACGGACGCGCTCTTGCCCACCAGATGGGAGACGTTGCCCATGTGGCAAAGGGCGCTGGAGATATGTCCCTTCTCGATGTCGGCGTTGAGGTCGCTGACCTTTCGGCTGCGGACCGCATCGATGAAGTTCTGGTGGTGGTTGCCTCCTCCTCCTCCCTTGAACTGCTTGATCTTCTCGCCGTCGTTGGTGAATGTCCATCCTCCTCCTGCTCCTCCGACGAAATAGCCGTTCTCACACTGCACGCAGATGCCGACACGGGTTCCTCGGAAGTTGTCCATCGATGAGTCGCCTTTCTTTCTGGGCAGCCCGCGGACCTCGAAGATCAACGGGGCGGGCTTGTAGCCGAGGTAGATAATCTGGGTGTTCGCCGTCTCGCCCGCATCGCCGGTGCCTTCGCAGCCGAGTCTGCCGCCGATACTCATTACGGTCGGCGCCAGCTTTTCGTCGCCGTCGAGCACCCAACGAGCGAGATCCATCTCGTGGATTCCCTGGTTTCCGAGGTCGCCGTTTCCGGTGTTCCACATCCAATGCCATTTGTAGTGGAGGCTCTTTCTTCGCAGCGGCTCCATCTCGGCAGGCCCGCACCATAGATTGTAGTCCACCGACGCAGGCGGCGAGGTAGGCCCGTTGGTTCCATAGACGATTCCATTGGTTCCGGGGCCTCGGCCCTTGTAGCAGAATCCTCGCGACCACTTGATTGCGCCCATCTTGCCTTCCTTGATGTACTTGAAGGCCGCTATCAAGCCGCCGTCCGAACGCTTCTGCATGCCGACCTGCACGATCCTGCCGTACTTGCGGGCGGCCTCGATCATCTTTCGGCCTTCCCAGATGTTGTGCGAGACGGGCTTTTCGATATAGACGTCCTTGCCGGCCTGGCAGGCCCAGATCGTCACGAGCGAATGCCAATGGTTGGGCGTCGCCGAACTGATCGCATCGATGTTCTTATCTTCGAAGAGCTTGCGAACATCGGTGTATCTCTTAATCTTTCGGCCGCTTTTTTTCTCCAGATCGTCGGCTCTCTTGTTGACGTGGTCCCTGTCAGCATCACATAACGCTACGACGTTTACGCCCTCTTTATCATTGAAGTAGCGGATATGGCCTCCGCCCTGACCTCCCGTGCCGACGACTGCAAAACGCAGGTCGTTATTGGCTCCGCGAACGTGTGAGTTGGGCCCGGCCAGGACCATCCCCGCACCGGCTGCTATTGTTGACTTCATAAAACTTCTACGAGTGAACCTGCTCATAATTCTTCTCCTTTATTCTCATAAACAGTTATCTCAGGGAGCGCCCTGAAATCATTTTTCGCTGTAATTAATTCCTGTTGCGGAAACAGTATTTGTCATTCCCGCGGAAGCGGGAATCCAGTTTTTTCGCTCTGGACCCCTGCTTTCGCAGGGGTGACATTGGCGGTTTTTGCTTTCCGCAACAGAAACTAATTAGTTTATTTCGTCGCCGCATACACGCGGTAATTCTCTGCAACTTGTGCCTGTTTTGCATCTCCCTTGTGGAAATAGAATCGGTACTTAAATGTGAGGCTCTTTCCCGCCTCGATAACAATATCCCCTACACCCTTTTTGCCTCCTTCGAAGTTGTGGACGCCGAATGGATTGGCTGCGAAGAGCCCGTAGTCGCGAACGTGCCACCATGTCGGGTGCTTGGGATTCTTCGGATGGTCGAAAATTGCCACGCCGACGGTCTTGCCTTCGACGGGTCCGTAGTAATCGCACCAGGCCGCACGCTTGCCCCAGGTGGTCTTATCCTTATCGCCTTCGCTGTTGATAATATGTCCCTTGCCAACCTTGCCCTTGAGCCGCATCGTCGGCGCCAGGCGAATCGCCATCGACCCTTCCTTCGTATCGCCCAGGACAACTTTGCCTTCCGAGGCATGGATCGTTATCTCGAAGTCCATCATCCGGCCGTCGGGCCGATTGTAGAATTTATGCGTCCGCGTGTCGGTGCAAACGACTTTGCCGTCCCTGGCGACCCATTTGTTCTTGTCCTCGATAACACCCGCCTTCGCGCCGGATTCGACCTTGACGAACTTATCGTGCACGATCTTGCCGCTCCTGCCGCCCTCGCCCCAGAAATCCTGGCCGTTCACCTCACCGTGCGTAAACCATAAGCTCTTGTGATGCACGTGGTCCTGCGCCTCGTCTTTGCCCTCCTTCATAGGCCAGTTGCGCGTTACATTCACGCCCGTGGGGCCGATCACCGGATAGAAGAAAGGACGTGGGACATCCTGGTAGTTATACTCGGTGAAGAGCTTGCCGTTGATCTGGACTTTCAGTGTCTTGCCCGCCTCGCTGATCTTAACGCCGGCGCCGCGTCTTGTGCCGCTCGCCTGCGCCTTTGCGATCATACCCTGCCAGACCTCTCGCTGCTCGATCAGCGCCGCGACCCGGTCCTTCGGGTTCGTTCTCGCCTCAAGCAAAATCCACCCGTCGTAGTCCATCCCGACAAACAGGTTCATCATCTCCTGATAGGGATAGTTGCCGATGTTCACCTCGCGGATGTGAACCGTATCGCCGAATCGGTCCTTGACTAAGTTGAAGTTGTGTTCGAGGCCATCGCCCTCCAAATCCTGCCCATTGCAGTTCCAGCAGACGCCAACGTTCGGATGGTCCGCAACGTCCATAATCGCCTTGATAATGGGCAAAGGCGAGCAGCCGCCGTGGACTTCCAGGCGAACCTCCTGTCCTATGCCTGCGCCGTACTTGCCGATCTCGTTGAGCGACTTG
Source organism: Sedimentisphaerales bacterium (assembly GCA_030603595.1). Classification (GTDB taxonomy): domain Bacteria; phylum Planctomycetota; class Phycisphaerae; order Sedimentisphaerales; family Anaerobacaceae; genus JAFGCD01. The sequence continues at coordinate 4,067 of JAUVXL010000175.1, read as the reverse complement.
CCTATCTGCTCAATGGTCTTTTCATGGGGGACGTTCTTGGGCAGATCGTTCGGCTTGACCTTCACGCCCGAACCGCCCACATCGGCCGAGAGCTTGAGGTATTGCTTGGCCCCTTCGATGTTCTGCTTGAGCTTGGTGGGATTAGGGTCGTGGAACGCAAAGTTCGTCCCCAGACCAACCAGCTCGACCGGGCTGTCGGCAAAGCGTGTTTTGACCTCTCGTCGCTGTGCCGCACTGAGGTTGGCCTCCACTTTGTGGGCATGCTGAGTCCGCAGTTCAACGCCGAGGACCTTTGCCTTTGTGCAGTTGGCTATCAGTGTCGGAACGTCCCAGTCCTTACCCCACTGATAGGTGACCAGGCCGAACTTCATTCGCGAGCCCAGGACCCTTCGCATGGCCAACAAATCTCCCGCCGAGCCAACTACGCCGGCTGCAACGCCAAAATAGATCGAATCTTTAAGAAACTCTCTGCGTGTTCTGCCGAATCCTTCCATCTTTGCTCTCTTTCCAAAATAGGTTGAATATTTAAGCCAAACATCAACTTCAGTCGTTAAGACGCTTTTCAAACGCCGTTTATTGCAGCACTTCAGCCCATCGTCACTGTGATGATCGAGAATGGATATTATCTCGACCGAAGGCCGTCAAGTCAAGCAATTTCCGCAAAAAAACGGGGACGCCGAATCTCCGAGAGCGAGCGAGGCGGTTGTGGGCAAAGGAGCCGAACCAGGCGATTGTCCTGCATTGCCGATGCTCACACACGTTCTATGTCTTGTAGTCCTCCAGCAGGCTGCGGGCTATGGTCGCAGCGGCCTGCGTGTTCGCTATTTCAAGACAATTCTCCGCCATCTCCATTAGTCTCTTTTCGTCGCTCATCAGACCTTCTAATTCATGCCAGAGCCGCTCAGTTCGCTCGGCCGGGTCGGGCAAGTCTTCGACTATCACGGCTGCGCCGGCCTCGACTAACTTCCCGGCGTTTAGATATTGATGCCTGTCCTTGTGATACGGATACGGCAGGCAGATACTCGGCGCGCCGGCTGCGGCATATTCGGCCACGCTGACGGCACCGCTCCGCCCGACCACCAAATGAGCGGCGGCGAGAAGCCCCGGCATATCGTCATAATAGGTCAGGACTTTATGGCTGATCTTCACGGCGGCATATTTACTATGGATCTCATCGCAGTGCCTGAGCCCTGCAAGGTGTACTATCTGCCAGCGGTCCGCGAACCGGTCGAGCTTTTGGAGCAGCCGGCAGATGGCGTCGTTGATATTGGCCGAGCCGCTGGATGCGCCGGTTATCAAGAGGATTTTCTTGCCCTTCTCCAGGCCCAAGTGTTTTAGCGCGTTTGCGGGCTTTATATCGTCAAAAGCCTGCCGCAGCGGACAGCCGACGACGCTTATCTTAGCATTACTCTTGGCGAAATGCCGCCGAGTATCTTCGAACTGCACAAAGATTTCATCGGCCCATCGCGCGATTATCCTGTTCGCCCGCCCGGGTATGATATCGACGTTCAAAACAACGATGGGAACGCTTAGCTTGTGCGCCGCCGAGCAGGTCGGCCCCGAGGCAAACCCGCCAATCCCTATCACCACCGCATTCTCACTCTCCGCAATCGCCGCCCTGGCAATCCGGTAGCTCTTTACGAAGGAACCGAACGAATCGGCCAACCTGTTCGGTCGAAACGAAAACCCGGTCATCGGCAGGGGCGTATAATCGAAGCCGCTCTGCCCTAAGATTCGCGAGTCAATCTCCCGCCCGCTGCATAAAAACCGCACCTTCGCCCCCGGGTCAAGCTCAATTAGCCGCTCGGCAACCGCAATAGCAGGATAAATATGCCCCCCGGTACCCCCGCCCGCAAAGAAAAAACTCCTGTCGCTCACTATTCAGCCTCACCGTATATCCAGCCACCATGCCGGTAGTCGTCTTTCTCACCCCTCTGCCCCGCAAACACGGAGTCTGCGCCAAAGTCGGCCAGAAAGCAAGCCTTTTCCTCCACCCCGACACCCCGCGGTGGGCGACGTTCCGGCATTTTCTTGGCGCGTTGCGTTGGTTCCTGGTAGAATTGCAGATGTCCAGTTGGTTAACGGTTTGTTTGGCAATGTTCTTGAAGTATTAAGGAGGCTGTGCTATGTCTGATACACGGATCAATCCCATTGGTCGGCGGGATTTTCTTGGGGGGCTCGGGATGATTTCGCTCGGTGCGGCTGTGGCCAGGGGGCTCTCGGCGTCGCCGGTCGAGGCCGGGCAGAGGCGGAAAAAGTGGGCGCCGGTTTCCGGGAGGAAGGTGCGGATGGGGATTGTTGGTTATGGGGTGTGCCGGTTTGGGGCTGCTTTTGGTTTTCAGGACCATCCTAATGTCGAGGTCGTTGCTGTTAGCGACCTTTTTCGAGATCGTCGAGAAGGGCTTATGAAAGCGTGCCGATGCGATAAGTCATACGAGTCGCTGGAGGTCCTGGTCAAGGATAAGAATATCGATGCCGTGTTCGTCGCGACCGATGCACCGAGCCACGCGCGACACTGCATCGAAGTGCTCAAGCACGGCAAGCATGTTATGACCGCGGTGCCTGCGACGTTAGGCTCGCTGGAAGACGCCGAGAAGCTCGTCGAGGCGGTCCAGAAGACCGGGCTGAAATACCAGATGGCAGAGACAAGCTGCTTGCGCGACAACTGCTACGCGATGCGTCGCATCTATCACGCAGGTGGCTTCGGCAGGGTCATTTACTCCGAAGGCGAGTATTTCCACTACGGCACGACACCTATCGCGTCGTTCAAGGGTTGGCGAGTCGGCTTGCCGCCGTTATGGTATCCGACGCACTCGACCGCTTACTACATCGGCGTTACGGGTAAGAGGTACACTTCCGTTTCATGCCGAGGTTTCAACGCCGGATTCGACGCCTACAAACCCGGCGGCAACAAATACGACAACCCGTTCTCCGACGAAGTGGCACTCTTCAAGACAAGCGAGGGCGGCTCGTCTCGGATGCTCATGTGCAAAGGTATCCACGGCGTCGTTATCGAGACCGGCCGGGTATATGGGGAGAAAGGATGGATGGAGGGCACGAAATATAACGGCACAATGAAGCAGCTTCCCGACATAAGTCGTCCGCCGCTCCCGCCCGGCATGCCCGCAGGCGGACACGGCGGCTCGCACGGGCCTTTGGCAAACGAGTTCATCACCGCCATCCTCGAAGACCGCGAGCCGATGGTAAATGCCTATGAGGCACTCGCGATGACCGTGCCCGGGATTATCGCCCACAAATCCGCTCTCAAGGACGGTGAGACATTGAAGATACCTCAATACGATCCGCCAAAAACGTAAAGGAGACTACGGGGCCGTGGTTCAGAATTTGCTGAGTCTGGGCATGAGATGCCTGTTCGCAAAGCTCATGCGTGAATGAGTATTCTCTGGCTTTCGGGGTGAATTGCGGCGGTTGCCGGTTCGTTTTGGACTTTTAATTCGGCCGGTTTGGCGGCGGTTTGGCGGGCTATGCTCAGCAGGACTCCGACCGCGGCCGATGACAGCAGCATGCTTGTCCCGCCGGCGCTTACGAAGGGAAGAGGGATGCCTTTGGTCGGCAGCACAACAGTCACCACGCCGATATTCAGCGCCGCCTGGATGCCGATCGCCAGGACAATCCCCCCCGCCAGGAGTTGGCCGAAGCGGTCTTTGCAGCGAACGACGATTAGAATCCCTAACCACATGAATATGATGAAGAGCAAAATGACCGCTGCGCTTCCGACGAAGCCGAGTTCTTCGCCGATGATTGCGAAGATGAAATCGGTGGTATCCTCCGGCAGGTGTCCGTATTTGCATATCCCGCCGCCCAATCCTTTGCCGAACATTCCGCCGGAACCCAAGGCGGTTAGCGACTGGTTGGCCTGATAAGCAACGGAATCGCTCCATTTCTCAGGATTCAAGAAGGCGGCTATTCTGGCCATTCTGGCGGGTGAGCGGAGCAGTACGGTTGCAAAAGCGACTACGCCTAACGGCAAAGGCGCCAGAACGTGCCACCACTTAGCCCCGGCGATAATTAGCATCAAGAACGTCAGAAGCGATATAAGTGCTGCC
>JAUVXL010000145.1 GCA_030603595.1 Sedimentisphaerales bacterium | reverse complement strand
TTCATTTTTTGTTCAAAAACTTCCATTGCAAGTTTAACGGTTTTTTGTATAATCATTTTCGGACTCCTTTCCATTTGCTTAACTATTTTGATTGTAGAGTCTTATAGTATAAGCAACGGAGTCCAATTTTTATTAAATTTTACGTAAAATGGAAACTACACCCCTTTTTAATGCAGATGAAGTCTTTGAGATGGCTGAGCAAATTGAAGTGAACGGCGCCAGGTTTTATCGCGCTGCGGCCAAGAAATTTCCGGCCTTGGGTCAAATGCTGCTCGAGCTTGCCGCTATGGAAGACGAGCACCAGAAGACTTTCGCGGCAATGCACGCAGAACTCTCGGCCGCCGAGCAGCAGCAGCTCGTGTTTGATCCTGACGGTCAGGCCCAGATGTATCTGCGCGTGATGGCCGATGGAAACGTCTTTGACACCAAAGCAGACCCGGTCGATAAATTGGGGGATTGCCAAACTGCGCAGGACGTCTTGAAGGTTGCTATCGGCCTGGAGAAAGATTCTATAGCCTATTATGTTGGGCTGCAGGCAAGTGTTTCGCGCAGAGCCGGCAAAGACAAGGTTGAGAGGTTGATTTCCGAAGAGATCAAGCATATCGCATTGTTGAGCGAGAAGCTCGATGCCTTGCAATAGCCGGCACGGACGAACACCCAAAACCGCTGCAACGTATGTCGAAAGGAAGGAAACTTCACAGTTACAGAAAGGAGCCAGACTATGAAAAAATACAAATGCCTTTTGTGCGGATATGTTTATGACCCGGCCGTTGGTGATCCCGATAACGGCGTCGCGCCCGAAACCGCCTTTGAGGGCCTGCCGGATGGCTGGGTATGCCCGGATTGCGGCGCTGGCGTCGATGAGTTCGAGGCTATTGAAGACTGAGACCCATGACTCGCAGATTCAACGCCATCGAAGTATTTGAGATAGCCGAGCAGACGCGAAAAGATGCTCAAGGACGTACTCGAAGAGCTATACAGCAAGTACAACCGAGCCCGGCTCATCAAGCCGGACCCGTTGCAGTTCGTGTATAAATATGCTGAAGCTGCGGATATGGAGATTGTTGGGTTCCTCGCCGCCGACCTTGCCTACGGCCGAGTACAGCAGATTGAGAGGAGCCTGACAACACTCTTCGCTCTTATGGGCGAGAGCCCGTGGGCCTTCGTATGCGATTTCAACGAGGACCGCCGAGAAATCCTCAGTGCTTTCAAGCACCGCTTCACAACCGGCGCGGATATCTCCGATCTGTTGGGGTTGCTCAGGCGTGTGCTTCTGGAATATGAAAGCATCGAGGAGTTCTTTCTCCGGGGCTACGACCCGGCCGATACTAATATCGTTCCCGCGCTGACGACATTCTGCGCCTCCCTGTCCCAAATGTATGCCGGCGAGCACAAAGGGCAAGTTAGCAGGGGGCTCAAGTATCTGCTGGCAAGCCCCGAAAGGCACAGCCCGTGCAAACGCCTCAATCTCTTCCTTCGTTGGATGGTTAGGGACGACCGGGTCGATGCCGGATTGTGGAAATCCGTCGATAAGGCCAAGCTCATCGTCCCGCTCGACGTGCACATGGGCAGGTTATGTCGGATCTTAGGGCTCTACAGCCAGAAAACAGCGTCGCTGGCCGCAGCACTGAAAATTACTGAGAGTTTTCTTGAAATCCAGCCCTCTGACCCGGTTAAATATGACTTTGCACTGTCGAGAATCGGAATCTTAGAGGACTGCACGGGCCGACGTCGAAGCAGATGCGACATTTGTGAGCTATTTGACTATTGTCTAAGACGCAGTGATTGGGAAGAATGAACGCCAAAGACTTTGAGAAATATACATCAGCGATAACCCTTTCCGACATGGAAATCTTCGTGTTTCCCGAACTGATATACAGCCTCGTTCTGGCCAACATCATGAGCCCTGTCATCTGGCGATGGCGGGAGCTGGATTGCTTCAAGAAACTCGAGGGCAAGAACAGCTATAGGAAGCTGATGCGGCTCAAGCAGTTCATAATCGAGGAGTTCGATTTTAATCTGGACCTCGAAACCTGGGGCCTTACCAGCAAGGCGGGTGAGATCAAGCGACTTGAAAAATTCATCTCGGCGGACGAGATTGCAAAGAGCAACGCCCTCTTCGGCTACCAGGGCGATAAATACTATTTCGACGTGGACATTCGCAAGCATTTCGGCCTGGACAAGTACGACAGCGACATCATCCCGTACTGGAAGACCGAGACCATCGAGGCTATGGAGGCATTTCGCCGCAAGCCCGGGTACAAGACCGCAGCCGGCGAATGCGTCTCCCTGGCCGCTCTCTACGCCGCGGCCGCATTTGTCGTATGCCGGATACCGCTTGAAGATATATATATGATCCTGACGCCTTTGCACTCGCAGAATTTCATCGACCTGCAGGATGGAGTGCTCACCAACAACAGAAGGCTCGTCACGAAGGCGATGTGGTTTAACGGAACCGCTATCTCCAATAAGGCCCAGCGCGCCCTGCGAAACGAAAACATCACTATCGTTGCTCATTCCACAGGCTATGCCCATTGCCTCTATGAGGATGCCACGATTGATCGAGCGGCCTACAAGCACTTCGCCGGTTGTCTTGCCTCATACCTCAAGGCCGACCTTACCATGTCCCTCTTCGCAAGTTTCCTCCGGTCCAACCGGGAATATCAGAAACACTTCCAGATGTGTCGTGACTGTCACGGTCGGCCCCATTTCTTAAAGGCCGAGGTTCTCTTCCACTACGAGCACGGGAGCAACTTCCGCATCGCAGATAAAACGTTCGACAAACTGCTCGCAGAAGTCGCCGATGAGGACTTCGTCGTGTACGAATTGCCTGGCAGAATCCGATGCGACCGCCTCGAACAGTTCATAACCGACAACCACCCGGACCTCACTACGATAGAAGGTAAATCGACCTTTAAGAGCTTTGTCGAGCCGACTATCCCCGATGCCGAGCGCTTCGCCAATGAACTTGCGGACTTCCTTTACACCGAGGCCAAACTGCCCGCTTGGGAAAAGAATTATCTACGCTCAAAGCCGATACAAATCCCCGTTGACTATAGCCGCCGGCAGGTCATCGAGCGCCTCCAGTCAATCCGCGGCGACAATACCACCGCCGATCTGGCGTTTTATGCCTATCGGGATATGCAGACTTGTGATTGGCGGCCGTTTATCACCGCAGCTATCGAGCGCAATCCCGTCTCACTCGAAATGACCGGATCGAGGTCGATTGAACAGGTTCGCCAATGGCTCGAACAGATGGACAACATTTCCATCTATACAGGTTCTCGGCTTGCCCAGCCGGACGAAGTGGCGAATTACAAAACCGCCGACGGAATCGAAAAAGCCTTTTCTCTGGCAAATGTTATTCGACGAAGGCATCCCAACCGAAGCATCGAAATCTGCGTTGACAATGCCGATGTCACACTCAGTGCCGATGGTCGGTATTGCTTCAAATCGCAAAAGAACCTTACTAAAACGGTCAAGATGCCCGCCGGAAAAGCTGCGACTATTTCAGATTAGAAATTCAGCCTGTGGCTCTCAAAAGGGCGTTTTAGCGGATATTTGTGGAATTTTTTGAAAAAACGCGTTTTTCTTATTGATTCCGCCAAGATATAGGGCTATATTAGTCTTATACGCTGATAGTAATTATGTGGCGCAGCAATAATGATGATATGACCTTTTGCAGATGGGTGTCTTTGGCTGTTGACAAGGCATCTGAATAGGGCCATATTGGCCTTATTTGGAATGACGCAACATTCTTTGAGAAAGGCCGGACCGGGTATGGACGTTATTAGAAGAAACACAGATTATGCTCTGCGTGCAATGGTGCACCTGGCCGGACACTACGAAAACAGAAACGGCAACGGGTACGTATCGACTCGAACGATAGCCGCCGAGCAGGACATCTCCTACCAGCTTGCCTGCAAGCTTATGCAGAGGCTGCAAAAGGCCGGCCTGGTCAAGAGCACTATGGGACCGCATGGCGGATTTCGTCTCAGTAAATCGCCGTCGCAGATCACTCTGCTCAAGGTAATCGAAGTGATCCAGGGACCGATTAGCCTCAACAGGTGTTTGACGGCAACCGATGCCTGTGATCGCCAGGCGCATTGCCCCATCAGAGGAGAACTCGTTGGGCTGCAGAGTTACGTCGGTGACTATCTCCAAGGCATCACGCTGGCCAATGTGATGCGGGCGTGTGATACCAAGCCGCCGAACACTGCGAAGCAGAAAAGGAAAAAAAGATGAGCGATGAAAAAGCAACTGTACTGCCCGATTGCCTCGGTATTGTAGCGGCAAAGTAGTCGCCGAAACATTATTCAAATTTTGAAACTGAAAGGGTAATTCATGTTTTGTTATCAATGTCAGGAAACTCTGAAGAATCAAGGGTGTACTGTTAATGGCATTTGCGGCAAAAAAGGTGATACCGCAAATCTTCAGGACATCCTGATCTATGTTGTAAAGGGGATTTCGGTGGTTGCAGAGAAAGCCGGAACTGTTGATAAAGAAGTCGGCCATTATGTTGCGAAAGCTCTCTTTACAACTATCACAAATGTAAGTTTCGATGATGAGCGTCTTGTCGAGATCATCAAGCAGGGTTTTGCCCTGCGTGAGGAAATCAAAGACAAGTATAATGTTTCCGGTGATCTGCACGATTGTGCCGTGTGGAATGCTGAAACTAAAGATGAGTTTTTGAAAAAAGCTGAAACAGTTGGCGTTCTTGCCACAGAAAACGAAGATGTTCGCTCATTGCGCGAGCTTCTCATCTACGGCCTCAAAGGTATTGCAGCTTATGTTGATCACGCTGCAATTCTCGGTTTCGAAGATAGCTCGGTTTTTGATTATCTCGTGGAAGCAATGGCCTCAACGACCAGAAACCTCAGTGTTGACGAAATGATCGCCGCCGTTCTGAAGGCCGGCGAAGTGGCTGTTAGCGCAATGGCTGTTTTGGACAAAGCAAACACTGAGACCTATGGAAATCCTGAAATTTCCGAAGTGAATATCGGCGTTGGCAAGAATCCAGGCATCCTTATTTCAGGCCACGACTTGAAGGATATGGAGGAACTCCTCAAGCAAACCGAAGGCACAAGTGTCGATGTTTATACTCACGGTGAGATGCTTCCGGCGAACTACTATCCCGCTTTCAAAAAACACGATCACTTCGCGGGCAATTATGGAAACTCATGGTGGCTCCAGACAGAAGAGTTTGCTGCTTTCAACGGCCCAATCGTGATGACGACCAACTGTTTTGTCCCGCCAAAAGAGTCATACAAAGAGAGAGTCTTCACTACAGGAAACGTTGCTTTCCCCGGTGTTAAGCACATCACGGATAGAAAAGCTGATAGCGTTAAAGATTTTTCCGAAGTAATCGAAATGGCTAAGACTTGCCGGCCTCCGGCGGAAATTGAAACCGGCAAGATTGTCGGTGGATTCGCTCATAATCAGGTGTTGGCTCTGGCGGAAAAGGTGGTTGATGCTGTCAAATCGGGCGCAATCAAAAAATTTGTTGTAATGGCCGGTTGCGACGGACGTCAAAAGGACAGAAGCTATTACACGGAATTTGCGAAAAAGCTCCCGAGAGATACCGTTATCCTCACGGCTGGTTGTGCTAAATATCGTTACAACAAATTAGACCTTGGTGATATCGGCGGGATTCCACGGGTTCTCGATGCCGGTCAGTGTAATGATTGTTATTCTCTTGTGGTAATTGCTCTCAAGCTCAAGGAAATCTTTGAGCTTGAAGATATCAACGAACTGCCGATCGTTTACAATGTCGCATGGTACGAGCAAAAAGCTGTGGCTGTATTGCTTGCTCTTCTACATCTCGGCGTGAAGAATATCCGCCTTGGACCGACCCTGCCGGCCTTTCTCAGCCCCAACGTCCTAAACGTCCTTGTCGAGAAATTTGCTATCAAGCCCATAGCAACGGTCGAAGAAGATTTGGCGGATATCTTGAATTCTTCAGGAAAGTGACTATACTTGGCCGCATGAAGAGTGAAAAACTCAGTAGAAAGGCGGTACGCTGCCTGTGGGGCATAATTCGCAGGCACGGACGCGGGTTCCTTGTGGGCCTGATCTGCGCCGTCGCGGCCTTTGTTGTCATCAATGCTATGCTCGGGCCTACGTCAAAAAGCGAGTTCTGCGGCGCTGCGTGCCACGAGATGAACACCGCGTACAAGACCTGGGAGCTGTCCCCGCACGGCGCCAACAAATTCGGCTTCCGTGTCGAGTGCGTTGATTGCCACCTGCCGCCGAAGGACAAATTCTTTACCCACCTCGCCGCCAAGTCATACGAGGGCGCCAAGGATGGGATTAAGCACGTCTTTGGCGGGGAGTACGACGTCGAGAAGATACGCACGAGAGTCGTCGAGCATATATCGAGCGAAAGATGCCTCCATTGCCACGACAGCCTGCTGACCAAGCCATCGGGCTCCGCTGCAAGAAAGGCGCATCTGGCCTCGCTTAGCCGGCCCGAGACGCCCGAGAATAGATGCGTCCACTGCCACGAACACGTAGGCCACGAACGCCATAGTAAGCTCTTTTCACCGTGAATATACCCTTCAGGGTAATAAATTCCCGCGAGTGAGATTATAAGTTGTTGCTCTAAAGTTACTCACCCGCGAGCGAACGGGAAATTTCAACTGGGAGCACTATATAAGAAAGGACCAGGAATATGAAATTGTCGAAACGTATTGGTGCGACTGCTCTGGTAGTTGTTGTTAGTCTCACTGGCGTCTGTATGTCTATTGCGGCACAATCCGACTCACAGCCGCCCTCGATTCAGCTAAAGGAGTACCGCATAGAGCGTGCAATCTCCGAAGAAGCAAAGGGTTGTATCGAATGCCACGCCGAGCAGACCAGGGGGATCGTGGCCGACTGGGCCGCCGGCAGACACGCCCACGCCAACGTCACCTGCCTGGATTGCCACGGTGTCGGACCGGCCGACACCGACGTTAGCAAGGGCCATCTGCAGTTTGATAAGGAGACGAAGATTAGTCCCGTCGTCTCTCCCAAAGACTGCTCCAGGTGTCATCCCGGCGAGGCCGCCCAGCACGCCAAGAGCAAGCACGCCAACACGCTCGAGATTATTTGGAAAATCGACCCCTGGCTCAACCACGGTATGAATAACGAGATCGAACGCTCAACCGGTTGCTCCCACTGCCACGGGACTATAGTCAAATTCGAGGGCGGCCGATTTGACAAGAAAGCCTGGCCAAATGTCGGTGTCGGACGTATCAATCCGGACGGCAGCAAGGGGAGCTGCTCAAGCTGCCACACAAGGCACAAGTTCTCTCTCGCCGAGGCAAGAAAGCCCGAAGCCTGCGGCCAGTGCCACCTCGGACCCGACCATCCTCAAATCGAGATATACAAAGAATCCAAGCACGGCGCAATCTACGACGCCGAGGGCCGCGACTGGAACTGGAACGCTCCAGCCGGAATGTGGACGCCGGGACTCGATTACCGCACACCGACTTGTGCGGTCTGCCATATCTCAGGAGCCGGCGACGTATCCACCTCGCACGATGTCACCGAACGCCTTGCCTGGGAGACTCAAGCCCCGCTTACGGTCAGGCCGGCCGACTTCGAGCCCTTCCCTGCCGTCGATCACAACCCGAAACGGGAACGAATGAAAATGGAGAAGGTCTGTTACGCCTGTCACTCGAAGGCCTGGACCAGGGGTCACTTCTTCCGGTTCGACCGCGCTGTCGATAACTACAACGACGTGTACTACACGCCCGCCAAGGAGATCATCGACGAACTTTACGAAAAGAAATTACTGAGCAAGGAAAAACCACTCGATGAGAAGCTTGAAATCGATATGTACGAGTTGTGGCATCACGAGGGTCGCCGCGCCAGATTCGGTGCCGCCATGATGGCCCCCGACTACGCCTGGTGGCACGGATTCTATGAGCTAAAGAAAAAGTTTATGGAAATCGAGCAGCAGGCCGAGGAGTTGATAAAGAGTGGCAAGCCTGCAAAGGTCTTCGAGGTCAAAGGGACGGGTGGAGACACGACAAAGCCCGATTTCGCCCCGTAATCCTGCATATTGCACCTAAAACGAACAACGCCGTCCGCAAACCTGTAATATGGTTATGCGAAACATTGTAATAATAGACGAAGAGAAGTGCAACGGCTGCGGCCAATGCGTAACCGCTTGTGCCGAAGGCGCTATAGAGATTATTGACGGCAAGGCAAAGCTAATCAGTGAAATCTATTGTGACGGCCTCGGTGCCTGCCTCGGGACCTGTCCCGAGGACGCGATAACAGTCGAGCAGCGAGAGGCCCCCGATTTCGACGAAGCCGCCACAAAGGTCCATCTCGCCGAACAGCAGAAGACCGAATCGCAGGACGCTCCTGTCTGCCCCGGCCTGCTGCCGAGAGACCTCAAGCCGAAAAACCAATCTTTTCAGTCCGCCCCGGCGTCGGCACCGTCTCAGCTTTCTCACTGGCCCGTCCAAGTGAATTTGCTCTCTCCTTCAATGCCGTGTTTTGCAAATGCCGACTTGCTGCTCGTCGCCGATTGCGTTCCATTTGCAATGGGCGATTTCCATAACAAGCTTCTGAAAGATCACAGCGTCGCCGTCGGCTGCCCCAAGCTCGACAACGCCGAGTTCTATATTGAGAAAGTAGCCGCGATACTAAAGGCCAACAAGCTAAACAGCCTCACGGTCGTCCACATGGAGGTCCCATGCTGCTTCGGCCTAACGCACATAGCCCGTGAGGCCATAGCCCGAAGCGATGCAAAGATCGCCTTCGACGACGTAACCATCGACCTTCAGGGCAATATCTGTAAGACCGAAACAATAAGCCCCTGACACGTGCCTGACTGCATTGGCGATATGCTATGCCTGAATTCGTAAAAACCGTGGTCGTTGATTTCTGGGCCACAATGGCCGAGATGTCACCCTTCTTGCTGTTCGGCTTTTTCGTTGCCGGCCTGCTCTCCGTGTTCGTCTCCCAGACTCTGGTCGAAAGGCATCTCGGCGGCAGGGGGCTCTGGCCGCTCGTTAAGGCGTCAATCTTTGGTGTGCCGCTGCCGTTGTGCTCGTGCGGCGTCATCCCAGTCTCGATGTCGCTTCACAAGCACGGCGCCGGCAAAGGAGCCACAATATCATTTTTGCTCTCAACCCCTCAGACAGGCGTAGACAGCATCTTCGTAACACTTAGCCTCCTCGGGCCCATTTTCGCAATATTCAGACCAATCGCCGCATTTCTAACAGGCATAATAGGCGGCGGACTCGTCAATGCACTCGAACCGAGAGCCCGGCAACAGCAAACGCCGGATAAATGCACCGATGAATGCTGCAGCGATCACGCCGAGAGCGGCAAACTCCAAAGGGCCTTCAAGTACGGCTTTATCACTCTCCCGCGAGACATCGGAAAGGCAATGCTCCTCGGTCTTGTAATAGCCGCTATAATTTCCGTTCTTATCCCTCCAGACTTTTTTGCCGACCATCTCGGCACAGGCATATTTGCCATGATTGTGATGATGTTCCTCGGCATACCTGTTTACGTCTGTGCGACGGCTTCGGTGCCCGTTGCAGCGGCCTTGATACTAAAGGGCCTCACTCCCGGTGCCGCACTCGTCTTTCTCATGACGGGCCCGGCCACAAACGCCGCTTCCTTTATCACAATCTGGAAGGCCCTCGGCCGAAGAACCGCTATTATCTACCTCGCCACAGTCGCCGCCTGCGCACTCGCCGCCGGCATCGTCCTCGACTACATCGCCATCGGCCTCAAATTAGACATTACCGCCCAACACACATGGATGCTCCCCCCCATCGCAAAACACATCTCCGCAATAATCCTGATAGTCGTTCTTGCCTACGCAATAATTACAAAGACAAAAACCATGAACAGGACGAACTAAACCTTACATGACGGCTCCTTTCAGGGGCCTTCCTCATACCACCGGCTCTGCCGGGGGCGAATAATTTCCGACATCTGTATTTACGGCGGTGCTATCCGTAACACTGTTCTGGGCTGTTATATCGTCATAGAATTTTGCAAAACTTGTAGCCATATAGGGCGTTAACCATAGATAACCAATTCCGAGAGTCAATAGGCATAACAATGACCAGCCGATAAACCTCAGACCCAGGCAAAACAATTTCCATTTATTTCCTCGCATCAATTCTTTGCTTGCTGTAATTGCGTCTAAGGCGCCTATGGATTCATTATCAGATATTATATAATAGGTCATAGCGTATGATAATGCAGCGATTATCCCAGGGATAATCAACAGCAACGTCCAGAGAAAAACAAATATCACCTGCAATAGATAAGCGCAAAGCGCCGTTCCAAATCTGGAAAACCCTTCAAATAATTGTGATAATGTCGGATCTTGATCTCGGGAGAACGATAGAAAAAATATGCAAAATCCGAGCATCAGAGGGCCTGCAATCAAAAGAGATATAATCTGTCCTATGAAGGGTACAAATCCAGGCGCCACGGCAATAATCCAGTAAACCACCGTTGTTCCAATGGGTAATCCCCAATTTCCCCTTAACGAATCTCTTGCTTGAGCCATCAAAACTTTGTTTTCCGTATAAGGGTGTGCTTCCATTTCTATACCTTTCTGTTTGGACTATTGTGCTGAATCAGTTGCTTTGTCTTTGTCCTCGTCTCTGGCCTACGTACAAGCTCCCGTCTTTGTCCGACTGAAGAATATACACGAAAAAAGACATAAATCGGGGCGACTGGACTTGAACCAGCGACCTCTTGACCCCCAGTCAAGCGCGCTACCAAACTGCGCCACGCCCCGTTTGAGAACACATTCTACGCCGAAATTCCTGCAAAGCAACCTTTTTTTCTACCGTGGAACACCCTTTGTGGCTAATTTCGCCGATTTCAAGGATTTTCAAAGAATTTCGAGAATTCTCTTGCAGAGTTAGTTGAAACTAACTATATTAGGCATAACGTACAAGTATGGAACGATATATATGGCCGAAGCAAAGAGAATAGAACTGAGTGCATCGCTGGAGGATTATATCGAGGCGATTTTCAATCTCGCC
>JAUVXL010000089.1 GCA_030603595.1 Sedimentisphaerales bacterium | reverse complement strand
TATCAGATACGGCTACCGTCTGTCAATTGCGAATATGATAAAGCAACAGAGGACACTGGAGGACCTGCTCAAGAGGGATGACGTTAAGGGGACGAACTGGTTTAAGCGGGTCGATGGGCTGCCAAAACAGGTAAAGTACTTGACCAAACACTTGGGTGCTACGGCTCACAGAGATGCCGATTATGTTGAGGTATCGATGACATGCCGCAAGGCCAAGGAATCGGCCGACATAGTGAACGAGATGGTGGCTATGTTCATCGACTCTCAGACTAACAAAGAACAGAGCCAAGTTGCCGGCAAGCTCAGTGAACTCAAAACTCGTCAAAGTAGGGTGCAGGAGGACTTGCGTGTGGCCGAGAAGGCGCTTGACGATGTTCGCACAGCCTGGCAGTTGTATGATCTTGAGACGCCGACAGGCAGCTATCGCAAACACACCATCACACTGAAGTTGGACCAGTTGGAGTTGGAGAAGAGCGGCCTTGAACTCGCAATCAAACAGCTTGAGGCCGATATAGGCGTCTTCAGCGATCTGGCTCAGGGGCCTATAAGCGTGCAAATACAAAATATCATCGAGACTGATCCGGTGATGCTCGCGCTCAAACAGCAGCTTAACTTCACTGAAGCCACACTGGCCGGAATGCTTACAAAGTTTGGTGAGAACCATAGAGAGGTCCGTCAGCTTCAGGAGTGGAAGGATGAAATCCAGATGAGATGGAACATCCGGGCCGGCGAGATAGGAGAGCAGACACGACAGGCGAATCTGGCAAATGCAAGAGACAGGCTGATTGTTTACAGGCAAAGGTTTGTAGAATTGGAAAGATTGCGTCAGGAAGCTGCGGCAAAAAAGAAAGACCTCGACATGGCGCGCGTTCAGTATGCTCAGCGTGAGAAGATAAGAGATGAAAGAATCTTGATGCTCGACGAGATCAAGATGTCGATCGAGAAGATGACTATTATTTATGGGGACCCTGAGACGCCAAAGGTCCGGCGCCTCAGCGACGCAATTCAGCCGATCGAGCAGGCCCTCTCTCGCCAGTGGTGGCTGTGGTTCCCAACCGGAACGATATTGGGCTTTCTGTTGAGTGCAGCCCTTGCCTTCTTGGTTGAAGTGGCGAACGATCTTGTTCGTACCCCCAGAGACGTCAGCAGGTATCTTCACATTCCGTTACTTGGGGTCGTTCCAGATGCTTCGGAGGACCGTGACGTTCGCGGCATCGACCTCACTCGAGTTGTCAGTTTGGCGCCGTACTCGATGATAAGCGAGGCATATCGACAATGCCGAACAAATCTCAAGCTCTCGGGTACGGGCGAATCGCTGAAGACATTGCTTGTGACAAGTGGCTCAGCGGGTGACGGCAAGACTTGTGTAGCCGTGAACCTGGCTACCGCCTATGTCGCTGAGGACAAGAAGGTCCTCTTGATAGACGCTAATTTCAGGCAGCCGACAACCGAGAAGCTCTTCCCCAGAAACGAATCGGGCGGTCTGGACGATGAAGGTTTGAACATGGGGTTCGGTTTGAGCAGCCTGCTTGTCGGGCAGTGCGGGGCCCAGCAGGCCATAAGGTCCAGTGGCATTGAGGGGCTTGATATAATTGATGCAGGGCTTTTGCCTCCCAATCCTGCCGAGCTTCTGGGCGGCGTGCGCATGGCTGAAATGCTCAGTGAACAGCGCAACAATTACGACTACATAATCATTGATAGTCCGCCGGTCCTGCTGATCAGTGATCCGAGAGTGCTGGCCAAGCGAGTTGACGCGACAATTGTGGTAATCAATGCCGGTGCTACGCATCGAGGCGCTGCCTTGAGGACGATTCGAGAACTTCAGGAAGTGGATGCGGATGTTGTCGGTTGTGTATTGTTGGCTGCACCGTCTCTCAAGGGCGGGTATTTCCAGGAGCAGTACAAGTCTTACAGACGCTATCAGGAAAGATTACAGGCTGCTGGCGTGGGTGTATAGGCCGCAATGAAAATGCTGCAGCGAGTAGTATGTACTCGACGAGCACCCGGTTAAGATGTATAAGAAAGGACCCCAGGGTTGAAATGGGGTCTTTCCTTTGCGCGTATAATGTTAGAGGTATCTTTGATGGATAAATTCTTAGTGACAGGCGGAGCCGGATTCATCGGGTCGAATATATGTAGGGCGCTCGTCTCGCAAGGCTGCTTTGTAAGGGTTGTTGACAACCTGCTGACGGGCCGAATGGCTAATCTCGCTGATGTAATAGATAAGATTGAGTTCATTGAGGCCGACATGGGCGATCCCGACGTTGCACATGCTGCTATGAAGGATATCGAGATCGTCCTGCACGAGGGCGCCTTACCATCCGTGCCTCGCAGTGTTGACGACCCGGCTGCTTCGCACAGGCACTGCGTCGATGCCACCTTTACCCTTCTTCTGGCAGCTCGCGACAGCGGAATAAAGCGATTTGTCTATGCTGCGAGTTCTGCGGCTTACGGCGACACGCCGACTCTGCCGAAGGTCGAGACTATGAAGCCCATACCGCTATCACCTTATGCTGTGGGCAAGCTCGTCGGCGAGCACTATTGCTCGGTGTTCTGCAAGGTATTTGGTTTGGAGACGATTTCTCTGCGGTACTTCAACGTCTTCGGCCAATTCCAGGACCCGACAAGCCAATACGCCGCGGCGATACCGGCTTTCGTAACCGCGATACTGAAGGACCAGCCCCCGACCATTTACGGCGACGGTGAGCAAAGCCGCGATTTTACCTACATTGACAACGTTGTCCACGCCAATCTGCTTGCGGCAAGGGCCGAGCACACTACCGGCGAAGTCGTGAATATCGCCTGCGGAGAAGCGGTAACGGTCAACGCGATTATTGATATGATCAACGCCTCGGTGGGCAAAAACGTCAAGCCTGTCTATGCCGACAGCCGCCCCGGCGACGTGAAGCACTCCCTCGCAGACATCACACTCGCCGAAAAGACCATAGGATTCAAGCCGGAAGTATCCTTTCAAGAGGGACTCGCCAGGGCAATAGAGTGGTACCGAGACAACCTCCTCTGACGGGTAGAGAGTCATCAAAGCCGCCGGTATTGAACTCAATCCTACTTGCTCTTGGGATCAGATAAGTCCCAGGCAGGAATGGCCCTTATAAATGCCTCTGTATCCTTCTTCTCGACGTACTTGTCGGCGGCTTTTATGTACTTCATGCTCTGGAGGATCGCCCGCGCATAGAGGCTCTTGTTTCTTGCCTTTTGCATGCCGGTTCCAAGCTTGACATTGTCCGCCTCTGCACCCGGTTTGGCTTCGGCATTCCGCCGCCACATGTTCCTTGTAAACGCGACTATTGCATCGTCCGGATCGTAGAACACTTTCGGATCACTGACATCTCCCTTCTTGAACGCCAGATTCCGCCACTGGGCCTTTGGCTTGTGAAGCGCCCGCGTATAAGGGGATACCCTGCGGTTGAGATTGCTCAGCGTCAGCATTGCGCCGTCAACCCAGTCCTCGATCGTTTTCTCGCTCACTTCCATTCCATAGGTCTCAAGGAAGGCGCGCTGGAGCAGCACGCGAAAGGTCAGTTCCGTATCCCAGAAATCCCCGGTCAATTTATCGAGGAACGATTCGTCAACAATGTCAATCTTGGCCTCAAAATCTTTATTGGCGAATTCCTTGACAGGGTCCAGATCGTTACCCTCTGCATCTTTCGTGTACATTTCCTTGAAGAGATGCACATCGTGGTATATCTCAATCATACGATGTCGGACCTTGTTCTTGTCGCGGACGTAGTACTTCCCGGCGTTGGCGTTGACAAACGGATGGATGATATGGTCGGTGGCCATGTGGGTCAGATACCCGACGGCAAAGGCCAGCAACTTAAAATTAGCCTGTTTCTCCTCGGCCAAATCGGCGCTGTCCGCAAGGACAAGGCGAAACAGGTTAACCGCAAAGAGATTCGGGGTTTTGCTGTGCAGTATGTATGCGTTCGGCGTTATGGGCATGTGAATATCGAGGAACATCTTGATGCCGCCTTCGACGGGCCGCTCGAAATACGGAATGTCAGGCCCAATCGATCCGAGCCTTGTGTAATTGGGGTACGCGCTACATGCCGTCTTGATATCGTTCCCCATGCTCGTTTTGGGCATTTCGGAAAGGATGCGACACACGTCGTCACACACGGCAAAATGTACAAGACTTGCAGACATTACTACAGCCTCCTTTCATTCGTTGCCGCAGCAGGAAAACAAATGTGAGAACAATTTCCAATATGTTTCTGTGCGGTTCTTGGGGTGCGCCCGCAGTGCCGTGGTCGGTAGGCCCTAATCGAGTTTTTCCTTGAGGTCTTGGGCCCTTTGGATTAGCTGTTCCCTGTCGGGCGGCTGTTTCGGCGCCAACTCGAACGTCCATTCGTAGGAATCGCGTATCTTTTTCGGACTGACTATCTGAGCGAAGAAATCCCAGGGGAACTTGTCATACCACGGGCTTTTGAGCCGACGGTGGGTCTTCAATGTCTCATAGCCCTCTTTGCTTATCCTGACCTTGTAGTCGCCGTACCAGTTGAACGGGACGGTAACAGGCGATTGTCCTATCTCCTCGTCGTTCAGGACGACGAGCGCCTCCTGCGGCTTGGTATTGATTGTGAGCCTGCGCTCGACGCACCCGCCAAGCAGCACGGCCAAAGCCACGACAACGACCGTCAGGGTCGGCATATTCCACTTATCCATAAGCAGGGCCCTCTAATTATAGTGCTCCCAGTTGAAATTTCCCGTTCGTTCGCGGGTAAGTAGCTTTAGAACAACAACTTAAAATCTCGGTCGCGGGAATCTATTACCCTGAAGGGTATATCAGCACCGAGTTAACGCGACTATTATAAGGCAAAAAGGCCAAGAGCCAAGTCGAAACTTGCCCACAGGGGCGATTTTTATACGGTGCGTGTTTACGCCGACGAGGCTGCCCCGTGGCACGACCATCCTGGCCGTGTATTCACGCCCTCAAAGCATATATCGCATCGAAAAACCGGCAAATCAGTCGGCAGGGACGCATCTGCCCTTCGCCCAGCTTCGCAGGCATTGTACGCTCTCCGCCATCGTTACAGACAGCGGCGGAGAAGTCTCTAACGCCGTGATAATCCGCTTCGTATCGAGTTTGGCCTTGTCTGAAAAAGCCTCGTGGAGGGCAGAAATCACGGCCTGCTCGATTTCAGAGCCGCTATGACCATTCGCGGCATCCGCCAGCGCATCCATGTCGAAATCATCAGGCTCCCGGCCACGCTTCTTGAGATGGATGCTCAATATCTCCTTGCGAACATCGGGATCGGGAAGATCGACGAAGAATATCTCGTCGAATCGCCCCTTTCTGAGCAGTTCAGGGGGCAGCGCTCCAATATCGTTGGCCGTGGCGACAACGAATACCGCAGCTTCCCGCTCCTGGAGCCAGGTCAGCAGCGTCCCGAACATTCGCTGGGACAGGCCTCCGTCGGCGCTTCGACTGGCGGCTGAGGCAAAGGCCTTTTCGATTTCATCGATCCAGAGTATCACAGGCGACATCGTTTCGGTCTGCCGCAGAGCGTCGCGGAGATTTCGCTCGGACTCGCCGATAAAGCTGGCGTAGAGGCTCCCCGGATCGAGTCTAAGGAGCGGCTGGCGCCAGGCCGTGGCGATGGCCTTGGCGCACAGGCTCTTGCCCGCTCCCTGTACGCCAAGCATGAGAACTCCTCTCGGCGGCTGTAGGCCGAATTCGGCTGCATCGGAGCTGAAAGCGTCCTTTCGCTGGTTAAGCCACCTCTTAAGGTGCTTCATACCGCCGATTTCACTCAGGTCCAGAGGCGTCTTGATGAATTCGAGCAGCCCGCCTCGCTGTATCATACGCCGCTTGCTGGCGATGACGACGTTGATATCGTCGTCGTCAAAACGCTGGTCGGCAAGCACCGTATCCGTGATAATTCTCACAGCCTGCCGACGCGTCAGGCCGCGGAGGTTGCGCACAATCGTATCGAGGCCCTTTTGGCTGATACCCACCTCGATAGGCGTTTTGCGGTGGATGCGCTGCAGCGTCGCCCGGATAATCTCATACAACTCCTTTGCATCCGGGAAAGACATTTCAAACGGTCTGGCATACGCCTTGATCACGTCCGGCAGACTGTCGCTGCTGTCGATCATAACCAGCGTTATGCCGGTGCTGCCGAAGCTGTCGATCATATCACGCAGTATTCGCAGGGCCTTGCCGCTCTTGAGATGGTCGGTCAAATCGAGGGTAACGCAGATAGAGCCTGGCTTCGTGCCGGTCAGATTGGCCAGTCCGGCCGCCGCTGTGTCGGTCTCCGCTATGCTCGGGCTGCCCGCCAGCAGACCCTCACGGACCCCTTGTGAGGCCGACCATATCCACATATCACGCTTGAGACTAAGTGCCGCCTGCCGCACTATCTCAAGCGCATACCGCTCCTCATGCGTAACGACAGATATGCAGCGATAACGCCCGTTGACAAGTTCCTCAAATCGCTCGAAATCATCCATCAAACCTTCTCATAATAATTCTCCTGAAATTTTCTGATTGGGTCGAAGATTACCACTAACAATTATATTGGAATTTGCTCAGTCCGAAAGAAGAAATCGTAGTATTGCCGATGTAATCGTAATAGGGGCTTGAAAAGGTCTTAACTGGCCGCTTATAATCGAGCGACTTATTGCAGGGGCCCGGCCGGATGCCGGTGTAACGAATGAGAAAAGGATTTCAGCGAACCGCGACTATACTTCACCTCATCGGCAATCTCCTCCAGATTCTAAGCTTCCTCCTGCTCCTGCCGCTCGTGCTTGTATGCGTCTATTGGGGGCGGATGGGCGAAGGGCTCGGCACAATCGCAGCCTTTGTTATCCCGGCGGCAGTCTCCTTTTCCCTCGGTATCGTATTAACCGCAAAGTTTGAGGGCGGCAAGCTCGGCACGCAAGGTTCTATGCTCATGTGCGCCCTTGGCTGGCTCTGCGTCTCGGCCATCGGCGCCCTGCCATACGTTATCGGGCTCGGATCGGGCTATTTGAACGCCTATTTTGAGGCAATGAGCGGCTTTACCACGACCGGCATCACAGTTTTCACCGGCCTGGACAATATGCCCAGGAGCATTCTGTTCTGGCGGGCTTTCACCCAGTGGCTCGGGGGCCTGGGAATACTATCCTTCTTCTTGATTGTGACGTTCAGGGGCGCCATCGCTCATCACATCTACGGTGCCGAGAGCCACAAGATATCTTCAGGCCGCCCGGCTCCGGGACTGTTCAGCACACTGCGGATACTATGGGGCATATACGCCGTATTCACCGTCTTGGGCGTCGCCGTCCTGGCGATTGAGAAGATGCCCATCTTTGATTCTCTCTGCCATGCTCTGACGGCCCTATCGACCGGAGGATTCTCCCCACACGACAGCAGTATCGAATTCTACCGCCTCTCCGGCCACCCCAACTACAGGCTCATAGAATATACGCTTACCTTTCTGATGATACTCGGGGGAATGAACTTTCTCGTCCACTACCGCCTAATGCGGCGAGATTTCAGGGCCCTCTGGGACACCCTCGAGATTCGATACTGGTGGCGGATTATAGCCCTCTTCACCCTTATTATCGCCATCGAGCACGTATGGCGCAGCGGCGGCTTGGCCGAGGCACGGGGAAAAGGTCTGCACGCTGCCCTGGCCGGAATCGAGCAGACCTTCAGATACTGTATGTTCCAGGTCGTTTCAATTCTGACCACGACCGGATTCAGCACAAAGGGCATTGCATCCGATTTCTTCGGCGGCGTCGCCAGGCAGCTTTTCCTGGCTATGATGGTCATAGGCGGCTGCGTCGGATCGACGAGCGGAGGCTTCAAGGTCCTGCGAATAGCGATACTCAATCGGCTCGTCCACCGAGAGCTTTTCAAGGCGAGAGTATCTTCGCGGGCCTCTGCGGACCTTGTCGTGGACGGCAAGATTGTACAGGAGCAGGAGATTCAAAGGGTCGCCGGGCTGTTCTTTGCCTGGGTTTTCCTGTTGCTCCTCGGAGGCTGCATTACCGCTGCCCTCTCGCCGCACGGGACCGCAGAATCACTTTCAGGCATGTTCTCGGCCCTCGGCAATATCGGGCCGTGCTATATCTCGGTGAAGGATATGATAGCAATTCATCCGGGGGTGAAGCTAACGTACATTATTGGTATGCTCGCAGGCAGGCTCGAAATACTGCCTGTGTTGATGTTGTTTTCAAGAAAGGCGTGGAGATGAGCCGAATCTCGGATCAAGCGATTTATTAATGTCCCATTCGGGCAATGGGAGAAAATCCCTCGCCTTCAGGCGAAGACTTCAGTATTATAAACTCGAATTTCGGGTTTCGTGCTTCGGATTTTCTTGGCTTTAGCGGGCTTACAGCTCGTCTTACAAGCTACCGCCTCCAGGCGGTGGCAGTTGACTTGAAAGGTGCACAAGATGTATGTTGTAGTCATAGGCGGCGGCATGGTGGGCGGCGGACTGGTCCGCAGGCTCATGGATAATAAGCACGACGTAGTCCTGGTCGAACAGAGCAAAGAGCTTTGCAATGCCCTGTACGCCGAGACCGGCGTTATTGCGATTCACGGCAGCGGCACGAGTGTGGATGCCCTCAAAGAAGCCGGCCTTGACAAGGCCGACGTCGTCGTCGCCACTACAGGCAGCGACGCAGTCAATCTCGCCGCAGCGGTGATTGCAAAGAGCTTCGACGTCCCGGAGATCATCGTCAGGATGAGGAATCCCGGCTATCGCAACCCATACAGGCTCGCCGGCGCAACCAAGATTATCCGCGTCACCGACCTGATGGTCAACCAGATGATGATATACATCGAGAACCCGCAGGTCCGGCGAATAACGACCATAGGCGGCGGCAAGGCAGATGTATTCGTCGTTATTGTCCCGGAGGGAGCGAGCCTTGCCGGCAAGAGCATCGTGGCCATTACCAGTGACAGCGAGTTTCCCGCCCAGTGTGTCTTCGTAGCGGTTTACAATCAAGAGAAGGATGAATTCTGCATCCCGCGAGGCAAGCAGGTAATCAACGAGCAGGACGAGCTATTCCTGATCTCCCCGGGCGAAAACATCAAGCAAGTCGTCGATCTACTCACCCGGAAGGTATGACGCCCGCGCCACGGTTTGCCGCCACTGCGTTAGGTCGTTGTCCTGCTCTCCGCCGGCCACCGGGACGCTTATGGCCTTGCGTCCATTGCGTGTGCGCTTGGATTTCGACTTGGCGACTGCTGCCTGCGGCGCCAATATCCGGCCCCCGGCCACGCCCAGCGCCGCCGCTTTTAGTAAATCACCTCGACTCGTATTCATCGCTGATTCTCCAGTGTTCTTGGCTCTCGTTATGCCCGGGCTTGCACTTCGGTCCGGCTATTGCTGATAAGAGAATATAACCGCCGGCACTCGAAATACCAAAGAAAACTCTGCATCTGCAAAACCCATAAAGGGCCTCAAAATCGTTGACAACACGCCGCCGGTTCGTTAAGGTATTGCCCATATTGAGTTTTCTTAGGCGGTGAGTTAATTATGAAGATTTCGCTGAACTGGTTGAGTGATTACGTCGAGACGGGCCTTGACGCCGAGCGCATTGCCGAGATTCTAAGCGACCTGGGCTTTCCCTGCGAAGGCATCGAGCAGATCGGAGACGATACGGTGCTCGATATTGAGATTACGAGCAATCGCGGCGATTGCCTCGGCCATATCGGCGTCGCCCGCGAACTGGCCGCTGCAACAGGCAAAGAGTTGAAAATGCCCGTCGTCGAACTTGACGAATCGGACAAGAACGTCAGCGAGCTTGCAAGCGTTGAGATTGCCGAGCCTGACTTATGCGGGCGATACACAGCCAGAATAATCGAGGGCGTGAAGATTGGCCCCTCGCCCGATTGGATGGTCAAACGACTCGAAGCCCTCGGAATGCGGACCGTAAATAACGTTGTCGATGCGACCAACTACGCGATGATGGAGACGGGCCAGCCGCCACACGCCTTCGACTACGCAAAGATTACGGACGGCAGAATAATCGTCAGAAAGGCCGCCCCCGGCGAACGGATAGTCAGCATCGACGGCAGTCAGTGCGACCTCAGCCCCGATATGCTGGTTATCGCCGATCCTGGCGGGCCGGTAGCCGTGGCCGGCGTCATGGGCGGGCTCGAAACAGAGGTTAGCGACGCCACGGCCGCTATCCTGCTGGAGGATGCCTATTTCGACCCCGTGAGCATTCGCACGACATCCCGAAGGCTCACGCTGCCCTCCGAGGCGGCCTACCGATTCGAGCGCATCGTCGATATCGAAGCCATCGCCTGGGCATCTCGACGGACCTGCCAGCTAATCACACAGGTTGCAGGCGGCAAAGCAGCGGCCGGGGTGGTCGATGCCTACCCGAAGAAGCCGGCCCCTAAGAAAGTTGCGTTGCGCCTTGACCGGCTCAAGAAAGTGCTCGGCATCGAGGTTCCGCAGGACCGGGCAATGGGCATTCTTTCGGCGCTGTATTTCGTGCCCCGGCTCGAAGGCGATTCGATAGTCTGCGTGGCGCCGTCCTGGCGAAGCGATGTTTACCGCGAAGCGGATTTGATCGAAGAAGTCGCGCGAGTGTACGGCTATAACAAGCTCCCAACCGAGCGAAAGATCCAAATTGAGGTCGTGCCGGTCGATGCCCGTCAAAAGATGACCGAGCGCGTCGGCGCATATCTTAATGCCTGCGGGTTCTATGAAACGATCAACGTGACCTTCGTCGAGGATTCCGTGGCCGAGCTTTTTGCCGAAGGCGGTCTTGACGGACATCTAACTGTCAAAGACGAATCGCGCAAGAGCGCAAATCTGCTTCGCCGGAGCCTTATCGGCTCGCTGCTCGGTATCCTGAGAATAAATGTCAATGCGAAGAATCAGCCCTGCCGAGTATTCGAGATCGCCGACACATTCCTGCCCTGCGACAGCGACGACGCCCTGCCCAATGAAGAGGCAAGGCTCGCCCTTCTCTGCGATAGCGACTTGAGGGACCTTTGCGGAGTAATCGAAGGCTTGATAAAGAGCATCCGCCGACAGGCCCAGGTCGCTTTTGTTCCTGCTGATCTGCCCTGGGCCGAGGCCGGCGCAAATATCACCGTAAACGGCGATTGCATCGGCTCGGCGGGAATTGTCTCGAAGGCCGTTGCTGAGAAATTCGACTTAAAGGACGTCGCCACTGCCGTCGCGGAATTGAGCTTCGAGTGGCTTCTGTCTCTGCCGAGCGGGCCGGTAAAGGTCAAGCCGATACCCAGATTCCCGGCAATTGAGCGGGACCTCTCCATTATCGTCGGCGAGCAAGTCCGCTGGTCCAAAATCATCGAAGCGGTCAAAAGCAAGGCCTCGGCAGAGCTTGAAGACGTCCAATTTGTCGGAGTTTATCGGGGAAAAGCCATCGCCGCAGGGCGAAAAAGCGTAACACTCACCCTCCGTTTCAGGGATGAAAACGGCACATTGACCCACGAAGCGGTCGATAACCTCGAAAAACCCATCGTAGAGGCCCTAACGCAGGCAGTCGCAGCCCAATTGCGGACTCTCTGATCCGGTACCGCTGAACTCATAAATCGGCGACATTTATTGGGCGTTTGGGCTATTTTCTATTGACTTGGAGGGGGGATTTCCGATATAATAGAATTGCGGGCTGACCCCTGTGGTGCTCGTATTGAAAGACGTGTTTGAAAGAACCGATACCCGTACTCAGGGAAATCAGGTCTTGATGGATCGGACATGCCTACTTGATAGGACTTTCGGACACAAGTAACGATTGCCCACTTGGAAGTAATGGGTTCTCTTCAAACGCTTTCATACGGCACAGGCGGAGGTAAGCCCTGCGAGCAAAAAAAGGCCCGCGTCAGCGGGCCTTTTTACATTTCTCCTGCTCCCCTCGGCTCAGATCAGCCTCGGAATATAGGACCATAAACCGCCAACCCCAGCCTTTTGCCGGTGCTTTTGCGGTTAAGCCGCCAATTGGATTTGTCGATTAAATCATGTACGAACGTGCAATCCCCTTTTAGGGGTCACGGTGTTACTATTTAGCAGTACAAGACTTACACGGAGAAGTGGAAAATGCCAAGTGTACGCAGCTTCACTGTTTTGCCGGCTTTGCCTGATGCACTCAAGGACCTTGAGTTCATTGCGCAGAATGTGTTTTGGTCGTGGAACCCTGAGTGTATCGACTTGTTCAAACGTATTGACAGTAATCTGTGGTCGGCCGGCGGCCACAATCCAGTCAAGCTTCTGGGCAACATTTCACAACTCAAGTTGGAGTCGTTGGCGGAAAATGAGGGCTTCCTTGGCGAGCTTCAGCGTGTTACCGAGAAGCTAAAAGGCTATCTGGGCGGGCCGACCTGGTATGACAAGGTCTGTTCGGCCGAGGGCAAGCCTACAATTGCGTATTTCAGCGCCGAGTTTGGCATTCACGAGTGTCTGCCCATATATGCCGGCGGACTGGGAATACTCGCCGGCGACCACATTAAGAGTGCTTCGGACCTCGGCATACCGCTCGTCGGAATCGGGCTGCTATACCAGAAGGGCTACTTCCGTCAATATCTCAACGTGGATGGATGGCAGCAGGAAGTATATATCGAGAACGATTTCTACAATATGCCGATAGAGTTGATCCGCAAGGAAAGCGGCAGACCGTTGACAATCAGCGTCGAATACCCCGGCAGATGCGTCCTCGCGCAGATATGGTGTGCTTCGGTGGGAAGGGTGAAGGTTTATCTGCTGGATACAAACGTAGAGGCCAATTCCCTCGCCGACAGGATGATTACCAGTAGTCTCTACGGAGGCGACCGCGAACTGCGAATACGCCAGGAGATAATGCTTGGTATCGGTGGCTTGAAGGCGCTTTCGGCTATGGGAATATCGCCCACCGTTTGCCACATGAACGAGGGGCATGCGGCGTTCATGGCGCTCGAACGAATTCGCGAACTGAGAAACAGCAAGAACATGACTTTCGACGAAGCCGTCGAGGCCACCCGCGCTGGCAACGTTTTCACTATACACACGCCTGTCAAAGCGGGCCTGGACGAATTCCGGGTCGAGTTGATGGATAGATATTTCGGCAATTACTTCCCAAAACTCGGGATAAACAGAAACCGCTTTCTCGCGCTGGGCAGGATGCTGCCCGATGACGACAACGAGGCATTCAAAATGCCGATTCTCGCATTGAAACTCAGCAGCTACGCCAATGGTGTCAGCAAGCTGCACGGCGAAATATCGCGCGGGATGTGGGGCAGTCTCTGGCCCGGCGTGCCGATCGACGAAGTGCCAATCAAGTCGATTACGAACGGTATCCACATCAAGAACTGGGTTGCCGATGAGATAGATACGCTGTATGCGAGGTATCTCGGCCCGACTTGGGCCGATGAGACTATGGACAAAGCCATTTGGGAGAACATTGAGCAGATCCCTGATGAGGAGTTCTGGCATATACATCAGCGATGCAGGGAGAGGTTGATTGTCTTTGCAAGAAACCGCCTCAAGAGCCAGATGCAGCGAAGAGGCACATACCACACCGAACTGAATCACGCCGAGGAGGTCCTCGACCCGGAGGCATTGACCATCGGTTTTGCCAGAAGGTTCGCCACCTACAAAAGGGGCACACTTCTGCTGAGAGACCCGCAGCGTCTGATGAAGCTGCTTGGCGACTCAAAGCGCCCGATACAACTAATCTTTGCAGGCAAGGCGCATCCCAAAGACGCCGAAGGCAAGGACATTATTCGGCATATCACACACTTTGCCGGCCAGCACGACGTCAGGCGACGTATCGTGTTTCTCGAGAA
Organism: Sedimentisphaerales bacterium; assembly: GCA_030603595.1. GTDB lineage: Bacteria > Planctomycetota > Phycisphaerae > Sedimentisphaerales > Anaerobacaceae > JAFGCD01. The sequence goes on along the minus strand of JAUVXL010000089.1, from coordinate 1,678 downwards.
CTACGATATGGATATGGCGCGCGTGATGGTGCGCGGCGTGGACGTGTGGCTGAGCAATCCGCGAAGGCCGATGGAGGCCAGCGGAACGAGCGGAATGAAGGCCGCCGTCAACGGTGTCCTCAATATGAGCACATTGGACGGCTGGTGGTGCGAGGGCTACACGCCGGACGGAGGTTGGGTTATTGGCGCCGGCGAAGACTACGAGAACCCCGATTACCAGGACATCGTTGAGTCCCAGGCGCTCTACAATATGCTGGAAAATGAGGTCATTCCCCTCTTCTACACCCGCTCCGTGGATAATCTGCCGAGGGCCTGGATACGCAGGGTCAAGAACTCAATCAAGTGGATAGCGCCGCGATTCAACACGCACAGGATGGTGGCCGAATACACCAGAAAATTCTACAATCCCGCGGCGGCAAAATGGACATACCTCACCGCTGAGGCGATGGCCAAGGCCAAAGCCTTTTCCCAGTGGAAGGCGGATATTCGCGACGCATGGCCTGAATGTGTCGTTAAAGATGTCATTATGGAGATCCAGCAAGACGGCGGCGGCGAGCAGTTGAATCCCAGGCAGCCGCAGCTTAAAGTCGGCTCGAAGTTGTCCGTCAGAACGCTCGTCAAACTTGGCAAACTTAGCCCCGATGACGTCTCGGTCGAACTCTACTACGGGCCGGTGGATAGCTGGGGAAATATCAGGGAAGGCTCGGCTGTCAGAATGGACTACGAAAAGGCTTCGGATGAGCAGGGTGAGCATTGGTTTGCGGGCTCGATGTCATGCAAAAGAACCGGGCAGCATGGTGTCTCCGTAAGGGTGCTGCCCAGACACGCCGACCTCGTCAATCCTCATGAATTGGGCCTGATTCTCTGGGAGAGAGCCAGTGACGTCCAGGAGCCGAATCCTACCGAAGTGCACAGCGCGTAGCCAAACCATCGCACGACGAGAAGTGATACGGATTCTAAAAAGTTCTCAGGCAGCGTTAAGCTGTCATTCTGAGCCGCAGGCGAAGAATCTGGGTGAGCAGCGGTCGAACCAATCGACTATGCAGCGTTCTGTCGCCTCACAACCCAGATCCCTCGTTGCACTCGGGATGCTCTGAAATTCAATCGGCTCACGCGCGATTCCAATTCCCATAACCAACTGCTTGACGGCTGTGCATTTGCCGTGTGGAATAGCTATTTCTGCGGCATAATATTGGGGCTTTTGTGAAATAGAGTTGCCCTCTGCAGGAGCTTTTCCCTTTACAGCGGCCCTCTGGACCGATAGAATACCGTCCTCGGCTCTACACGAGCAGGCCGACGAAAAGGCTCTTTAGTTCTTTCAGATTGAGACACGAAACAATGGAAAAGTTGAAGTTCTACGATACGACTCTTCGCGACGGGATGCAGGCCGAGGGCATAAGTTTCTCGCTCGAAGACAAGCTCGCAATCGCCCGGCGTCTTGACGAACTCGGCGTTGACTACATTGAGGGCGGATACGCCGGTTCCAACCGCAAGGAGGAGCAGTTTTTCGTCGAAGCTGCCCGGCTTGGATTGAAGAACTCGAAAATCGCGGCCTTTGGCAGCACCCGCAGGGCCGATTTGCCGGTAGCGGACGACGGCTCGATAAAGGCCGTCCTTGCCTGCCGCACCGACGTTGCGACGCTTGTGGGCAAGGCATGGGATCTCCACGTCAAAGATG
>JAUVXL010000115.1 GCA_030603595.1 Sedimentisphaerales bacterium | reverse complement strand
TAACGTTTGCTTGCCAGTGTGGACGGCCTTGCGTTGGGCAGCGTGGCGGACTTGCAATCGGATACAATGGGAACAACGACTCTGTCCCGGTGACGCCAAAATCTGTTAAGAACTCTATATGACTTGTTCAGCAAGCCCTACATAGTCGATTGGCTCGGCTGCTGCTGGCCCAGATTCTTCGCCTACGGCTCAGAATGACAGGTTGAACCTGCCCGAGAACTTTTTAGAATCCGTATTACTTCCGGCCCAACAGCTTGTCACGCTCGGTCTCGAAGCGCATTTTATGGCGAACCTCCTCCTGCGCCATGGCCAAGATCGCCTCTCGCGATTCTTCGTCTTTGGCCTTTGCGGCCATGTCGATGTAAAGCCTGAAGGCGGCATCCTCCTTCGCCACCGCCAGTTCAAGCACATCCCTTAGATCCATATCCAACTGAGGCGAATCGGAAATGATGTAGTCGGAATCGTTGATTTCCTCGGTATCGGGCGAAGTATCGACGACCCTGCCTGCCTTCATAAGCTCCAGTTCGAGCCTGGCTTTGTGCTCCAATTCCTCGGCCGCCAGCTCCTCGAACAGCCTGCTGATTCCCTCATCGGCTACGCGCTGAGCCATTGCCAAATAGAACCTGTTGGCCTGGCGCTCCTTGAGAATCCCAAACTCCACAATCGCCTCATAAGTCTCGAATGTCTCCATTGCTTCGACCCCTTAACCTCGCAATCAATAATCGCAGCACCGGCAAATAGACAGCGCCGCAAACGCCCCAATTCTACCGCGCACCGCACAGGCAACAACAATAATTTCCCTTCTCTCTTAGCGTCTTAGCGGCCATTTTTCGGGCAAAGGGCGAGGTTTTGGGGGAAATTTGGAAAATTCTCAATTTTCTTGTTGACAACTACTATGGGTCATAGTACGCTTGTCCGTAGTAGTAAGTATTGACACTTGTAGATTCTGAGGTGGATGTCAATGAAGAAGAAATCACTCGACGATCTGGGCGAGCTTCAGCGGGCTGTTATCGAGATCATCTGGGAGTTGGGCCGGGCCAATGTACACGAAGTCCGGGATCGCCTGGCGGGCAGGAGGAAACTGGCATACACGACGGTGCTGACGGCGCTTCAGAAGCTGGAAAAGGGCGGGTGGCTGAGGCATAGAAGCGAGGGCAAGAGCTATGTCTATCTGCCCACGGGGACTCGGGAGCAGGCGGGCGTCAAATCACTGCGAAAGTTTATAAAACATGTGTTCGACGGCGATGCGATGCTGATGTTTCAGCACCTGATCCGCGAGACAAACCTCAAGGACGACGACTTGCGCGCACTGAGACAAATGATTGACAGCAAACGAAAGGAGAATCGAAAATGATCACTCAACTCTTTACTGAAACCGACATTCTTAGGAACTGTCTGATTTATGGCACGTTTTGTTTGTCTGTGGGCCTTGTTGCAGCGGTTCTGTTGCGGCGCTCGGCCGCACGTGCGCACCAGGTGCTGCTCCTGGCGATGGTCGCGGCACTTATCGTTCCGGTCACGAGTACGCTCGTAAGGCACTACGAGATCGGCATCCTCACGGCCAAGGCGTCCCCGGCTCAGATTGGCGGGGGCGGATCGACAATTATGGCCGATCTTGTGGTTCCGGCGACGGTGGAATTCGCCGAGCCGGAATTCCAATACGGCTATGCCGCTATCGAACACTCCGAACCGGCCATCTCAGTTGTTGTGCCGGCGGCGCCGAGCTTCGCCTGGCGATCCATTCTGCTTGGGCTTTGGTTCGCAGCCAGTGCGATGCTGCTCATACGACTGGTTATTACGTTCGTTCTCGGCAGGGGTCTGCTGAAGAATGCTGTGCCGGTTTGCGGGGCTATCAGACAGTCGGCTGAGACGGCGGCGGAGAAACTTGCTGTGGATAAGCCCATTGTGGTTTTGGTAAGCGAGAAGATCGCCGGTTGCGTGATTTGGTGCTGGACGAGGCGTCCGGCCCTGCTGATCCCGCGCAGCGCCGAGGTTGAAGGCAAAGATACCGACTGGGTGGCGTTGTTCTCGCACGAGCTGGCGCACCTCAAGCGTCTGGACCACGTTAGCGGCTTGTTTGCCGAGTTGCTTGTCTGCATTTTTCCGTGGCAGCCTCTGGTCTGGATTGGAAAGAAACGGCTGATGACCCTGAGCGAGCAGGCATGCGACGACTGGGCGGTGTCCACTGCCGATTCGCACGCCGGCTACGCCAGGTCGCTGCTCGATATGGTCCCGCAATCGAAGCCGGGCTTTGTGCCGACGGTATTGCCTGACAGCAAGCACCTCACAACCAGAATTCACCGTATTCTGCACGGCCAACGGTCTAACCCGCGAACCGGGAGAGGCTGGGCGATGCTGGCGGTTATTACGGCCTTGTCTCTGGCCGTGACAATATCATTCGCACAGCCCCGCCCCGCAGATGACCGGGGAATCGACCCGCCTCGGCGGGCGGAACAACGCGAACGGGCGGAGGCTGAGGAGAGAGAAGGACTCGATGAGCGTAAGCACGTGGAAGCTGCAGAACTCCGCGAACGCAAGGCCCATGCCCGCGAACTGCAACAACGCGCCAAAGAGATAGAGAGGCGGCTCAAGGGACTCAATGACGACCAGGACGAAGAGGCTCGCGAACTCGAAGCCGAACTGCGTGAAATTCGCGAACACATAGCGTCAATGAGGCGCGATTTAGAGGGTGGACGAGCTTTGGAGAGCGATTTGAAGTCGCGCAAAGCCGATCCGCACTTCCGAGAGCTTATGCAGCATCGCGCCGAACTCCAGCAGCGAGCCGAGAGAATTGAGCTTACATTGAAAGAGCATCCGGACCATCCCGAAAGGGCCGAACTCCACGCCGCGTTGGAAGAGATTGGAGAGCAGATGCGCGCGATTGAGCGCGAACTGCGAGGCCCCGGGGCGGAGCGCCGGTCGGTCGATGGACGCCAGGCGGATGCGCATGTCAAAGAGCTAATGCGGCATCGCGAAGAACTCCAGATCCGGGCCGAGCAGATCGAAATGGAACTGCGAGAACTGGGCGATAGGAATCCCGACCGGTCGCATCAGCTTCGCGGGGAAATGAAAGATATCGCCAACGCAATGGAGACCATCGAACGAGAACTACAAGGCGCGCGCCGAGAGCGAGAACCGGGCGATGCCGATGCCCGCAATCGAGAGATCATACAGCATCGAGCCGAGCTGCAGGAGCGAGGCGAGAACATCAAGCGTAAGCTGCGGGAACTCGGGGACGCCGATACCGACCAGGCCCGCGAGCTGCGGATGGGATTAGATAAGACAGTGCAGGCGCTTGAGCGAATAGACGAGATGCTCCGCAGCCGCCGGCGCGTCGAAGCCCCGGGACCAGGCGGCGACAAAGCTCGCGTTCGCAAGTTGATGCAGCAGCGTCAGGAACTCAGCGAACGCGCCGGCCAGATCAAGCGAAAGCTCAAGGAGATCGGCGACAGCCGACCCGATGAGGCGCACGAGCTACGCAAACAACTCGAAGACATTAGCGAACGTATGCGAGAGATCGAAGCAATCGAGCGACAAGTGCGCCGGCCCGAGCGGGAACGGCCAGGCGACCGTGAGGCTCACATTCGCGAGTTGATGGAGCGACGCCGCCAACTCGAGGCCCACGCCCGCGAAACCGAGATTCTTATCGACAAGCTCGAGGGCGAAGAAGACAAGACGGCCGAACGGCGAACACTCGAGGACATCCACAGGCGGATGGAGGAGATCGACCGAGAGCTTGGGGGTGTTGAGCGTCGAGGGCAGGGCGAACGCGGCGACATCGGCAACGAGGTGGATCGGCTTCGCGGCGAAGTGAACGAGCTTCGCAATCAAATGGGCGAAATTCGACAACTGCTCGAACGTCTCCTCGAACGCGAACGGCCTCCACATAGCGACAGGCCGCGCGACGAAGGAGAGTTTTAGCAAACATACGCCCGGCAACACAAACGCACTTCTCAAGGGCCGGCCCTAAAAAAGCCGGCCCTTTCAATAGCGCAACTGCGCGCCATCGGCAGCCAGGCAACAACCGTTTTTCGGCTAATCCGGAAAACGGACAGGTTCCAGCCAAGAGTTCTGCTTCTGTAACGTGCTTTACGAAGCCTTGAATTCATGCAAGAGGCAAGTGCGTTTGCCTGATGGCCCGAATTGTTTTTGTCCTGGCGGGAAAAAGACGAGGGGCTAAGGATTTGCGCAGGTATTTTTGGAGGGATTGGGATGTGGGTTTTTTGGTCAAAAAATGGGGGTGGGGATTGGAAATAGGCCCTTCGGCTGCGGTGCGGGCCGAGCAAAGCTCGATTTTGGGGCTGAAAACGGGGATTTTGGGGGTGCGATTGGACACCTGGTGAAGATGAGAATCGGGGTGAAGAATGGTGTTAAGTGCTTTATTTATAAGGACTTGAGGTAGTGACATTAGGGTTTTACTATATTTGCACTTTTTGATGATTCCTGCACGTTTTTTGGTGAAAAGTCAGTGATAATATTCGAGAAGGTGCACTTTATGTGCGATTTTGTGCACCCTTGGTTTTTGGGCCAAAAATGAGGGTGAAAAGTCAAGCGAGATTCTGCTAATACATGGATAAGATTCGTTTATATAACCAACGACTGACGATGGAAGAGTGGGCACCCTCTTGGGTCGAGGGGTAAATTGGGCTTGGCTGTTGGGTGTGGAATTCTGAGCAGGACGTCGTGCCGACGTCCGCTAAACGATTGGTGTGGGGAATATGGTTAAACTGGAGATTTTAGGGGATTTGGGGATTTTGTGCTTGGCGAGCGGGGAGTTGGTCTTATAATATGTGGGTTTAGTAAGAAAGGTGTGATGAAATATGAGCGTGCTTTGACCAAGGTGGAGGCAAGCTAGTTGCTCACGGGCTGCGTTCCCGAGCCGGGGACTATTACTCTGTTGGGGTTTGGAGGATTGTCGCTTTTGCGTCGTCGGCGCGGGTAGGTTTTGTTGATTGAGTTTGTTTAGTGAGAGGGGTTGCGGCTGATGGTTTCAGTGGCGCCCCCTCTTTTTTTGCGCGTGTGTGGATGACCCCCCAGGCGGATGACCCCCCAGGCGGATGACCCCCCAGGCGGATGACCCCCCAGGCGGATGACCCCCCAGGCGGGCCTGGGGGCTAAGTGAGAAGGACCCCCCAGGCGGGCCTGGGGGCTAATTATTGGCGTGCGGGGTGGCCTGGTATGGACGAAGAAAATGAACAATAGTGCCGCGGTATTATATTATAGCGCACCAAGAGGCACGCTTTCATATAATCATTCCGACCGGGGTTTCGCCATGGTCGGGACGAAGCGGAGGAGTTTATTTGAATAGCCCTCTCCGCTGCGTCTGCGGCTTCGGTCGAGATGACAGCATCGAGCGAATAGTCGCATGGAGTTTCCGGACACGGTACTAATCGGGCGCCGAGGGCACGATGCGCCTCGTGCGGAGGTCTCGTTGGGACCAGATTGCCAAAGCCGCTCCTATCAGGAGGATCACGCCGAAGACCAATTGTAAGATGTTGAGCGACTCTCCGAAAACGAAGTATGAAATCGCAAGGACGGGGAATGGCTGCGTCAGTATCACCAACGCAGGTATTGTCGCACCGATGCGCTTTATTGCGGTATAGTACAGCACGTGCGCGAGGGCTATGCTGAGGACGGCTGAGACGACGACGACGACCCACGGCCGAACGCCTATATCCAGGCAAGCCGACACATCTCCGAACATCGCTGCAACGACGCCCAGTCCGAGGACCGTGTAGATACTTATCACGGAAAAGCCGTGCCGCGAATCGATATCTCGAAACGCTATCTTAACCGTGACGGTATAGATCCCCCACATAAACGCGCAGGCGAGTCCGATCGCTACGCCTGTCAATGTTCCTTTCGCTGTAAAGTCGCGCTTAAAATAGAGCACTCCGGCAACGCCGAGAACGCAAAGTCCCAAGCCTGCCCAGAAACGTTTGCTCTTGATCAGCGCTCTTTCATCGGGAAAGAAGATGAGTGAGAAGCCCGCTATCCATATAATACTCGTTTTGGTCAGCAGGACCATGAAGGCCGGATCGATATAATAAAATGCAGCGGCCCAGAGACTTTGCATAATGATATTCGTTCCAGCCGGCGGCAACGCCCGCAGCCAGACGCTTCTATCGAGTTGTTTTCTACGAATCGAAAGGGCGAGAAGGGGCAGCCAGAACAGACACGCTATGCAGTAGCGAATGAAGTTCTGCGTCCACAAATCCATGTATTCGGTCAAATACTTTATGAAGTTCGGGCCGAACGACCAGAGAGCCAGCGCTGCGATGCAGGCCAGCGTGGCAGTGGTATCGAATCTTCGGTTGTTCAAGTGTTCGTTCACAAAGCCTCTCTGGTATCAAGAATAGATGTGTGTAAAGGCGCTGTTGGCCGGGCGGTTAATCCAGCATTTGGAGAATTACTTTCGCCACCTCCCGGCCCGTGTTCTTCTCGCCCAACGGCCTGGTTAGTTCGGCCAACTCGCCGCTTAGTTGGGTTAGCTTGCTCTTGTCTTCGAGGAACCGCTCGATGCTCTCGACAATGGGGTCTATGGAAGTGAAGTAGGGCATGAATTCGGGCACCAGTTCTTTGCCCGCCACAACATTCACCAAGCACAGAAAGTCCGCTTTTATCAGCCACCGCCCCGCTAAGTGCCAGAGTATCCTGCTCGATTGATACATGACCACCATCGGGCAAGCCATCGCGGCGACCTCCAAAGTCGCGCTGCCGCTGGCGACAATTGCAAAGTCGGCGGCGTCGGCCGTCTCACAGATCGAGCTGATCGTATAGTCGGATTCAAAGCCGGGTATTTGCTTTTCTTCGAGCGACTTTCGCCGTTCCGCGTCCACCGCTACGGTGACGAATGTAGCGCCGGGATATTGGGCTTTGATGCGGAGGGCGATTTTCTGCATCGGCTGCCAGAGGGATTTGATTTCCGCATCCCGCGAGCCGGGCATAATGGCTATGCGGGCGCTCTTCGGGTCGAAATTAGTATAGTCCTTCCGTCTGCCCCATTCAATTGCGATTGCGGCGAGCATCGGATTGCCGACGAAGACGGTCTCGACGCCGCGTTGGCTGAACCAGTCCTGCTCGAATGGCAGCAGGCAGCAGAGCTTGTCGCATGATTTTCTCATCTTGCGGATTCGCCAGCCGGCCCAGGCCCAGAGTTGCGGGGCGACGTAAAAAAGAGTTTTGACGCCTTTTCTCTTGGCGAATTTCGCCACGTGCCAGTTGAAGGCGGGCGAGTCGCAGACGACGACCACATCGACCTTATTGTTCTTGAGGTAGTGCTTTATGCGCTTAAGCAGCTTGTAATAGTAGCCGAGTTGCATCAGAGGGTTCAGGCCCATAGTCGCTTTGTCGCCTGTTCTCTGCAATAGTTCGCACCCGGCCTGAGCCATCTTGGGGCCGCCTATGCCGCCCAGTTCGATATTGTCGTGGCCGGCGCTGCGAAAAGCGGTTATCAAATTAGCGCAGTGGTCGTCCGCGCTCGGCTCAGCCGCACTGATAAAGATGCGATATTTCTTGTCCTTTTGCATCGTAAGGATATGTGTTAACAATATCTTACGAAAACGGCAAACAGAAACTTCTACGCATTTCGCCAGGCGGGTCATGAGGATCTCTACTCGATTGGTTCATTCGCTTCTTACCCAGATGCCCGCCACGGCGCGTCTGCGACTTCGCTGCGCTCAGCATGACAAGGAAGGCTAATTCTGCGTTGTGCTCCTTGTCTCCCGAGCGAGCTGGGTTGCCAGAAAACCTGGCCACACCCCGCTAAAGGGGAAGAAAGGTTGAAGTTGGCGGTTGAAGGTTGTATGATAGGGGCGGTGTAATATGTTAGAATCGGCGTGTTGAGTTGACAGGAGACAAGTTATGACGGGTGATAAGCAAAAGGCATTGCTAACGGTTTTTACCGTATTGTTAGCGGCGCAGTATGCGTCCGGTGCCGAGGATAAGGCGGGTAAGTCGCCTTTGGATGAGCTGCCCGCGCATATAACGCGGATAACGTATTTCGGGCAGAGGGCGGACTTCTCGCATGACGGCAAGCGGATTTTGTTTGTGGAAAAGACCTTCGGAGACGTCTATGAAGTGGATCTGGAGAGGAGTATTATCCGTCCGATGACGCATCATTACTTCCACGAAGGCTATACGCGGGCGCTGTACTTGAGTAACGGCGATATCCTGCTTTCGGGGGCTCGGCAGTTCGATGCGAAGAATCCCTGGGCAAGCCGAAGCGGTAATAATGCCGAGCTTTGGGTCCTCAATAAGGACCTTTCCGGGCCGCCCGTGGCATTGGGCGAGAAGTGCTCTGAGGGTCCTGCGGTTTCTCGCAAGCGGATGTATATCGTCTGGACACAGGGCGGGGAATTCTACTCGGCCAATATCGTTTACGAAGAGGGCAAGCCGAAGCCGGCGAAGAAGAAAAAGGTCCTGGCGAAGAAGAAGGTGCCGTTTGAGTGTAACCTGGAGACGCAGAACCTTCGTCCGCCGGCCGAGAGGGAGCTGATATTCAGCGCGTATGGATATCAAGGCACCGAGGTTTGCGGGCTTAACCTCAGGACGGGCAGGATTGTGAATTATTCGATGGCGCCGGATCAGTACAACGAGCCGGAAGGCGTCTTCCCGGACGGCAGGCATACCTTGGTCGAGTGCGACAAGCACAGCGGCAAAGGCACGCAGAATATCGATTTGTACAAGCTGGCCCTGGACGGGTCGGGCAGGACCGAGCGAGTGACGTTTTTTTCCGACCATCCCGGATATAAGGCGTCGAACCCGGTGGTGAGCGACGACGGGCGCTACATTGCATTTCAGGTGGCCAAGCGCGGGGACCCGGCCGGGGTGGGCAGAGGCATTTTTCTATTCGATATCGAAAAATCGCAGGCGCAGTCCAATGGGGGTACGGAGGATGTGAAGGTCGAAGAGAAAACCGAAAAGCCCAAAGAGGATGAGACAGACGAGCCGAATGCGGATAAAACAGAGAAGCCGAAGCTCGATGAGATAGCGGATGAGCCGGCGGCGGACGAAGCAACGCAGGAGAAAGCCGTCGAGGAGGCGCTGGCGGAGGAAAGCGAGAAGGCTGATGAGAAAGTGCTCGAGGAGCCGAAAACGCTTGAGGCGAGAATAGAACAGATAGAGAGGGACTGCGGAATAAGAGTCCATCACAAGTACAACGCCAAGGCGTTTTATCCCGCCGAATGGCTTGCCCCGCCGATATCGGGCCAGGGCTCTCCGATGCCGAGAGATGAAGTCGAGAGGACAGTTGAGGCCGTTGAGAAGTTTGTCTCGGCGTATCCGAAGGATGTGCTCGCCAAGAACCTGGCGGATATATACCTGATAAGCGGTATGAAGTTCTACGGCAAGGGTTTCGGGGCGGCGTACGGCAGGTCGGCTGTATATGTTAACAACGAAGGGAAAAGGAAGGGGTACACTCAGGAATTTCTGCTAAGCCAGATGCACTCGGAGTTGTCGAGCATATTCCTCATCAACTACGGCAGGAATTTTCCAGCCGATGCCTGGAAGAATGTCAACGTCCCCGGCTGGAGATATGTCGGCACGGGGGTGGAGATGTTGGGACAGAGGGACATTTTCGCCCAGACCGACGAACTCTTGAGCCGGGGGTTCCTGGTGAAATACTCGCAGAGCAGCCTTGAGAACGATGTGAACATGTTTGCGTTCTGGGCGTTTACGAAGGGCGAGAAATTGCGAGAGTTGACCTCAAAGCATGTGCGAATAGGGGAGAAGTATCGACTCGTCGTGGAATTCTATAAAAGCATCCATCCCGATATCAATATAGCAGCCGAGCCCGATACCTCCAGCCTGGTAAACCAAGCCCCGCTGCCAGTAGCCTTGAGCCAAGACGGCTGATCCGCCGAGGGCATCTGAAAATAGCAATTGCAATTTAGGTTGAGCCGCTGTAGATTGGCTTACAAGGGGTGCCTGAAGACCCTTGATGGTGTTTGGGGGCCTATTGTTTTGTGTGGGTAGAATCGAGAATTTGGGCGTTGTGATGGAGTTGCTTATGCCGGATGCCGAGCCGAGCCGAGATGAAGCTTTATTGCTGCTGAAAGAATATAATCAGAATGACGGGCTGATTAAGCACGCCTTAGCGGTCGAGGCCGTGATGCGTTACTGCGCGCAGAAGCGCGGCGAGGACGAGGAGAAGTGGGGCGTGATCGGTCTGGTTCACGATTTGGACTACGAGCGCTTTCCGAACGAGCACTGTCATAAGACCGAAGAAATCTTAACTCAGCGGGGTTGGCCTGCCGAGTACATCCGTGCTGTTGTTTCTCACGGATGGGGTATATGCACTGATATCGAGCCGCAGAGCGAGCTGGAGAAGGTGCTCTATGCCATTGACGAATTGACAGGTCTTGTGGCGGCGACTGCTCTGGTGCGGCCGAGCAAGAGCGTGCTGGATGTGAAGGTCAAATCAGTTAAGAAGAAATGGAAAGATAAGGGGTTCGCGGCACGAGTGAACCGGGAGGTAATCGCCAAAGGCGCTGAGATGCTGGGGGTGGAAGTAAGCGAGCTAATCGATGATACGATAATGGGGATGCGGCAGGCGGCCGAGCGGATCGGACTGCTGGGCGATGCGGAGGCGCCTTCAAATGCGTAACAGAAATCGGGCGTTATGGTCGGGAGGCCGAATCAAGATGAATAGAGAGAGAAGCTGTGCAGAGCGGATGATTGCAGTGTTGTATTTCTTCGCTGTGGTCTCGGCGGCCGGCTGCGGCGATAAGAGTTCGGCGCTTACAGATGCGGAACTGGACCGGATTGCGATAACTGAGAAGATACAACTCGTGGAAAAGGCCGGCGGGCTCGTGCTGGTTGTAGGAGGCGAGACGATAACGAGCGACGAGGTCATCGAGGCGTCGGCCGATCGGTACGAAGAGGGCAAGACAGTTGCCGATCTTCTCAAGCCGATGGCTCAGAACACCAGTATCGAAGAGTTTAAGGAGCAAGCGAGCATCCCAATCAAAGACATTGTTATGGGCAGAATATCGGGAATTTTGCTCTATCAGCACGCCAAGAGGGAGATTGGAGACGGGGCGAACGAGGGGCTGGACAAGTTGGCGGAAAAAGAGTTGAGGAAGTTTGCTCTGCGATATGGCGGCGATGAGGCAAAGGCGGACGAGGCGCTTGCAGAGCAAGGGTTGGACCGCGAGGGATTCAAGGAAGAGCACAAGAAGCTTATTATCACGCAGTCGTATCTGGGATCGAAGCTGCCTTACAAGAAGCCCGTAACATACAGTGAACTGGCTGAATACTACGAGGCACATAAGGACGAGTTGTTTTATAGCCTTGGGCTGCTGAAGTTTCGGCTGATCGATATAGATATGTCGAAGATAGAGATAACCGACCTCGAGGAGAATCGGGCCGAGAAAGCGCGCAGGAAGGGCGAAGAACTGTCCAAGCGAGCGAGGGACGGGGAGGATTTTGTAAAGCTGGTCGAGGAATACTCGGATGGTCACAGAAGAGATTCCGGCGGCTTATGGCCGGAAGTCCAGCCGGATTCGCTGGCTCGGCCTTATGTTGTTCTTGCCGAGGCGGCCGAGGACATGAAGCCGGGTGAGATAGCGGGGCCTTTGGAGACGGTTGGGCATATCTTTGTAATGAAGCTGGAGGCCAAGCAGGCGGCCGGATATCAGCCGCTGGAGGAAGTGCAGGGCGAGGTCAACAACAGGATACTCTGGGAGCGTCGAAACGAGGCCATAACGAGGCTAAACGCAAAGCTCATCCGCGAGGCGGAGATCGGCAATACCGATGAATTCGTGGATTTCTGCGCCGGCAAGATATACAAGATGAGCACGGAGCCGGCCGAGGTCGAAAAACAGAAGACAGAAGAGCCGGGAGCGTAAGCGACCGGGTAAGACATAATACGACATACGCAATGCGAGATACGAGATTAGATGGAAATAGTAGCGCACGGTATCGACCTTGTTGACTGCCCCCGAATAGCGGAGATGGTCGAGCGGCATGGAGAGCGTTTCATAGATCGCGTTTTTACGAAAGCCGAGCAGGCATACGCGAAGTCAACAAAGAACGAGATTGAGAAACTGGCCGGTCGGTTTGCAGCGAAGGAGGCGATTCTCAAGCTGATGGGGACGGGCTGGCGCGGCAAGATTGCGTGGACCGATATTGAGGTCGTTAATAACGCCATGGGCCAGCCTGAGGTTACTCTCACCGGCGAGGTCGAAAGAATCGCCGAGCGGCTCGGCATCGGGCATGTGAGCGTGAGCATTACGCACACGGCCAATTTCGCGATAGCCTCCGCCGTTGCCCTGGCCGAGAAAAGGAATAGCCACAAAAACACGAAGAGAATAGAAGTAAGCTAAAGTGCCTAAAGTGAACCAAAATGACTGTCATTGCTGGATTGTCTTCAATTTCAATCCCCTATTTTATTTTACAAGCGCAGATGGGATGTTGGGACTTTTCGGATTTACGCACACTTTCTGCATGGATGGATTGATAACTAAATCCATATCTTCCATTGGGACAGCCCCCATTAAGACGGAATCGCCCAGCACTAATGCTCCTGTGAAGCATGTACGATTCTCAAAATCTATTTGTACCGGGCCGACATAAGGCACTACATGCGATTTCGCGTCTGCAGTAGTTACTTCTCTTTCTTCAATCGGCTCTAAACCCAACTGTAACCTGATGTGCTCGGGAATACATAGCGTCATTGCGCCGGTATCAACCAAGGCTTTGATGGATACAGGCTTAATTTTGGTGTTCTTGGGATTGCTGATAGAAATATCGGCATATATATAGCCCATTTCACTTGCTCCTTTCAAGGCTGATGTCTTCATTCATCCTGTGGAAGAACCACTATACAAATACCATATAGGGTTTTGAGAATCAAGTAATATATATAGTATCAAGCATCTACCATCAAGCAGCCAGGGTCAAGCTCACTTACCGAGGCCGCGGCGGCGGCCTGTGCCCTAGACGGACTGCATTGTCTTCAATTTCAATCCCTCAAAGCACATAAAGTCACAGCTCTACACCGGCCTTTCAGGTCGTCCCTCTCCACTGAGTTGTTATATTTTATGGCTCTCTGAAATAATTTGTGGGTAACAACAGAAGGAATCGCCCCGCCGAGGCGCGTCTGCGACTTCGGCGAAGCTGTTTTAGTCTTTTCAAACACCCCCCAGCCGAAGCCAGATATGGTAAAACGAAAGTGCGGAA
>JAUVXL010000183.1 GCA_030603595.1 Sedimentisphaerales bacterium | reverse complement strand
ACGCTCTTCTTCGGTGAGTTGCTGGTACGACTTACTCATAAATGCTCCTTCAAATGAGTGTTGTTGACGAAATGGGTAAGTCTACCCGCTCGCCAATTTTGTACCACTCATTTGTTGCACTTGTGAGTTGAATCCGCCCTTGACTCTCTATAGCTGGTCTTTCAGTAACAAGGTTGACGATTCTCAAATTGTTGAAACGAAGCCCTTTCTTTCCAGTAAGTCTATCCAAATCCCCGCCTCCCGTCAATGGCCGCAAAAGGGCAGATGGGTGCGGGCAGATTCTCTGGCAAGGCAGTTCTATCGTGTCATGCTGAGTGAAACGAAGCATCCGGCTCAGAAGCGAATGAACCAATCGAGTATGAAAGAGCAACTCGCCTTGCAACCCGGATTCTTCGCTACCGCTCAGAATGACAAATGAGCGTAGCGTCTTGCCATCAAGAAGATTACGTCGCGCCAGAAAAGTTAGCCACACCCGGGCAGGTGGGGGATGAGGTGTTTTGTTTGGCCCCGGGGGCTCGTCAC
Organism: Sedimentisphaerales bacterium; assembly: GCA_030603595.1. Taxonomy (GTDB): domain Bacteria; phylum Planctomycetota; class Phycisphaerae; order Sedimentisphaerales; family Anaerobacaceae; genus JAFGCD01. The sequence continues at coordinate 8,114 of JAUVXL010000183.1, read as the reverse complement.
CTGGAAGACCAATCGATCGGGGCCGGCTTCGACTTGCTTTATCCGGATTTCCGGGAGTTGTTCTTTTTTGGCTTGATAGACTACGGCATAGACCGTTGCCGCCGCCTGCCGCTCCATCAGGACCATCGGTATTGTGGGGCAATCTGGTTCGTCGGTGCTGGGGTATCCGCAGGTTATGAGTTTTGTCTTGGGTGCGCCGGCCATCGTCATTGCGAAATTGACCGAATCCTCGGACCATTCCAGTCGGATAGGCTGATCGGTCGTTGCAGCGCGAAAATCCCGCAGCCACAAGCCGGGCCCCGGTAGCTTGATGTCGGCAGGTTTCAACTCCACGGAGCTTTCTTGGGAATCCGGTGTGCCGATAGTGTGGATAATCCATTTGATGTCGTGCTCGGTTTCAGCGGCGATCTGAAAGACGTCGAGGACGTATTCCGAAGTGACGACGATTGTGCGGGATTGCTTGACGCCCTCGTACAGTGCGCCTTTGTAGTCGGCTGCGGTTACGGTTTTTTCGTCGGGGCTGTCTTTGAATTCGACGAGGGTTAGCAATTTGCCGATTCCTCTTTGGTCGCGGTTATCGATCATTACGGTGTTCTGGCTCAGGGCCGAGCGGTTTAACTGCCGCTGGACCTTCGCCGAGAAGGCGTGCGGGACGGTTGCTTTCGCCTCGACGTCGGGGATCAACAGTTTGCCGCAGCCGAAGAGCATGAGCGAGAGCTTGTCCTGGTTGCAGTGGACCCCGCTCTTGTCGAACGTCAGAAATGCGCACCACCCGTCAGAGTTCCAATAGTCATCATCCGCTCGGTCGCGGAGGAATGCGTATCCATGGTCCCTGTATAGTCGGCTTGTTATCTGCGGAGACTTGGCGTCCTTCGTATCGATACCGATAAAGAGCAGTTCCGGTCTCTTGTGGTCTGCGTTTTTGAGCAGCCAGGCGTAACGCGGGTCGCGGTAGGCTTTGTGGGCGTGGACGTAGGTGAATTCGTCGGCGAGTTTAATCCTTCGAGCGTAGGCATCTCCGATGGGCGGGACCGAGCCGTCGGGGAAGAGTACGCCGAACATTGAGTCATAAGCCTGGCGGATATTTCGCCCGGCGGGAGTGGTTATTTTGTAGAGGTCCTCAGCGTGGCCCGTGTTGCGAAGCGCCTCGGCGAGGTAAATCATCGGAACGATTGCAGTGAAATGATAGTTCAGGCTGGACTCGCACCAGAGGCCGTCATCGACCATGCCCTCATCCAACAGCGAGAGCAGCCCGCGACGACCGTGGAGTGCGTATTCGACGAGATCTTCGCGGTCGTAGAATACGCCGAGACAGCCGAGCATCATCTTGTGCCAGGCCAAGTGATTGTTGATGCCGCCGCCGATTGCGTTTTCGATCCAGTAGATGTCGTTTTTCAGTACGGCGCGGGCCATTCGCGTGAAGAATTTGTCGAGCCGGGCGCGCTCGGCGGCGCTGAAATGGTCGAACATAATATCGTAGGCGTTCAATGCGTAGTGCCCCCAGACCGCGTAGTTCATGCCTACGTCATAGTGCTCGAATTCGAAGCTATAGTCGGCCAGATGCAGGAGTATCTTCCTTGCTGCGGCGAGGTCTTCGTCCCTGCCTGCAATTGCATGCTTAAGGGCGGCGTAGTAGCCGGGCAGCATTATGCGGACCGGATCCAGGCACGTCTTCTGGTAGATGACCGGGTATGTCTCCGACCAGGGCTTGTCCTTGACGCCGCCCCACCAGGAAGGATCTATCGAGCCGGGCGCGATCCGGCGGGCTTTGTCGGCCTCGGCACTCAGGAAGTCGGCGGCTCGGATGTATTCTTCCTGCGTGATTCGCTTGCGCGCCTCGGCGGCATCTTGTTTTGTGATAAACAGAAAAGGATGCACTTGCGAGGGGATTTGAGCCGAGGAAAATTCGATGCTCTCGATCGAAGGAAATCGGGCCGCATTTGCCCGGCTATCTGCTACTCCGGCCACGCCGTTGGCGGCGAATATCAGGGTGCAGGCCGCCATGAGCACGCAAGCCCACAGCAAGGGGAATCGGGATGTTATGGTTACGAGCATTTTGCTCTGCCCTTTCCATGCTTTTTACAACACCAAACCGGTATTCTCTCGGGCGGCAGCGGTCTTGTCAATCACTATCGTGCACATGCTGCGTCTTATAATCAGGCCGTTTCTGAACCCGGTGCTGAGAATTTCACGGCGAGGACCGAAAAAAGCGTGATAAAGGGATTCAATTGCATATCTAAGCGTCACAGGCCCTGGAAATGAAGAATCGCGTCTTATTCTCGTCCAAAATCCTTCCGATATTTGATTCAATAGTTGCAAAAGGAATCTCCTTATGAATGAGTTCGGTAAACCGGGAATTCAAGACAGCCAATATTCAGACCGGTCGTTTCCAAATCGCCCGGCGCAGTCGCCCCCTGCTTTTCCACTGAGGGGCTTGACCGCTGCGATTGCGGTGACACTACTGCTGCTGGCCTTTGTGGGACTCAGAGTTTGGACGGGCCATCGGACAATGGAGAAGCTGATGACCACGCAACTAAGGACCCAGCGGTTAATCGATGAGATTGTTTATCTCAACGAGGTGCTGACGATGTCCGCACGCATGGGTGCTGCCACAGGCCAATCTCAGTGGGAAGAGCGATACTTGAGATTCGAGCCCAGGCTCAATGCGACAATCAAAGAGGGCATCGGCTTGATCCCCCAAGCCGATTCGCCGGAGAAAGTCGATTCAGCCAACATACGACTTGTCCAGTTGGAGAAAGAGGCGTTTGAACTGGTTCGTAACGAAAGGCCTGACGAGGCTGTTAATTTGCTGTTCAGCGATGAATACGAATCGAACAAGCAAATTTACGCAAACCACATTCGCGGGATGGCCGAGGTTGCGGCAGGCCACATTAAGGCCAATCTCGGGACATTTCACAGGACAATAATCAGAGCTGCACTGTTAATCACGTTAGGCATATTGATCCTGCTGTTCGTCTGGCCGTGCGTCCTGCTCCAGGCAAGGAGACACATTGTCGCGCGTCGGCAGACTGAGGACAACATTAGAGAAATCAACAGGCAACTCGAGCATTCCATCGAGCGCATGAATTGGCTGGCCGGGAAGGCAACCGCCGCAAATCATGCAAAGAGCGATTCCCTGGCCAATATGAGCCACGAGATACGAACGCCGATGAACGCTATAATAGGATTCTCCGAGGTCCTCGCCGACGGACCTCTGACGAGCGAGCAGAAGGACTATGTGGAGATTATCAAAGACTCCGCACTCAGCCTTCTGGCGACAGTAAACGATATCCTTGACATCTCAAAGATCGAGGCCGGCAAACTGGACGTCGAAATCACCCAGTGCCGACTGGACCGCCTTCTCAATTCAATCGAGTCAATGATGCGTCCCCAGGCCGAAGAAAAGAGCCTTGAGTTCCAGGTCGCAACAAGCAACTCACTTCCTGTGCTAATCAAGACAGATTCGCTTCGTCTGCGCCAATGCCTTGTCAACCTTGTCAATAACGCAATAAAGTTCACGGACCGTGGCCACGTTTACATAAACGCGAACCTTCAGGAAGATAACGGCAAAGCTCATATTCGTTTCGACATTGAAGATACCGGTGTGGGAATAGCAGCCGACGACCACCAGGCGATATTCGAATCGTTTGTTCAGGCCGGCGCAGGGGCAACCAGCTTCGGCGGCACAGGCCTCGGATTAAGCATAACCAGAGACCTGACAAAACTCCTGGGCGGAAGTCTGAACCTGACCAGCGAGATAGGGCAAGGGTCGGTGTTTTCGCTTGTGATACCGGCAGGCGACGATGTGACCTTGGAGCGCGTCTTGGAAGCAACCAAAGCTGCCGACATTGAGCCTTTCGAGCAAATAGACCTTAACGACATTCGATTCTCCGGTCGAGTCCTGGTCGCAGAGGACACGCTGACCAACCAGATGCTGATTAAGCTGCTCTTGCAGAGGATAGGCTTCGACGTGACGGTGGTCAAGGACGGCGGCGAGGCCGTTAAGAAGGCCGAGAAAGAACAATTCGACCTGATATTCATGGACATACACATGCCCAATATGAACGGTTACGAGGCCACACGAACACTGCGCAAGAAAGGCATTGCAACGCCAATAGTCGCTCTGACGGCTAATGCCATGAAAGGCGACGACAGAAAGTGCCTCGCCGCCGGGTGCAACGACTACCTGCCCAAGCCGATCGACCGCAAGTGGTTGTTGTGCGTCGTTCAAAAGTACCTGGACCCGGTGAATATTGCTGTTCCTTCAAGCGATGCGCCGATGGCGTCGTAGGCCATTCCGAACAGACCGCTGCTATTCCAAATCCTTCAGAAATCCGTCCGGTAATTGTTCAGCCGGGCCTGGTGAATGAGAACCTCAAACCGCGATCCCTCATCTCGAGCGGAATCCGCCGATAGCTCCGGCCGTCCCAGGCTTACGTCCGGAATCCCGATAAAGACAACCAGCAACAAAACAACGACAAGTAACCCGTGTGAGATAATATCTCTCTTATTCATCTCTCTTTCTGTTGCGGATTATGAAATGGTTTTCCCTACCGAACCAACTCTTCGCTGGCTTTGTATGCCTTCCGATAAATCCCGACAATAGTAACAACCTTTTGGCCATGAACTCGCCCCAACGCTTCTCAGTTTCGTCCTCGATTAAGCATCAGGATTCGGTGCACTATATCTGTGTCCACGGCGAGCCGAATACCTCGGCGCTGAACAGATACACCTCCGTCTCAGGGTCTCTCCAGGCATCGTCGGCTAATCCGGCCTTATGCGAGCAGCAGTACGAGAGAAACTCCTCCTTGCTCCAGCCCGTCTCCGTAGCCACCTGAGGTAGAAAGCAGCCGGATGCGTGGCCTTTTTTGATGTAGATACCGTCTATTCCCAGTCGCAGGCTCAGAGGGTCATCCGTCCGCTCCAATGGCGAGAGAACCGATATTTCGATATCAAGCTGGTCCAATTCACCCGCCGTTACGCGGTCGCCGAAGAAGCGTGGGTCGCTCGTCGCCGAGGCCTTCGCCATCTCAGCCACTAATCCAATCAACGGCCCCTCGGAAACGAAATTGCCGATACAGCCCCGCAACCGGTCGCCGTTTTTCAGCGTAACGAAGCAGCCGCAGTTCGCGTTCAGTTCAGGATCGTCCGACGTCGCCGCCGGCGCCGCACGCCTGTTGATAACCGCCTCGACAGTATCCCGTGCAACTCTAAGAAGCGTCTGTTTTTGATCATCGTTCATTTCTCAGCCGCCAAAGATATGCCCCAACTTCCTAATTGCAAAAACCACAACCGCCAGCAGCAGGATAACGGCAATCGTCGCGAGATTAAAGTACTTTTCAATCGACCGGCGGGCCCTTTCGCCGAGGAAATAGAAAAGCAGCGCCTCGCCGCCAAACCTCATAGTCCGGAATACAACACTTATTATCACGAATTTCAAGAGCGAGACCTCAGCCATTCCCCCGACCCAACTGAAAATCATATAGGGAACCGGCGTAAGCGCCGCTATAGCGATGGCCCAGAAGTCGTATCTGCTGTAAAGGTCCAAAGCCACTTGAGCCTTCGCGCCCAAGCCGATAGTACCGAACAAATCCACTATCCGTTCAGGCCCGATAGCCAAGCCGAGAGAAAAGGCAATTGTCCCCCCGAGAACGGAAAAGAACGCACAGGTCAGGCCGTACCTCAATGAACGCTTAGGCTTGCCGAGACAGAGGCCTACAACAAGAACATCCGCAGGAACCGGCACGCAAATCGGCTCGGTCAAGGCGAGCAAAATCAGCGCCGTCATCCCGTAACGCGTATCCGCCCAACCCACAACCCAGTCATAAAGCCGCCTGTGCCAGTGCCACCACGCAACTGGCTCGCAATTCGTCGCTTGCCGCCCGCCGCTCGATTTGCCATTTAAGGTTTCACCTTCAGGCATTCGATATTCCTTTATTACTACTCCAAGAGCCTTCTGCAACTTTGCAGAACTCATTTATTTCAATTCATCAAACAGCCCGGGTATATCTTCCTTTGGTCCGTCAGGCGATTCTAAACCGGGAGCCTTATTCCGATCAGAAGGGAATGCCAAAATTGTCGCGCCTGTGCCGGGGTCCGATTTCGACGGCGCTTTTTGCCTGTCGGCCGGGATGTAAGGTATCAGTCCCAACAGATACGCTTCTTCCTGCGCCTCTCGCGGCATCATGCGAACATCCACGGCCAGTCCGTCGATCTCGAGCGTCCAGACTAACGGGTTGTCCTCGGTCATGGCCTGCGTGCACCACTCCGGATCGAACGGGATTAAGTCGAGCACATCGCGGATAAGCCTCGACTTCGCCGCTATCGTCCCTTGGGACAGGCCGAATCCTTCAGCCACCTCCGCCGAGGTCATACACGGAGATGTGGACGGGTCGTGCAGGAAATTGACCCATCCAAGAGCGTGGATCATGCCGCCGGCCCAACTCGCCGCCCTGCCTGTGTCGAGCGGAAGACCACTCACACATAGTTCATCCATCATCTCCCAACAAAGCTTGTGATAGTCCTCGTTCAGGTGGTCGGAGCAGAATGTATCGGTCAGCTCAACTATATCTGCGCATCGCCGATCGAATTCCTCTTCCGTTGGCTTGTGCCGCTCCTTATTTTTTCTTTTCTTCTTTGTTTTCTTTTTCATCTGCAAACTCCCCTGCCGGCCCACCGGCCGTAAACAATACAGCAAAACGAGTCACCAATGCACCCATAAGAACATAACCTAAAATCACCTGTAACGCCAGGACCTTGTGGTATCGCTGTTCGCCGAGTCCGTCTTCTGTTTTCTGTTCTCTGCCATGTTTCGTGCCTTCGTGTTTTCGTGGTCAAATTCCCCCGTACCCTCTATGCCCCTGTGGCTAATTTTTCTATCAAAGTAAGCCCGGCCTACTATAATGTCAACGAGCAACTATGGATCATAAGGAACAATTCGAGAGCGTTGGGGACGGCCTGCTTGTCAGGGTGCCGGCGAAGATTAATCTCTCTCTGTTGGTGGCGGGTAAGCGTCCGGACGGGTTTCATGAACTCGAGACTATTATGGCCAAGATCAACTACTACGACGAAATCCTCATCGAATCCAACCCGAAAGGCGATATTGCCCTTGTCTGCCAAGGCCCAGAGTGGGCCCCTGAAGGGCAGGACAACCTCGTCTATAAGGCCGCTCGGGTGCTGCTCAACGCCTGCGGCCTAGCCCCCGATATCAAGCTCACCCTCACAAAGAACATCCCGGCGGGCTCCGGACTCGGCTCGGCCAGCAGCGACGCCGCAGCGACTCTTCTCGGCCTGAATGAATATCTCGACTTGGGCCTGGCCACGCCGGACCTTGCGAAACTGGCGGCCCGACTCGGCAGCGATGTAGCCTTCTTTTTGAATGGGCCGCTCTCGTTTTGCACAGGAAAAGGCGAAAAAATTAGAGAATTAAGTAAAAATTTTCACTTCCTCGCCCTCCTGGTTCTTCCCGACATAAGTGTTTCTACGCAAAAGGTTTACGCCAATTACCGTCACGACCAGGCCCTCTTTGAAACGCTCAGCACAGCCATAAACAACCATATCATAGATAACAGGATTGATTTAGTTGTGAAAATGTGTGCAAATATGCTCGAGATATATTGTTTCGGCTTGGAAAGCGAGTTGGCCGAATTGAAGGCGGATATTGAGACGCTCGGCGCCACACCGTGCTGTCTGAGCGGAAGCGGCTCTGCAATGTTCAGCGTCCTTGAAAACACCGATAGGGAAAAGGCCGGCGAGCTTCGCGATAAAATCCAAGCCAAAACCGGGTGCAAGAGCATCATCGTGACCGGCAATAGATGGTAAACTATGATCTGCAAAATTGCAGGTTAGGCCTATATTCTTGGTTCTCATGCAATAAAGTTGGTGATTTCTTATAATGATGTGATTACAAATCCATGCAACATAATGTTTTAACCCACCAACTTTTTTGCAGTTGATCCTTTTTCTTTTACTAAGTAGGGCTTGCTGAACAAGTCATATAGAGTTCTTAACAGATTTTGGCGTCACCGGGACAGAGTCGTTGTTCCCATTGTATCCGATTGCAAGTCCGCCACGCTGCCCAACGCAAGGCCGTCCACACTGGCAAGCAAACGTTA
>JAUVXL010000094.1 GCA_030603595.1 Sedimentisphaerales bacterium | reverse complement strand
TAACGTTTGCTTGCCAGTGTGGACGGCCTTGCGTTGGGCAGCGTGGCGGACTTGCAATCGGATACAATGGGAACAACGACTCTGTCCCGGTGACGCCAAAATCTGTTAAGAACTCTATATGACTTGTTCAGCAAGCCCTATGTAGCTACACTCGAAGGTTTGCCCACAGGATTTTCATATCAGAGGTCAAGCTATGGACCTTATGCCAAGGAGTTGAAACTCGCTCAATCGAGACTAATCAACAACAATTTGTTGCAGGAGGAACGGCTTGGCTCGATGTTTGCGGTCAAGGTAGGTTCTGCTTTTGAAGATGCGAAGAAACGGTATAAGTCGTTTTTGGACAAATACACCGGTGTGATCGAGAAGACAACTGACTTGTTTATGCGTGTCGATACGATACACGCTGAAGCTCTGGCCACGGTAATATTTGCAGCAGTTGAACTGATCAGCCGGAAGAAGGCCTCTGTTTCTGAAACCGATGTACTGAAAGCTGTAATGGAATGGAAACAGCGAAGGAGACCTCCCCTGGATGAGACTATGGTTGCATCGACTATACGTAACCTTGGCATACTAGGTTGGCTTGATCTTCAACCAGATGACAGGCTCCCTGTTGCAGATGATGCCGAGATCTATGTCTAAAAGTGTCGTGTGCATCCCCCCTTGATTCGCTCGGCGAGTCTGAAACAGAAAGATCCTCGTGGAGCCATTTGTGCAGAGAAACACATTTGTCTTCTGGCATGGCCTGTAACGTACGCCGGGGCAGTTCTCATCCGAAGAGTTCGTCGAACTTCTCTTCGATGTCCGGGTGTTGGCAGAGGGTTTGGCCTATTAGGACTGCTCTTACTCCGACTTTGATTAGCTTTTCTACGTCTTGGCGGGTTTTTATCCCGCTTTCGGTGACGAGTTCGTTTGTGTTGTCGAGCAGGCCGGCCAATCGGCTGGTTGTGTTGATATCGACCTGCATTGTGGTCAGATCGCGGTTGTTGATTCCCAGGACGCTGTTGCCCTTCTTCGGAAAGCCTATGAGGCTGCGGACATTCAGGAGAGTATCAGCGCCGTGCACTTCGAGCAGCACGGTGAGAGTCAGTTCGGCGGCGGCTATCATCAGGTCCATCAGGTCGGCGGGCTTGAGGACATCCGCTATGAGCAGTATCGCATCGGCGCCGGCGGCGCGGGATTCATAGACCTGCCACATATCAACGATGAAATCCTTGCGCATCACGGGCAGATCGACAGGTTGTTTTATCTGCTCGATGTATTCGAGTCGGCCCTGGAAGTATTTTTCATCGGTGAGGCAACTTATCGCATCGGCGCCGCACCGCTGGTAGGTTTGTGCGATTGCGACCGGGTCGAAGTCTTCGCGAATCAGACCGGCCGAGGGAGAGGCCTTTTTCACCTCGGCGATGACGTTGAGGCCTCGCGGATTGGACTTGGTGACGGCTTTATAGAAATTGCGGCATCTGGGCATGGCGCGGACCCGCTCTTTGAGCTTATCGAGGCTCGTCTGCGAACGCCGGGATTCAACTTCGATTCGCTTGTCGGCGATTATCTTGTCTAATATATTGCCCACGTCACTTTATCCCTATTTAGAATCGTCGCACAATTCTTACTCAGCTTTAGGTTGAGTTTTGTCGGCGAGTTTGACGAAGGTCATTCGAAGCTCGCTGAGCGTGTTTTTGATCACTCTCTCTTCATCTTCGCTTAGATTACCTTTGGTCTTTTCCTCGATGGTTGCGAGCATGTCGATATTGAACTTGGCGATTTCGAGGTCCGGTTCGGGTTGCTCTTGTCCTTCCACGGACATCAGCCCCATTGAATAAACAGCCTGAGTAGCCAGCGTACTGACCAGGGCCGCGAAATTGCCGGGGGGTATGGGGCCTCTGGCCTGCTTTTTTTGCTCTTCCATTTTCTCACCGGTCTTTTCGGCCTCTTCCTGTGCGGCCAGAACCTCCTTTTCCTTTTGGGCCTCGGCCTTCCAGTCCTCATCAACTATGATTTTCGGTGTTTCTTCGTTCTTTTCGTCCTTAGCCATAATTCATACACCTCTGCAAATACTGTTGTTTGAACTTATCTTCGATACTTCTTCATAGCCCTGTCGGTATCTCGTTTACGGTCGCGTTCGGTTATAGTTTGTCTTTTATCGTATTTTCTTTTTCCCCGCGCCAATGCGAGTTCGGTTTTCGCCAGGCCGCGGTCGTTGAAATAGATCCGCAGGGGCACGAGGGTGAAACCCCGCTGCTCGAGCTTGACGGTTATTTTGCGGATTTGGGCCTTGTGGAGCAATAGTTTTCTATCCCTGAGCGGCTCGTGGTTGCAGATCGAGGCCTGGGCGTACTGGGTAATCGAGGCTCCGACGAGCCAGCACTCGTCGTTGCGAATCCTTGCGTACGAGCCGTTAAGGTCCGCCCGCCCTGCCCGCAGCGACTTTACTTCCGTGCCCAGCAATTGCAGCCCCGCCTCGAACTTCTCGATAAGCTCGAAATTGCGGTAGGCCTTCTTATTAACCGCCGCTGCACCGTCTTTGTTCGATTTTGACGCCATGCGGGCAATGATAGCAGCGATGAAGGAACTTTGCAAGAGCGAGGCCAAACCCACAGCGGTTCCTCATGAATAGCTTTTCTGCGGGATTTATCGCAAATTGGCTGAACGCTTACGAATTGAGAATGCAGAATCAAAATGGGCCGTGAGCGTCATACTTGCGGCCCTTTTTATCCTCCGCCACTAAGACACTAAGAAGTTAAAAGTAGCTAAAGCTAACTTAAATTAACTTCACAAATTCTTCGATAGTAAGTTTGGCGTCACGCAGCAGCTTGCGCATGAGACCTTTACCTAACGTTTTATGGCGTGGTACAGTTAAAGGCCGTTTAGTACTATCGCTTTTGTGGCACATTCGTATATGGCTACCTCGTTGACGAATGACTTGATAACCCATCTTTTCAAAACATTTTACAACTCGATTGCCCGATATGCTTGGTAACTTAGGCATAAGATAGGGTGTAGAAACTTAATTCTTGGGGACGGAAATTTTTTAGGGCTTCTTTGTTGTCTTTTTCTTCGAGACATAAGTCAATTACTTCTCGAATGTTCTTTAGGGCTTCATCTATAGTTTTTCCCTGGCTATAGCATCCCGAAAATACGGGACATTCAACTACATAAAATCCGTCCTCATCTTTTTCTATTAGTATGGGCAACTGATGGTTTTTTTTCATTTCTTTACTACCTCTACTATAATACATCACCTTAATTTAAGTGTACGTTATTAAGGGGCTATTGTCAAGACTCCAAACCTGTTTTTTGTCCGAGTTGTGCATATTTCATTGCATCAGGCCTTCTTCTCTTTCTTGGGTCGTTTCACCGGCCAGGGCTGGACGCCGACTCTCTTGGCCCAGCTTTCCCACATTGCCTTCAACTCTTCGAGCTTCTGCGGATTCTCCTGGGCAAGGTTGTTCAACTCGGTGCGGTCGGCTTCAAGATCGTACAGTTCCCATTGCCGCCCGTGCCTGGAGACGAGTTTCCACTTGCCTTTTCGTACGGCGCGGTTGCCTTCGTGCTCCCAGTAAATGGCTTCGCGGTCAATCGGCTTATTATCGAAGGCGGGCACGAGGCTTCGCCCCTCCATCGGCGTTATCTTGTTGCCCTTGTATTCGGCCGGATAGTCGACGCCGGAGACATCGACGCAGGTGGCCATGGTGTCGATGAGGTGGCCGGGCTGATGGCGCAGTTTGCCCCGGTCCTTTATGCGTGCGGGCCAGTGGGTTATTAGAGGCGTTGAGATACCGCCTTCGTGGACCCAGTGCTTGTAGAGGCGGAAGGGGGTATTCGAGGAATTCGCCCAGGGCCTGCCGTAGGCGATATATGTATCGGCCGGTCCCGGCATTACGCCGTAACCGGTGCGCACCGGGCGACCGTCCCGCGTAACCGTCGGCTGCATCCTGGTTTGCAGTTCGTTTTTGCCCATCGGCTTTAATACAACCGGCTTTGACGGGTCGGGCTTGACGGGTCCGCGGCTGCCGTATTCTTCGGCGCAGCCGCCGTTATCGGCCAGGAAGAAAATGAGCGTATTGTCGAACTTGCCGGCACGCTTCAATTCGGCGACGATTCGGCCGACGCCCTGATCGACACAATCGACCATAGCGGCATAGACCTCCATCCGCCTCTCGAACCACTTCTTGTCCTCTGCCTTGGTCCAGGGCGGGACGTTGGGATCGCGGGGCGTGAGCTTCCACTTGCTCTTGACGATGCCCATTTCGATCATTCTTTTATGGCGCTCGGCGCGCAGGGCGTCCCAGCCGGCCGAATAGCGGCCTTTGTACTTGGCGATGTCCTTGGGCTTGGCGTGCATGGGCCAGTGCGGCGCAGTGAATGCGACGTACATGAAGAACGGCTTCTCGACGTGGTCTTTGTCGTGGTCGCAGATGAATGTTGCGGCGTTATCGGCTATCGCATCGGTGTAGTAGAAGTCTTCGCCCGGGGGGATTTGCGTGTTGTCGCGGGTGAGCGAGTTGGGGTCGTAGAAGCTCCCGGCGCCGTGGATCGTTCCGAAGAAGCGGTCGAAGCCTCGCTGGCACGGCCAGTTATGCTTGGGACCTTCGGGTTTGGTGTATTTAGTGACATGCCACTTGCCGCTCATGTAGGTTCGGTAGCCGGCGGCCTTCATCACCTCGGCGATGGTGACGCACTTTTTGTTGAGATCGCCTCGATAGGCGTCGTAGCCGTAGTCGCCCGTCATGTGGCCGATGCCGGCCTGATGCTGGTAGAGCCCGGTCATCAGCGATGCGCGCGTCGGGCAGCAGCGGGCGGTGTTGTAGAACTGCGTGAATCGCAGTCCGGACTCGGCCAACTCGTTGAGGTTGGGTGTCTTGATTTCGCCGCCGTAGCAGCCGATATCCGAGAAGCCCATATCGTCGTCCATTATCAGTACGATGTTGGGTCCTCGGGATGAATCTTTGGTTTTGGATCGACGGGCGGCGCCGGCGCAGCCGGGCATTGCCAGTGCTGCGGCGCCCAGGCCCATCATTTTCAAAAAGCCGCGGCGCGTGTGGCGTTGTTCGCTCATATTCGTTCTCCTTGTCAACTGGGTCGTTCGTTGGCCGGGTCCTAAAGGCCGCCGGTCTCATTTGGTTTCATCGAATCGATCACGGCCTGCAGCTTTTTTTGCGCCGCTTTGGCTTGGTTGCTGCCACCCGGATCGATCGGGTTTTCTTCGAGGACGTCGGCCGAGACATCGAAGAGCTTGCCGGCCCGCGGGTGTTTGCCCTCGTCGTAAAGCTTCCACCTCTTATCGCGGGCAAAGCGATACAGCACCTTGCCCGGATCCCTTCGATACCAGATGTATATCCAGTCCCTGGGTTTGCCGCGTTTGCCGTGAAGCTGAGGCATGAAGTTGCGTCCGTCGATCTTCCAGCTTGGCGAAGTGCCGGCGGCTTGAGCAATCGTCGGCACTATATCGCTGAAATCCACCAAGTCCGAACACACCTTGCCGGTTTGAATCTCGCCCTTCCAGTTTGCAATAAGGGCGACGTGCGTGCCGGCATCGGTAGTCAGGCCCTTGCCCCCTTTGATTATACTGCCGTCCTTCATCTGCGAAGCAATGCCCCTGGGCGTGCCGTTGTCGCCGGTGAAGATGATAAGTGTGTCTTCACGCAGGGCAAGATCGTCAACTTTGCGAACGATACGCCCGATGATTTTGTCCATATAGGCGACCATGTCGGCGAAGTGTTTCTTATCGGCTTTGGCTGTGCCCTTCTTCCACTCTTCAGTATCGGGCGTCGGCTCGAAGGGCGCATGCGTCAGGGCCATCGGAAACCAAAGGAAGAACGGCGTGTTTTTTTTGCGTTCGATGAAGTCCAGCGCGTATTCGGTGAAGATGTCCGGCCCGTATTTGCCTTTGGTATCTTCGCGGTTCTTGCCGTTCTCCACGATGATCGGGTCCCTGTATCGAGAACCCCGGTCGTCTATCTGCCAGAGGCAATGCTCGTCGAACCCGGCCGGTTTGGGATATGTCCCTTCGCCGCGGTCGCGTGCTGCCAGTTGCCACTTGCCCACTATGCACGTTGCATACCCGGCGTTTTGCATAAGATGGCCGAACGTTTTTTCCTTCGCAGGCAACGCGCCGAAATACGTGTAGTTCCTGAAGTTGTTCTTCCCCGTCATTATCTTGAGGCGAGATGGCGTGCAGAGCGGCTGGGAGTAGGCGTGCTCGAACCGCACGCCCGTCGCCGCCAGTTCATCGAGCACGGGCGTCTTGTACGATGCGCTGCCGTAGCAGCCCAGGCACTCATACCCCAAATCGTCGGCCATTATCAAGATTACGTTGGGTTTGTCTGCGCGAGCCTTTTTTGAATTGCGAGAAGAGGCGTTTAGACAGCCGGGCATCACGAGTGATGCAACTCCTAAGCCGATTGCCTTGATGAATTGTCGCCGGTCGGTTGTTGCGGTCATAGTGTCGGCCCTTTCTATCGGTTCTTGGATTCGGCGTTACTTGCCCGCGATGCGCTTGGCTAACTGGTCCTCACCGGGCGTCAGGTTTAGAAGGTGCAGAGCGACCTCCTTGCGGATATCGTCGATAACATCCGGGTGCTTCTCAGCGATGTTATATTTCTCAGCCGGGTCGTGGCCGAGGTGAAAGAGCAGCGGCGGATCCTGTTTGGTTTCGCCGCCCTTGCCGTAAGCGGACCTGGTGATATAGTGGGCTTTGTACCGGCCTTTTCGGATGGCGTAGAGCTTCGCGCCGCGGTAGAAGAACATTACGTTTCGCGGGCTGGGGCCCGTGCCCAAAAGGGCCGGCGAGATATCCATGCCGTCGAGCATGTTTTCATCGGGCAACTTGGCGCCTGCCAGCGAGCAAAGGGTGGGCAGAAAGTCCAGCGTGCTGCCCATTTCCTGAGTGACCTGGCCCGGCTTGATCTTCCCGGGCCACCATGCGATAAACGGCTCTCGCATTCCGCCGTCGAACGTGCATCCTTTGCCCTCGCGGAGCAGCCCTGCCGAGCCGCCGTTGAGCTTCATAATCAGCCAGGGGCCGTTGTCGCTCGTGAATAGAACGAGCGTATTCTCGGCGAGTTTTAGACGGTGCAGTGTATCGACTATTTCCCCG
Source organism: Sedimentisphaerales bacterium (assembly GCA_030603595.1). Lineage (GTDB taxonomy): Bacteria > Planctomycetota > Phycisphaerae > Sedimentisphaerales > Anaerobacaceae > JAFGCD01. Next base: position 7,543 of record JAUVXL010000094.1, on the reverse strand, counting down.
ACACTCCAATCCAACTCCTCGACAACGTCTCCGTAGAGCCCGCGCGTACTCTTGTCTTTGAAGGCGTTCGAGGCAAAGAGCGGGACGTGCGGGAACGTATGAGCGAAGTACAGGAAGAACGGTTTGCTCTTGTTCTTCTCGATGAAACCGACGGCCCGTTCGGTGTAGCGTTTGGTGAGTGTGGTCTGGTCGGCCGGCTCTTCGATTGTCTTTTCATTGTCGAGCAGCGGGGAAGGCTTCATATCGTTGCTGTATGGAATGCCGAAGTACGAATCGAAGCCGTGCCGGGTGGGCAGGTATTGGGGCAGATGTCCCAAGTGCCATTTGCCGATGCACATCGTGGCATAGCTTTGGGGCTTGAGGGCCTCGGCGATAGTGACTTCGCTTTTCGGCAGGCCGCCGGCAGAATTGGGGAAGAGCACGCGCCGCTTATCGCTGCACATCCCGCTGCGAATCGGCAGCCTCCCGGTCATCAAGCCGGCCCGGCTGGGCGTACACACGCTCGCGGCTACGTAGAAATTCGTCCATTTCTGCCCTTCCGCCGCCATCTTATCGATGTTCGGAGTGCGGATCGTCGGATGCCCGTAAACGCCGAGGTCGCCATAGCCTAGGTCATCGCAGAAGATGACAACAAAGTTGGGTTTCTTGGCGAGCGGTTTCTTATCGCCGGCCTCGTTGGGACTGACGCAGCCGGATACGCCCAGCGACGCAACACCGGCCCCTGCAAATTTGATGAATTCCCGTCGGTTCATTTTAGGTTTCATTGAGGGCTTTCCTCCAATATATTTTGGCTGATACTTCAGATCATTCGGTCACTTCGGCTTGGCCGGCAGCAACTGATGTACAAACGCGCCTGCGAGCCCCGAGCGATTCTCACTTGATGAATTCGATGCTCAACGGATAGCTGTAGTCCTTACCGTTGCTTGCCCTGAGAGCGGCGATGATCGTAAAGACGATATTTAGAACAACAACGGTTGGGACCAACAAAAAGCCGATAAGCAGCAAACAGAGAAGCACAGAGGCTGCGAAGTATATCAGCATCGAGAGTTGAAAGTTAAACGCCCGCCTGCCGCTCTTATCGATGAACGGATCGTCGTCCTTCTTGACCTGCCAAACGATCAACGTGCCGACCACGCCGCCTATGATCGGCAGCAGCCAGGCCACCATCCAGGCCAGCCCGGCGAGATGGCAGAACATCGCCCACTGACGGGCATCCTTGCCGACAGCTTCGCCTTTACCTGTTGCCGATGCGGCGACTGCTTTCTCCACGGTGGCTTTTTTGGCTTTCCTCGTTTTCTTGGGGGCATTATCCATCTTCGCCATAGTTCGATACCTTTCAACAAAGTTTCCTTCGACCTGAGGCAACCTCTCTTTTAACAGAGGCCCACCGTCCCGTCAAGGCCAAAACCCGCGGCTCAATTCCGATTGTGCGGCCAGATTTTCCAGCAGGTGATTGGGGTATTCGTCAATACTCGATCATAAGGCACAACACAGCCGCTATCGTCATTGCGAGGCCCCCTTGAGGGCCGTGGCAATCTCCGGCGTTCGAGTGGTTTTGAGATTGCCGTCCGCCGGTGGCGGACCTACGGCTCCTTCGCAATGACAGATGTTGGACCAATTTCTTTTGTATGCCTCCTGAGAATCCGGTCAGGTGCTCGCAATGACGGCGTGAGGATGGCGAGGTGGGGATTTAGCCGAAGATGTCTTTTTTTCGGCGTAGTTGGGCGAAGGTTTCTGGGTCCGAGGCTGTGGGGATTGCGAGGGCTTTTTTTATTTGGGGGGTACTCGCTCGGAGGAATATGTTGGTTTGTTTTTCGCGGGCGATTGTCGAGGGGGGAGCAAAATCAGCTTCATCTAACAGGTTTCTTACTGCTTGGTTTTCGGGGTCTATGGTTAGGGCGAATTCGTAGTTTTCTTGCGTATAGTCGTGGCCGGGGTAGATTAGCGTATCGTCGGGAAGTGCGGCGATTTTCTGGAGGGAGTTCCACATCGTTCGGGCGTTGCATTCGAGGAGTCTGCCGCAGCCGCCTGTGATGAATAGTGTGTCGCCTGTGAATAGGATGCCGGGGTGGTTTTCGGTCGGTTGGACGTAATAGCAGACGGATGCGGCGGTGTGGCCGGGGGTCGAAATAACCTGGATCGTTGTGGCGGGCAGTTCGATGATTTCGGCGTCTTTGACGATTCGGTCCAGGCCGGGGATTCCGTTTCTGTCGGGGGCTATTATTCGGCAAGCGGTGGTCTTCTTTAGGTTGGCGGCGCCGGCGATATGGTCGAAATGGTTGTGTGTGGCCAAAACAGCAGAGAGGGTCAAGTTCCGGGTTTGAAGGGCCCGGAGGACGCCTTCGCTTTGGCCGGGATCGACCACAAATGCGCTGCTGGCGGCATATTGATAGAGATAGACGTAATTATCGGCTAAAGCGGGTATCGTTGTTACATGGTTCATATCGCCACCTACTGTATAGGCAGTGGATGGAGGATGTCGCTCAGGAAACTGTAGGCGTGCGGGCCGAGGACGAGCAGGGCGATCACGACCGAGCCTACGGCGGAAATGAGCACAGCGCCTGCGGCGACGTCTTTGGCTTTTTCGACAAGGGGGTGAAACTCGGGCGAGGCGACGTCGGCGAGGAATTCCAGGGCGGTATTGAGGGCCTCTGCGGTCCAGACGGCCATAATGGCAAGAACCAGGCGGCACCATTCGGGGTCTGAAAGGCCAAACAGCAGGCCGACAAAGAGGACAAGGATCGAAGCGACGGCGTGCAGCCAGGCATTGTGCTGGCTCTTGAGCATTAGGATGACGCCGCGGATAGCGTACTTGAAGCTCTGTATCCGGCCCCGAAGAGAGAACTGCCGCACGTTCTTATCCCAGTGGTCTAATGTTTTTTGTTCAGTTTTGTCAGACACTTGGCGAGTCTCCTTGCGTCTTGGGCCTACTCTTGAGTATATCGGCGTTTGGAGGGCTTCTCTTGAATAAGGCCGGCGTCGATCCAGCACGGCAGCAGAAGCAACACGCCGGCGAGCCCTCGCACCGCATCCGGAGATTAACAGTGGAATCAACCTGTGTACCCTTTGGGTGCAGCGGCTTGGCTCGACCTCTCAGTGTGTCAGTATCAGGGATTTTACCTTTCTGCTGCATGAGGCAGGCAGGGCGCCTATTATGCCGTTTGGCCAGCGTTCGAGGGTAAGCGGGTCGTGAGCGGGCAGGACAATGTCGGCCAGCGAGCGGATTCTCGCCATGGCGTCCCGGCAAATCTGCGGGTCGGGGCTTCGCGTCGGGCTGTCTTTCTCGATATTTTCGTACTTATAGACGACGTCGCCTGCCAGCGGGACCGGTCCCATCCACGTTCGCACGAGCACACCCTGGCTGCCCGGCGTGTGGCAGCCGAGTTGAACGACGCGAATGCCGGGGGCAATCTCTTCGTCGTCCACCAGCACCAATCGCTTTTTACAATCGGGGGTATTGCTGAATTCGTGGAGGATTTTTCCGTGGGCCCAATTCGGCGCCGCCGACAGCGCCCCTTCCCATTCCCTCCTGCCGATATAGACCTTGGCGTTTTTGTATTCGAGCAGGTCATCGACGTGGTCGAAGTGCAGGCCGGTGATGCGAAACGGTATGAGTTTAACTACTTCGTCCACTCCAAATCGCTGACTGCCATTTTGACGGTGGAATGCTTTTTGGAGTTGATTCCGACCATTATCTTGCGGATGTTCTGAGGATTGAGGCGTCCATCCGGGTCGGGCGGGGTGGGGCGGCGGAGGCTGCCGCTGAACATCGCACGGATGCGCTGCGGCCGGTTAAGAGCGGTCTTGTAGTTGGTATCGGCTACGTATTGCGCGCCGTTGGCCTCGACAAATTGAACGCGGACGGCCCCTTCGCCCTCCAGCAGTTCGGCGGTAAAGGCCAGGCCGCGAAAGGAGCTGTCGGGGATATCGTCGTTTTTGAGTTCGAGTATCGGATAGCACCACGGGTCGGATTAGGCGAATTTCATCTCGAAGATAGTTCCTTTGGGCGAATGCCCCCGGTGGGTCATCGAGGCGCCTTCGACAATATTGTCGCGCCAATTCTCGGCATCCCGGGCCGAGGCGATCGGGAGAGTATTGGCCAGCTTGACGGCAACTACAGGCGAGCAGAGAGTTACGCATTCACCGTCAATCAGCGAGCGCGAGAGGGCAACGAATTCCAATGTCTCGGCTGATTGCAGTAAGGCGTGCTCGATTTCGGCTCTGTGGAGGATAGCGGATTTCTCGTATATCACCGGTGTCTCGAAGAGAAAGTCTTTGCTTTTGACGACAGTGTCCCGACTCGTCTTGGCTGCATCCTGACTCTTGAAACGGTAGAGCAGTTGAGAGGCGCCCGAAGGAACCGAGGTCTTCCAGGAAACCTGGGCAGTGCCGAGTTCAGGGTGCAGATTTACTATGATCTTCTTGAATCCCGGATCGGGGTCGAGGATCGCCTCGTCGGCAACCAGCCGCTTCGTCGGCCAGGGCGTTTCACGAAGGACCACGCTGTCCCAGTTCATCTCGTATATGGGTTGTTCGGCGGGCCTCTGCTTGGGCGAACAGTAGAGAATGGCGGTAATTACGTCCGCTTGGGCCTCGGCAATGACTTCGAATTTCCCCCAACCATAGTAATCGTGGTAGTCCGACCAGAGAGTATTGTCAGAGAATTCCGGGCCATCGCACGGGTCGGTTTTGGGGTCGTCGCCTACGCCTTCATCATATTTACCGGCCGGGTGCTTGGTCACGTCGGCCGAGAATTGTTGAGCGAGATTGCCGGATGGATCGATGCCGATTCGTGCGTTGGGCTGCGGTGCATCTTGGGGTTGAAAGAAGCCGTAGGCCGTCATTTTGTAGATGTGGCATGGTTCGACTCCGCGCACATTCTGTAGTATTCCGCCCGTCCAGGCGTGGGCCCACATGTGCAGGCGGACATACTCCTTGCTCGAATGCGGCAGGCGCTTGCCTACTGCGTGCTCGGGCACGTTGCCGCCGCGCTGGAACCACTGATACCAATAGCTTGGCGACCAGCCGCGGAAACGCTCGTACCAGATACCGTTATCGAAGTCGCCGTTGTTTATGAGGCTCGGGCCGATAGTGCCGGCGAGTTGGGGAGGCGGCGGGGAATCGACGGCAGATGCGGGATACTCGGGTCGCCGGTAGTCGGTAAACCGGCCTTCGCAGGTCCATATCGTAGTCGCCCCCTCGATAGATTTCATTGGCAGCCCTTTGGGGATAACGAACCTGTCCAACTGCAAACGGTCTTCGAAGACGCGGAGGATCATGGCGTCGCAATCGCCGAAATGGCCGTGAGCCATACCGGCGGCGGTGATATATGTGATGGCGTCTCGCTGCTCGTAGCAATATTGGTGATGATCCCCGGATAGAACCAGCTTAACATTATGGCGTCCTTGAAGTCCCTCGAAATACTTGGCCAGGTCATCCACCTCATGCGTATGTTGCAGCAAGATGGAGAGAGAACTGTCGTCCGGCTGCCGCAAGACATCCTGGAGCCATTCTTTCTGCTCCTGCGTATAGAAGGTATCGCAGACGATGAAACGAATTCGGCCTCTTTTGAAAACGTAGTGATAAGGCGTCTCGGGGTGCTGCCAATGGTCCGGCTTCTTATTGGCGGCAACTTGCCAGGCCGGGTGTTCGACCACATCCGGATTCCATAGGGGCCAGAGAACGCCGGCGGCGTCTTCTGTAACACGGTTATGGTAGTAGCCGTATCCTTTGGCTTTGAGACCTGTATCCAGAGGGTAGATGCCTGTTGTGGCGGCTCGGCGTAAATGAGATTTCAATACGCCGTTGGTCAGGTCGTGATTGCCCGGAGCCAGATGAAATTCGACCGGGGGCGTCTCTACACGCAATAAGTCTATAACATCTTTCCATGCGCATTGATTCGCCCATTCGAACCGCGTATCCCCCGTGTGAATGACCATCTTCGGTTTGTCCGCCCTCAAACGGCTTGTCAACGCGGTTATCCACTCGCATTCGGGGGTCTGCGTGTCTGTAATCCACGCCGTATTCCAGAGCGGTTTGTTTAGCGCTGCTTGTCCACGGAGCGGGGTGTGGGCGAGCGCGAGAATTGCCAGGGCAATCGCACAGATTCGAAGGATTCTGCTTGCTTTCATCGCTTGACTCCATGGGTTGTGCAAGCAACTTTATGTAGGGCATGGCCAGATTTTCCGGCAACCCAGTTCTATGGTGTCATGCTGAGTGAAACGAAGCATCTGGCTGCGAAGCGAATGAACCAATCGAGTATGAAAGACTCACTCGCACTGCAACCCAGATTCTTCGCTACCGCTCAGAATGACAAATGAGTGTAACATCTTGTCATCGAAAAGATTACGTCGTGCCAGAAAAGTTAGCCACACCCTATACGTATTCCCAGTTCTTTAGCCACTTGTAGTTTTGGGGGAGGTTGGCCCATGCTTCGGCGGCGGCGGTTTCGAGCTGGGCCTTTTCCTTGAGGTCGAGTTCGCGGCGCTCGGTGACTGCCCTGGCTACGGTATCGACTTCGCTAACGCTGTTGAGGCCCGGAATCGGAATGACGGTATTGCTGTGCAGAATGTACCGGATGGCCAGACGCGCACGCTTTTCGTTTTCCTCCCGGTCGCCCCGAAACAGCGAACCGGCGGCATAAGGCTTAATGCCGAAGGCGCCGACATCGCACTTCTTCAGGGCCGGGAAGAGACTGTCTTTGGGAGCGACCTTGCTCATCGTCGTGAAGGGGAAGAGGACGACTTCAAGCTCCGGGAAGTACTCGATCATGAATTTGAACCATCGGCGGTCGTGAGATGCGATGCCGACCGAGCGTGCCTTGCCCTGCTTCTTGGCCTTGGCGAGCGCCTCGATCACGGCGCTGGATGTGTTGAAAGTATGCCTGCCGCCTGGCTCATAGACGGTTATCCGCCACAGGTCGGTGTATTCCAGCTTGGCCCTCTGCAGGGCGTTGTCCAGGGTCTCCGAGAGCTTCTTGGCGGTGCGGAATTCCGGGTTTCGCGGCTCGCGGCCTGTATCGGAGAGGGCTAGATAGACCTTATCTCTTTTGTTGCCGAGGGCCTTGATGTCCCTGCTCAGTTCGCCGTGTCCGGTGCTGTCGATAAAATTGATGCCGATATCGAGACAGCGCGCCATGACTTCGTTGCGTTCTTGCTGGTTGCTGCGGGAGTGGCCACCGAGGCCTACCGCCGAGACCATGAAATTCGTCTTGCCCAAGCGACGGTATTCCATATTCTGGTTGTAATTGTGAATCTTGGCCGTATCGCCCGCTTTGGCGCCTGCGGCGCCGAGACCAACAGCCACGCCTGCGGCCGTGACCGCGCTATCGCGCATGAACCGGCGTCGTGTTATCTGCTTGTCGTCCATTTCTCGTGCCCTTTCAGAGTCAAATTTCAACGTGGCCGTATTGTACTAAAATAGCCCTATATCTGCAAGCGTTAAAAAAAGTGCCTCTTCAAAAGAATTTGTGGGCTTCAATCGGCTGGGGCAGTGCCCCGAGAGTATGATATAAGGCCAATTCAAGCGTTTTGAAGGCCTTGAA
>JAUVXL010000302.1 GCA_030603595.1 Sedimentisphaerales bacterium | reverse complement strand
TAACGTTTGCTTGCCAGTGTGGACGGCCTTGCGTTGGGCAGCGTGGCGGACTTGCAATCGGATACAATGGGAACAACGACTCTGTCCCGGTGACGCCAAAATCTGTTAAGAACTCTATATGACTTGTTCAGCAAGCCCTATTAAGGACATCGTCGGCGCGTTTGCAAATGACAGCCGCGTCCTTATCTGGGACCTCTACAACGAGCCTGGAAACTCCAACCTGGGCGAAAAGAGCTTGCCTTTGGTCGAGGAAGCCTTCAAATGGGCGCGGTCGGCAAATCCATCTCAGCCCCTTACCGTAGCCGCCTGGACCTCTTTCGAGGGCAGAATGTCCAAACGGCTTATGGAATTGTCCGACATTGTCTCTTTCCACGGTTACGGCAGCCCCCAGAGCGTGGAAGCGACTATCAGAATCTGCCAAAAGCTCGATAGGCCAATTATCTGCTCAGAATGGCTACGGCGGCAGGTAGGCAACACGTTCGAGGCTATTCTGCCACTTTTCGCAAAACACAAAGTCGGCTGGCAGCATTGGGGCCTCGTAGCCGGGCGGACGCAGACCTACATGCACTGGGGCTCGAAAAAGGGCAGTCCCATGCCTAAAATCTGGCAACACGACGTTTTCACCCCAGACGGCTCGCCTTACGACCCTGATGAAATCACAATGGTCCGTCGTTTCAGATTCGTTGAATAGTAGCCGTAGCACCGTTGAAAAACCCCAGAGCAATGACCGGCCAACAGCATAAAAGCCGATTTTCGGTATCTGAACACGGCCAAACAACTTTGACCATTCCACCCTTCGTCGGGAATTTGAGCTTTTTCAACAGTGCCTAAGTCACATTATCGCACACTCCAAGACGGGATCGACGCCTCTCTCGACACCTCCCGCAAACCGAGAGCCACTATCAGCGAGGCTGGTTTCATGCTTTGTCATCTATAGATGACAAAGCATGATATCTCAATGATTCCTGGGGTATCTCGGCGTATGGACACGGGCAAACGAGCTTGACCGTGGCGCCCTTTGCTGCGAATCGGTGCGTGGATGTCGCCAAAGAAGCTTGGGCAGCTACCCTTTATGGCGGATTTGGACCTCTTCGCCGGTCCCGAATACGCCTGTTGCCGCTTTCGTGTATGCCGCGGACTCTTTTGAAATCTCGCAACGAGTGGACACAAAAATGACCTTCTAACCGCGCCGTGGCTCAGGGATGGGCGGTAGTGTGCGTCCTATAAGCGCCGGGCTGATTCGCCGAAATCGGCTCGGCATCGGCGTGGATCCGCCCTTGTGGCGTTATTCGGACGAGAATGGCATGCGTACCCCCTCCCCTACTTATCCCGCCTTGCCTATTTTAACTCAAGTTTTTTTGGTCGCCCCACCGATACCTATACTGCTGTTAATATCTTACCCATCTTAACATTTTGTAGTAATGATTGGGGCAGAAATGAAACACTCGGCAATTTGCATAAGTTCAACATTCATAGGAGACAGTAGAATGGTAAAGGAAGAGATGCTTGGTCGTTATTTAGAACCGCTGCTTCGCGGCGATAGGACTGCCTGCCGCGGCGTTATCGAAGAGGCCCTTCAAAGCGGAATACCTGCGAATTCCGTCTATATGCACATAGTGTGGCCGATTATGGTCGAGATTGAGAAACTCCTGCGAAAGGGCAAGATAAGTCCGATACAGGAACATTTAGCCACGCGAATCAATCGTACGATTGTCGATCAGTTGCAGAACAAACTGCCCCGCCGTCCTGTCAAGAACAAGAAGATAGTCGTATGTTGTACTCAGGAGGAGCTTCAGGAGCTCGGCGCTCAGATGCTTACCGACCTTTTCGAGAGCGACGGTTGGGAAGTGCGATTCCTGGGCGGGGGCTTAGCAAACGATGACGTGCTGGGGTTCATAAACGGCTACGGACCGGACATTCTCCTAATTTACGGGACCGCCCCGAAACAGGCCCCACAGGTTCGTCAACTCATCGACACGATAAAATTGGTCGATGCCTGGCCGAACCTGCGGATTATGGTCTCCGGCGGACTCTTCAACCGCGCAGAAGGCCTGTGGGAGGAGATGGAGGCTGATATGTACGCCTCTACCCCCACCGAGGCCCTTCAAGTCGCTGCAAACCACGAGGCTATGCCCCGCTGCGAACGAAGGACGATTAACAGAAGGAAGAAGCGTCGCCGCTGCCTTGTGGCCCCACATCTATCGGCCTCGCCTAAAGTGCCTGTTATGGAAGCATCTCCGCAGTAAACTACTACCGCCTGGAAGGCGGTAGCTTTGGAGGCGGGCTGCAAGCCCGCTAAAGCCAAGAAATCCGAAGCACGAAATGCGAAATTCGAAACAATATCGAATGTTCAAAATGCAAATTCTCAAAACAAAAACGCCTCAGTGCATGAGACGGTGTTTTGAGCTTTCGTAATTCGGATTTTGAGTTTGTTTCGGATTTCGATATTCGAATTTCGAGTTCATGATACTGAAGTCTTCGCCTAAAGGCGAGGGATTTTCTCCCATTCCCCGAAGGGGACATTAAGGGACTGCTATTCGATTTCCTTTTGCAGCTTGTAGTCAACCGAGTCGGCCAGGGCCTGCCACGAGGCCTCGATTATGTTCTCTGAGCAGCCTACAGTGCCCCAGACGGAATCCTCGTCGCGGGACTGAATGATAACGCGGACGCGGGCGGCGGTGCCCGCCCTGGCGTTGACGACACGCACTTTATAGTCGATTAGACGCACCGCCTTTACCGATGGATAGAAATTCTCGAGTGACTTTCGCAACGCCGCATCGAGTGCGTTCACCGGGCCGTCGCCTTCGCCGACAACGTGCTCGACCTTATCGCCCACCCTTAGTTTGACCGTCCCCTCGCTGACAATATCGCCTGTCACGCGCTTTTCAACGGTCGTATTGTACTTAATAAGCTCAAAAGCCGGCTTGTATGTGCCCATAACCTTCTTGACGAGCAGGTCAAAACTCGCGTCGGCGGCCTCAAACTGGTAGCCCTGATTCTCAAGCTCCTGGACACGGTCGAGTATTTTCCTGGCCAACTTCTTATCCTGGGCTATCTGCGCCTTATCGAGCTTGGCGAGCACTGTTGATTTGCCGCTGAGTTCGGAAATGAGAAATCGCCTTTCATTGCCGACGGCGTCCGGGGCGATGTGTTCATAAGTGCGTGTGCTCTTTCGCAGGGCGTCCACGTGGAGCCCACCCTTATGGGCGAAGGCACTCTCGCCGACATAGGGCATGTTCAAAACCGGCGCAAGATTGGCGGTCTCAAAAACGAAATGAGAGGCCTTTGTGAGCGTTTTGAGTTTTTCCGGGCTTAGAACGTCAAAGCCCATCTTTAGGGCCAGGTTTGGCATAACAACACAGAGGTTTGCATTTCCGCACCTTTCGCCGAGGCCGTTTATGGTGCCCTGGACGTGCCCGGCGCCTGCCCGCACGGCAGCGAGAGAATTGGCCGTGGCGCAACCGGTGTCATCGTGGGCGTGTATCCCGACCTCCACCGAGGGGAATTTTTTGCAGACAGCCCTTGTGATTTTTTCGATTTCGAGCGGCAAGGAGCCGCCGTTGGTATCGCACAGCACGAGCACATCGGCGCCGGCCTCAGCAGCGGCTGCGAGGACCTTCATCGCATATTTCGGATTGGCCTTGTAGCCATCGTAGAAGTGCTCGGCGTCGAAGAGGGTCTCTACGCCCTTGCTCTTGAGGTAGTGGATGGATTCATCGCACATTGCCAGATTTTCATCAAGGCTGCAACCCAACACATCTTTG
>JAUVXL010000229.1 GCA_030603595.1 Sedimentisphaerales bacterium | reverse complement strand
AGTGTTTCTTATGGATAGATTAAATACACGACCAAGAAAATCACTTGACTATGCCACACCCTCGAAAGTATACTTCAAATCAACTAGATTAGTGGCATAATGAAAACCACTCATTTGTTGCACTTGTGAGTTGAATCCGCCATTGCTGTCTACCGCCACGACGCGGTAATAGGCCTTATTCGCATTAGGAAGAGCGTTGCCGACTCCTATCACGTCCAGAGAGGTACCCGTAACTTCAGCTACGAAGTTTGCAGGAAAAGGATTGGTGAGTTCTTTCGTTTCCCCAAGCTTGACATTGTACGGAGCGTCATGAACAGTGAAGCCCTGTTCGTCGCTGCCGTACACTCTGTACTTAACCGGCGGCGGCCCGGCCGGATTGGCACTCCACGTCAATGTGCCTGTTCGCGTATCGGCATTGAATTTCATGGCCACGTCTATGGGGTATGCCGGCCCCTGCGCGACAAAACTCCAAGTCTCACTCCACGGCCCCCAGACGCCGTTGGAATCCTTTGCTTTTACGTGCCAGTAATATGTCGTACCGTGCGTCAGAAGGCCGGGACGCGGTAACGTATAGCGAGCGCTGCCCTTGTCGGGCGTCTTCGATATGTATTTATCGAAATTGGGAGACATTGGCCATCTCATGTCGGGGCGGTCCGAAAACTGAAAGTGATAATCCGTTATGGTGTCGCCATCTGGGTCCGTGGCGGCCTTCCAGCGGAACACCAAATCCGTGCCATCGCTCTCGCCGCCGTTGGGTGGGTATGCGGGAGAGGCTGGCGCCTTCGGAGGGCGTGTCTTCGACCTTTCGACCCAGGTGTGTGTAATCCTCAGATTTCTGTAAGCATTTTTGCCGGTCTTGTCGTCGGTGTGCTCCAGGTACATGAACTCGTTGTCTCCCACGGTCATGGACGGCATGGCCAGAGGCGCCATCTGGATATCGTTTTTGATATTGATGCGTTTTAGGGAAGCTTTGCCGGTCAAGGTGCATCTGAGCCAGTATTCGCGCGTGTCGGCCGTGCGGCCTTTGAACTTACCGCCAAACTCGGCCAACGTCGCCAGCGACGTGAAAACCTTCTTCCTCCAATCTTTCGCGTCCGTGAAACCAACCTCGAAAGCAAATCCTGCGCCCGAAGCGGAAAGCGCGCCGCCGACGAATTGATAAGGTGCTTTCATATACCAAAGAACGGTGCCCGTACCTCCGTCTGCGGCCGTCAGTACACCATCGTTGTTGGCAATATTCGTTACGGTCGCTCCGGCTCGCCACTCCGAATCGTTGTCGAAGTCCAGAGCGTATTCCCAGAGGCCGTTATAGATCGTATCCGGGACCATCGGGGGATGCCCCGACATGTCGCCGTGATATTTCACCGGAGTCTCGTGCCCCCATCTCCATTCGATGGCTTCGTTCGGACGCAGGACCATTCCCATATTCCACCAGGCCCAGCCGTCGAGTTGCACTGTTGTATCGCCCTCCCACATGTAATACTGTGCGTAATCCTCGTTATTCCTGAGAGGATTCATGGGGCTCATGATGCCGTACTGATGCACGCGTTTTATCAGGTCGTGGTCTCGCACCAAATCCAACTCGCTGGCAAGGGTGTAATTGTCCCGCATGAGCATGAACGTGGCCATGTCTCCGTCAAGAGTGTTATACTTGCCGTCGAAAAAGACCTGCGGCACGACATGGCCCGGGCAATGACTGAATATGCAATCACGCATTCCGACCTTGTCGAGCAGGTCCGAGATGCACAACGTGCTGTTTCCGCAGGTGTTGAATCCGAACACATTGATCGCCTGGGAGACATCGCCTTGTGCTGTGTTGTTCCCATTGCCTTTGTGGTAGCGATGGGTAATGTAGAAATAGAAGATCGCCATGGCCTTCTCCCTTTCGGTCGAGAGCCCTTCCACAACCGAGTCCGCAATAGTCTGCTGGGAGAAGAAATCAATGGGGCCTATCTTCAGCCACGGGTTTATTACGTTTGCCGTGCCGATATTCTCCATGCGTATGGAACGGTTTGACTCCCAAGTCTGCTCGTATGGCTCCCATACGCCGGGAAGCGTGGTGCACATCTTTCCGTCCAAAGTGCCGCCTTGGGTAATGGTGTAGGTGAAAGGCGAAGAAGTAACATTCTGGACATGGTTTTTCAGGACGTCCGTCGGATCGGTGTTCGACGCCCATGGTTCAAATGCACCTTTAAGAACAGATGTGGAGAAGAACAATGGAAGCAGCAACACGCACGAGATTATAACTTTGTTGTGACTCATCCTGAATTTCCCACTTAACCTGATAAAGCCTGTTTCTGAACGCCACGGCCTCGATAATACCACATCAGGGACTGCAACTTCAATGCCTCCGATTTTGAGAAGGCAGCTCCCGACCTGGCGGAACTTCAAAGGGGCAGAACAAACGGATATGGATTGACAGTCGATATCAGGAGATGTACCCTGATTCTGACCGACAAGTTATGTGTATGACCAATATTCTCTGCCCTAGGAAGGCGTAGCCATATGAAGCACAAAACAATTATCTGCTTCATCGCGATCCAAATTTTTGTTGGCACAGCCGCGATGCCGGGCATCGGCCCTGCAATCGTGGACGCCAACGACGGCCGCCCCATCATAGCGGCCTCGAGGCCGGTTACCGGTTCGTACGGCGCCACGCTGAGACCGAAGATGCCTGTCGGTGCTGTCGTTGTGTCGGCTGAGGAGGGCGCCCTCGCGAAAGCGATAGACTCTCACGGTACCGATACAGTCTTCTATTTGGAAGCCGGCGTCCACACCAAGAACGGCGAAATGCGACCCAAGGCCGGGTCTGTGTTCGTTGGAGAAGCGGGGGCAATCATCGATGGTGAGAACACCAGGGCCAAGTGTTTCATCCACGACGTGGGCGTGATTCCTTACGAGGCCTCTGCGCCTCAGTACGTGGTCACTTTGCGGAATCTCGTGGTCAGGAACTACTGTTCCGCCGATCAGGAATGTGCGGTCATGGTCCATGACTCGGGCCAGGGTTGGCCGCGTGTGCTGTCCGACCCTGGCGATCGCAATGGCTGGCTGCTCGAGCACTGTACGTTTACTACGAACCGAGCAGGCGGGGCGTATCTCGGTTCGGCTTCGACTGCTCGCAAATGCCTCTTTTCGAATAACGGCCAGATCGGTGTCAAAGCCTGTGGGCGCAACGTGCGGCTCCTGAATTGCCGCTCTACGCGGAACAACGTGGATCGCAAATTCAACTACATGTGGGAAGCCGGCGGCACCAAGTTCTGGGGGGTGAAGGATATGCTCGTCGATGGCGGCGTGTACGACCACAACGGCGGTTTTGGCCTGTGGTTCGATTACGTGTGGGACGGAAACGTCGTCAAGAATGCGAGGTTCCACCACAACCTGCGGCCCGGGCTCTCGATCGAGATGGCAGCGGGCGTCGAGGTCACCGGTTGTACGTTCAGCAACGACGACCTTGACGGGCTCAGCGGAGAGATTCCGGCGGCGTTTCGACCGTGGGATAAGTCGCCGAAGTCCGGCCCGGATCTGTGGAGCGGCGAAATCATGCTCTTCAACGGCTGCGCTGGCGGAACATATATCGATCCGGCCACAAACATCTCGCACTCCTTTTCCTCTAAAACATGGATACACGGCAATACTATTATCGATGGCGGCGGCGGAATTCTGTGCCAGTATCAGGATCGAGGCGGGGTGGACCCTATAAACCAGGTAAAGGGGAGCAAAAACGGGCCGACGGCCGGACTTGTCGGGGTCGTGATTGAAGACAATACGATTTCCTGCAAGGCAGGCTGCGCGGCTATCATTACGACACTGCCGAATCGCGATTACAAGGATGCCTCCGGGGCATGGGGGCCGATTCCAGCGGCCCAGGCGGAGGCTCAATATCATGGCCCCGTTTTCCGCCGCAACCGCTACTCGGGAAACGTTATCTTCCGCGTACCCAAGGCAGCCTTGAAAGGTGGGAGCACCGACATTTGGCAATGGAATGACCGGGCAGACATCGACCTGGCGAAATGGCGTTCATTAGGGAAACACTGACGAGCAGGCGTGCCTTTCCTTGAAAAGCAGCGTTGAGCCAACGATAACAAGAGTAGCGGCGCCTTATTTCAAACACTGCTCACAAATAAGGAAATCCCTGCCATGACCAGACCAGCGATTAAGGCCAAAACGCCGGTTATCGTTCTTTCTTTCATAATCTGTGCAGGAACGGTGCCAAGCCAAGACTTGTCCAATTTGCACGTTCCGGCTATTCGTTCTTTCTGCGTAAGTGAATCGACCAGGCTGAAGGGCCATTGGCGCCGGCATTCCTCGTGTCGAAGCGAATGTCTCGCAGCCACTCGAACTCGAACAGTTTCGAGAAATCGTTGCGAATGGTCTCCTCTTTCACTCGGGGAGGCCCCCCTTGTCCTCCATCTGCCGGGCTGCCGGCCAGAATCAGCGCCCGGGTACTCGGGTGTGCCAGTCGCCGCAGAGTCTCGACGTATCCGGATGAATTGTACTGGCAGATATGGTGGTAACAGCCGCGATCGAAGATCAGATCGAACGGTTCGAACTTCGGCAACGCCACCACATCGGCCACCACCCAATTTACCTTCACGCCCGCTTTGCGTGCCTTTTCCGCTGCGATAACCAGCGCCGAGGGCGCGACGTCCACCGCAGTGACTTCGAATCCCTTGCCGGCCAGATAGATTGCGTTCGTTCCAGACCCGCAACCGAGCACGATTGCCCGGCCGGGCCGAAACGTTTCGTCTTCCACGGCCTTGACCAGATGGCTGCAAGGCTGTCCCACGTCCCAGCCAGGAAGCCGCTCTCCGCGATAGGGGGCGTCCCAGCGTTCCAGAAGGCGGGTCCCCTCCGGACCGTGAGGCATTACGCCGGATGGAAGAAGGCGGCTCGGCAAAAGCGTCTTTCCATCGGCCGCGACCACTTCTATCTTACCGGCCGAAGAGCCTTCATAGGGCAGTGTCAATCGGAACACCCGCCCGAGCGCAGCCACCGTCAACTTCGTCTGCTTATCACCTTTTGTCACCGTCGAACGTATGCGGGCCTCTCCCCCGGCGGCCCCACCGAGGTCGAACACATGGAGGAATCTGGCTTGATCCGATGCCTGCTTCGCCGCTACTTCAACTCGATACTCTGCCGGCCGATTGTTTCTGCCGGAGCGCGAATTCGTTTTCAGACTCGCGTTCGCTGGCAGGAGGCTCTCGGCGATGATTTCAGTGTTGGCTTCCACCACATGCATACGCCTGCTCTCTATCTTCGGCTCACTGGCACTTCTCAGCAGCCAGCGGATCGATCTTTCCGTGCCCGGAGCGTGCACAAGGTCCTCAACGACAACTGTCGATGGCTTTAGCAGAAAGAACCGCCGGATATGTCGCGTGTTGCCGGCGCCTTTTGGGTCACCTCCGCCAGACATGTCTGCCAGTGCGTAGATGAACAGACTGTTCTCCTCGAACGCCAATATACCTCCCGCTCTTGAGCGTCTGCTACTGAAAGCGTGTTGTCTGATCAGTTGGAGCGATTCTTCGAGTGGTTCCGCTGCACCGCAGCGCTGTTTGAGTGCGACCAGGTCCGCCGCGGTCAGCGATACGGCGGAGCCTCTGCGTCGGGCGTTCGTCCGGCTCGCTGCTGTGGCGGCAATAGTCAACACCAGAATCAGCGTTATGACAGCAGACAACGAGGGCCTCACTGCCTTGTGACAACACAGGAATAAAGTCCGAGGAAATGAACTCCACCGTTCTTGACGATTTTTGCCGAACATCTGATGGTTCTCCTTCATGAGTTCTGCATAAAGCGTACCCGCAACTCCGCGGGGCGCCGCTGGTAGCCGCTCAAATCATACTCGACCGGCCAGTATTTTGCAACACGCCGGGCGAATAGGATAGCGTCAAGTGGTACGTGTAAGTCAAATTTTGTGCCGTCGCATGAGCTAGCAGTCCGTACTCGCCGAGCAGTTACTTTGGCGCCACTACGACCTCAAAGGCCGAGCCTTTGACTCGCCGCAGTTCTTCGTGAAGATTTGGGATCCTCGGGTCGGGAGCGACGGAGATGGCCCATTCGATCCCGTTGTCAGCTACGAACATGCCGTATTTCTTCAATCCCTTGAGTAT
>JAUVXL010000258.1 GCA_030603595.1 Sedimentisphaerales bacterium | reverse complement strand
CTGCTTTGGGACGCAGAGTTACTGCAACAGCTTTGAAACTGCGTGAAATGTATATCATCCCCTCGCTGAGAGGCGTATTTGCATGATGATTTATATTTTATGACCATTTTGCGTTCAATTTTATTTGTAAGAGACTAAAATCCCCAACCGAATTATACTCGGCCCGGCCCGACGGCCGCGATACTCAAAGAATAACCAACATCAACGCCGATAAACTCGCCGCCGCCCGTATGGGCGAATACGAGCAGTTCTCCTTCAAGGGGTGGAAGAATGAAACGGTCTATTGCTACATCGTCAAGCCGGCCGACTTCAAGCCGAACAAGAAGTATCCGGTCGCCTTTCTGATTCACGGCGGCCCACAAGGCTCTTTTGGCAACATGTTCCACTACCGCTGGAATCCCCAGGCTTATGCAGGCGCAGGCTACGCCTGTGTCATGGTCGATTTCCACGGCTCGACCGGATACGGCCAGACCTTCTGCGATTCCATCCGAGGCGACTGGGGCGGCAAGCCCCTCGAAGACCTCCAAAAAGGACTCGCCGCAGCACTCAAACGCTACCCCTGGATGGACGGCAAAAGGGTAGGCGCTCTGGGCGCATCCTTCGGCGGATACATGATCAACTGGATTGCAGGCAACTGGCCTGAACGCTTCAAATGCCTGGTCAACCACGACGGCAACCTCGACGAGCGAATGGCCTACTTCGACACCGAAGAGCTATGGTTCCCCGAATGGGACCACCTCGGCAAACCCTGGGACAAAAAGGCCGACTACGAAAGGCACAACCCCGTAAACTTCGTCAAGAACTGGAAGACCCCGATGCTCGTAATCCACGGTGCGCTGGACTACCGAGTAGCCGACACCCAGGGCCTGGCCACCTTCAACGCACTCCAGCGCCTCGGCATCCCAAGCAAACTGCTCTACTTCCCCGACGAAAACCACTGGGTCCAAAAACCCAACAACTCAATCCTATGGCACGAAACAGTAATAGCCTGGCTCGACCAATGGCTCAAAAAATGAGCGGATCATCTCTTTAAGGACTGCTTAATAGCCGTCTGCTATCATATTAGCTCGGGCGTTGTTTTCAGCGTTTCGCCACTGTTTTCCGAAGAACCTACTCGCACCGAATACGTATAATAATTATGGGACTGGTTAAAGTGAGCCGGACTAACCCCGCCGGGCTGAAAGCCCGCCCGCGGCGGGGCGTGCCTCCTCCTTGTCCGGCTCGCTTTCCTTTATGCACAAACGTCCTTGATTCCATCAAGCCACGCGGGTATAATGACCGCTCGTTCCTCGAGGAACGACTTATCCGGTGCAAACCGAAAGGCGCAGCAATGACCAGAAAGTCTGTTAGAGCTATTTTCCCGGGCTCATTCGACCCGATTACGAACGGCCACCTCGACGTCATCGAGAGGGGCACAAAGCTCTTTGACGAACTGGTTGTAGCGGTCGGCCGAAGCCCAATCAAGAATCCGCTATTCACGCCCGAAGAGCGGATAGAGATGATAACCGAGCTTACAGCCGACATGCCCGGCGTCTCAGTCGAGAGCTTCGACGGGCTGACCGTCGAATACGCCGCCCAAACGAAAGCGGACGTCATTCTCCGCGGCCTGAGAAGCCTCACGGATGTGCAATACGAGTTCAAGCTCGCTATGACCAACCGCGCAGTAACCGGCATTGAAACCATCTTCATTATGACCTCTGAGCAGTACGGATTCACCAGCTCGACCCTCATTCGCGAAGTGGCCTCCCTCGGCGGTAATATCTCGAACCTCGTCCCGAAAAACGTCCACGATCGCTTGCGGCAGCGCCTAAATAAAAAGGCCTCCTCGAAATAATTTGTGGGTCATTAGATGGCCAATTATTACTTAAAGCATTGTTATGAAAGCAGATACGGCATTTGAAATACAGCTCGTTTTTGACTCTTACTTAAATTCAGCCTGTTATTCTCGGCAAAACAGTTTGGGCAGACAGCTAAATTGGGGATGCAGGGGGGCAATTTTGCTGTCTGGGGCCCCGGGCTGTTTTGCCGAGTTAAACTCGCTGAATTTTTACCCACAAATTCTTCCCGCGTCCCTTGTCATTCCCGCGAAAGCGGGAATCCAGCAGTCAAACAGTCTGAGGCGAAGCCTCGTTCAAATCGTTACCTAAAGACTTACTCAAAATAGTTTAGCCCAGGAGTTTTACCGTGTTCACTATCAGCGTCGAAATGAGCTTTCACGCCTCGCATCAACTGGCCCTGCCGGACGGCTCGAACGAACCGACGCACAGCCATAACTGGGCCGTTACCGCCGAAGTCGCCGCCGAGACCCTCGACAATACGGGCGTCGTAATGGATTTCCGCAGACTCAGGGCCGAACTTGGGCGTATTATCGCCCCCTTCGCTAATTCGCAACTGGCTGCTATAGAATATTTCCGCCAAAACAACCCATCCGCGGAAAACGTGGCAAAATATATTTACGAAAAACTCGTCCCCAAACTCCCCCAAGGCGTTGATATTAGAAGCGTTAAGGTCGGAGAGGAGCAAGGCTGTTGGGCAAAATACGTCGGCTAAAAAAAAACGATTTGTAGTTGATTTGAAAATTTGACGATTAGTTAGACGGAATTCTGCTATAATAGCTAACGGTTTATTATGCGATGTCAGATTTGTAACAATAAGGATGCGACTATCCACCTGACCGAGATCACGGACGGTGTCCGTTCGGAGATGCACATCTGCGAACAGTGCGCCGCCGAGCAGGGCATAGCGGTAAAGAGTCACATCCCCATAAATGAACTGCTAAGCAGTCTGCTCGCCGCCCAGCCCGGCGACGATGAACTCTCGGATCCGGACGAGTTGCAGACCGCCTGCCCCACTTGCGGCTTCACCCTCGAACAATTCCGAAAAGAAGGCGTCCTCGGCTGTCCGAACGATTATGAACTCTTCGCAAAATCCTTGCAGCCGCTGATTGAAAAGGCACACTGCGGAAAAATAACGCACTGCGGCAAGCTGCCGTCCAGAACACCGCTCGACACAAGAAAACAGGCCGAACTCCTGAGCCTCCGCCAGCGGCTCGATGCCGCCGTGCAGAATGAAGACTACGAACTGGCGGCACAGTTACGCGACAAAATAACTGAAAATGAAAAATAATACACCATCAAGAGTAATTATAGGATGTGTCATTGCGCCCAATGACAACATCTAAAATCAGCCTTGACAGACTGCTATGTACTCCGAAAAATGAAACTGACCGACATTAGTGGCGACATAAACGAATGGTTCGACGGCTCCGGGCCCATGTCCGACATCGTCGTATCCTCGCGAATTCGGCTCGCAAGGAACCTCGCCGGCCACAAATTCCTCAGCCGTTGCTCCAATGCCGAGAAATCAGAAATACTAAAGAAGCTTAAAAACGTTCTAATGTCGCTCGACCTGGGCGACAAAGTCTTTTACGTCAGCGTCGATAAGGCGCCCGCCTTGAGTAAGAACTTCCTCGTCGAGCGGCATCTAATCAGCCGACACCACGCCTTCGGAAAAGGACCGCGCGGCGTCGTCCTGGCGAGACGAGAGTTCTTCACCGCAATGATTAACGAGGAAGACCATCTGCGAATCCAGGTCCTAAAGGCAGGCTGCCAACTCTCCCAGTGCGCCAAGCAAATAAACGAAATCGACGATATGATAGAGCAGAAGATCGATTACGCCTTCAGCCCGCGATTCGGATACCTAACCGCCTGCCCGACCAACGTCGGAACCGGAATAAGGGTCTCGGTAATGTTGCACCTGCCGGCTCTGAAAATGACAGGCCAAATCGAGAAGTTCTTCAACGCGGCAAAGGATATGAGTCTCGCGGTTAGAGGCCTCTTCGGCGAGGGAACCGAGGCCGCAAGCGACCTCTATCAACTGTCAAATCAGGTAACGCTCGGTGTCTCGGAGTCCCGGATCGTCTCGCAATTCGAAGATTCCATCATTCCCGAAATAGTCGAGTATGAAAACGCCGCCCGAAGCCGCCTGCTCACCAGTGAAACACATATCCTCGACGACTAAATCTCCCGCGCGATGGCCTTGCTGCAAAACGCCCACTTGATAAGCTCGCAGGAAGCCCTCTTCCTGCTGAGCCACTTGCGCCTCGGAATCAACATGCACGAGTTTATGGGCGCCGCGACCCCTGCGATAAAAAGGCTCTGCGCACTCTGTGACGCCCGGATCAAAGGAGGCTCCAACCTCTCGATCGCAACGATAAATCGGCTTTTCATGCTGACCCTCCCGGCCCATCTCCAACTGAACCACGGCGAGACCCTCGACCCGGCCGGCAGAGACGCACTTCGAGCACAAATCATCCGCTCAGCACTAAACCAGCAAACACCACAGTAATCGACCGCAAACCAATCAGGATTCCAGGTTCTTCTATTTAGCCTGCGGTTTTACCGCAGGTTTCAATCTTCTCAACATCAACCCACCCAAACCAAGCAGTAAAATCATCCCCATCTCACTAACCTCTACACACATACCATACCTCTTCCTGCCCTTTTTGGGCAGCATTTCGCCCAGTGTAACCGTTCACGGCGAGACGGAAGACAGAGAGACAGAGAACGGAACAAGGAATGTCGAATCAAATACAGAACCTGAGCATAAGCCTGTCCATCAGGGGCGCCGGGATACAAACCTACAAGCCCTAAGCGTAAGCCTGTCCCCCAGGGGCGCCGGGACAAAAACCACAAGCCCTAAGCGTAAGCGCCGGGATAAACCCTCTCCTCCCTGGGGGACAAGCTTACCGTCGGGGCTTGTAGCGGACTTCCTCCGCCAGAGGCGGGTTGGCTTAAAGGGCGGATTCAACTCACAAGTGCAACAAATGAGTGGTTTTCATTATGCCACTAATCTAGTTGATTTGAAGTATACTTTCGAGGGTGTGGCATAGTCAAGTGATTTTCTTGGTCGTGTATTTAATCTATCCATAAGAAACACT
>JAUVXL010000046.1 GCA_030603595.1 Sedimentisphaerales bacterium | reverse complement strand
ATCGTCGAAAACCTCAAGAAGATAAAGCCCGACCTGCTCTTCTTCTCCGGCGACCAGGTTTACGACGATATCGGTTCTGGGTATGTCGCCGCCGTGGCCCGGATAGATCGAGTTGCCGGTGAACGCAGCGATTAGGATGGTATTCTTTTTGATCGGGTCTTTCTTGATCGTGCCGGTATAGTAGGCGTTCTCGCCATGGGCGACGCGGTAGTCGATTGTCTTAGTCGAGTCCCAACCTTCGACGCGAAACGGCGCGGTCCAGCCTATCTCGATGATGTCGGTCTGGGCGACTTGCTTCCAGTTACGGCCGTCCTTGATTTGAAGTCGGACCTTTCTGCTCTCACCTTCCTGCAGCGGATACAACTGTGCGGTGAGCTTGAGGATATTGTTGTTCACGGTATAGAGTGCAAAGCATATTACCTTGTCCCGCGAGACTTGGGGGATGCTCAGGTCGGCCCCGCGTGATTTGGCGGCAGGTTTCTTGGCCGCAGTCCTTTTTGCCGCACCAGCCCCGCACCCGATGGCAAATAGCCCGATCACAACGAGCCCTACTAAAACATTCTTGATGATTGACTTACCCATGTTCATCGTCTCCTTTCAACATTGTGATAGTTCCGTTTCTATTAAATCTGCGTAACCCTTGCTGTTTTGTCATTCCGGCCTTGAGCCGGAATCCAAAAATAGAAAAATGGATTCCCGCTTTCGCGGGAATGACAAAACCTTACTGTAACTTCTTGGAAACGGCAACAGTTCAGCACAAATCTCGAAGCCGGACCGACATATCGATCACAGGCTCCAGTATCGCCAGAATATCAAATGCCCCGCAAGATTGCAACTGCCTGGATCGGGCAGTTCGATTGACGATTGCAAATGAACGCCGGACAAAAACATGACGGGATATGTCTCAGATGCTATCATATCTTCGTTTTAGAGTGCTTTTTGGGGCTTGGACGATGGGTAAATTGTACGGGTTGATATTTGATGTTGACGGGGTTATCGCCGATACCGAGGCGGTTAATGCGCGGGCCTCTATACGGGTCTTCGGCGAGCTTTTTGGCCTGCATAACGTTGTGCGCGAGGACTTCGAGGCGGGGCTTGGACGAGGGGCGAAGGAGTATGTTCGTGCGGCTGCGGAGGTTCATGGGTTGGAGCTGACGGCCGAGCAGGTTGAAAAGGCTACCCGATTGAGGCAGGAGTATTTTCTCAAGATTCTTGCCGAAGAGCCGCTGCCGCCCTTTCCGGGCGTCCTGGAGCTAATCAGGGCGGCGATGGGGCGGGAGGATTTTCGCGTTGCAATCGCCACGTCCGGCACATTAGAGAAATCCCGTGCGGTGCTCGAAGCGACCGCAGTGCCCTACCGGCAGATGGCATATATCAACGGCAACGACGTAACGCACAAGAAGCCGGACCCGGAATTGTTCCTGCTCGCAGCCGAACGCATCGGCGTCGCCCGGCGCGACTGCGTTGTGATTGAAGATGCGCCCAACGGCGTTCTGGCGGCCAAGGCCGCCGGCGCAAACTGCATCGCCGTGACTAATTCAACCACCGAAACAAATTTATCTCAAGCGGATTTAGTCTGCGACTCCCTCGAGCAAATAAACCTCGATATAATTCAGAAAATGATCGACTCGAACTGACCGGGCTTTCAGCCACGCTGCCCGGCACAGAAAAATAACTGGGAACGAGATTGGCAGGACCGCTATGGAGAAGCGATAGTTATGGCTAAACGTATCAATAAGGACGAGTTTGTAGGACAGGTAGCGAAACGTATGAAGGCTAGTGAGACAACGGCTCAGGTTTGGGTCGATGCTGTACTCGATACCATGTACGATACTTTCCGAGGTGGAAAAGGAATAACACTGCCTGGTTTTGGCGGCTTCTATTTGGACAAAAGACGTGACGGCTGTGCCTTCAAATTCAATCCCGGCCAAAAACTGCGCGCGCTGCTGGGCTGGTCATCCACGCACAAAGGGCCTCTATGAATTTCAGTTGCTTTACACAAATTCGAGGGATGGCATTATCCGGACAGGTGGCAGAGAAGAAGTTGAGCCAACTCAGCGATAAAAGATGAGATACCATTTTTTTGCCGACATTGTTGACTTGCCCGATGTGCCATGCTATGATTTCTGGGGTAGTGAAAAGAACCAGGTGTTGGGAATGGCTAATATCCGAGACATAAGAGAATCATACGGGCGGATCGGCGATAACGAAGGCCGCTTCGACATCGAGTTCTGGCAACGGCAGGGAGATCAAGCCATCTTCAACGCAGCACTCGATATGATATTAGATTACTTGATGCTTAGGCACGGACATGTTGACAAGCCCAGACTTCAAAGAACTGTTGAGTCTTTTGGCAAAATATAAGGTCCGCTATCTCGTGGTCGGCGGTTACGCCGTCATGAAGTACACCGAGCCACGTTTCACAAAAGACCTGGATCTGTGGATCTCCACCGATGAGGAGAACTCAAAAGCGGTTTATGCGGCGCTGAAGGAGTTTGGCGCGCCTCTCAAGGATCTGGATCCGGCCGATTTCAGCGAAGAGGGCTATTTCTACCAGATGGGGAATCCTCCATTCCGGCTTGACGTTATGATGTCAATATCTGGGGTGGCTTTCGAGAGCGCATGGGCAAACCGGGAAGAGGTGCAGTTGGAGGGATTGGACATTCCGTTCATATCGAAAGCGGATTTAATCAGAGCAAAAGAAGCCAGCCACAGGCCTCAAGATTCGATAGATGCCAAAAAGCTTAGAAATGCTGGGAATTCATTCGACCGGGAGGCTCTCGACAGGTGAATCCGGCAGACGGCTAATCTGCCACCACGGTTGCTTCGCCCGATGTGTCATACTATTATCGTTGCTGTAAGCGAAACAGACTTGGATGTTGGGAATGCCTAAAACACAACGAGGTGCGAAGAGACATGATTTACACTCACTTATTGTTGAACATTGAATGGCGAAACAAGACACGCCGAAAACCCAGAAAAAGACCGAAATAAGTATGACGACCCGAGAATTAACGGATAATATAAAAGAGATGGAAAAATCATATATAGACAGGCACACATGGCTAAAGTTCTTTAGCGCCGTTATCACTACTGCCATTATGTTGTTCCTACTCTACATTGCTATCAGATACCCCATTTCTTATTTCTGGCACACGTCCAAAATACTGATGATCCTTTTCATACCGATATATTATCTTGTTCTTGTTATTGTTGGGTTTGGTTTAGCTTGTTTTATATTCTACTCGATACTTCTTGCCTTAATTATCACGGCGGAGACTATCCTGTTATCTAAGAATCTGTCACTATACATTCTAGCATTAATTACCAAGTCACATTGTCTTTATTCACGGATTAAACCATCATGGGTTCCGTCACTTCTTCTTAAGATGCCTACAGCACAAGCCGTTGAAATTTTAGAGAAGATGAAAACAGAACATGTTTACCACATTCTCCACAACAAAAAAGGTCTCTCACTGCTCTTGAAGATGTCCATTAACGATAGCGTAAAGATTTTGAAAAAGATGGATGGAGTACAGGTTTACCAAGTTCTCCATAACAAAGAAGGCCTTTCACTACTTATGAATATGCCCATTGGCGAAAGCGTAAAGATTTTGAAAAAGATGAGCATAAAAGAGCGTAGCTGTATTCTGCTGAGTGAAGACTTGCAAAGTGAACAGGAATACCCATCGTTTCTGCGTTCTATCCCGTCCAGGATAATAGAGGAATGTCAGTATTCGATCCCCATTGAAAAGCGGCGGCGATTTGCGGACTACATGTATAACGTTGGGATTAAGATTAATGTAAAAGAATGATTGTCCGGAATTCCGGGGACACCTTAATTATTTCGACGCATTCGGCGGTTGGTCACGAAGCGGTTCCTTCCTGGTCGGGCAGTTGGAGCATGCGGACGTCCTCGAGGTCAACTTGACGCCCGGAGGCTTGCTTGCAGGCGATGAGGTCATCTTTGGACAGGATGAATAAGTCCTGTCCTTGGTAGGTCACGGTCTCTCGCCGCCGCCAAGCATCCTGAAAAGAGATCCCAGGCGTACGGGTCTGCACGTCAATTCTCACGCGATCGTTGAAAACCGTAATTTCGTGGGCCAAGATTTCCTGGGCATTAGTCATAGCGGCTGTGCCCAAACCAGCGTCCGCCAGGGCCGACAGCAGTCGCAGGGCATTGTCGTCGGTAGGGTCAATCAGGATGTCCAGGTCAAAGGTGGCGCGTGGAACCCCGTGAAGCACCGAGGCGATGCCTCCGATGACTACGTATCTGACCTCATGTTGCTGAAAGGACTTGAACACGTCCTGCAATCGGTTGAGCATAAGTTCGATCCTTCAGGTGGGGATTGATCGACAAGGCAAGGTCTGTGAAACTGCAAAAGACCTCCATACGGTCGGTCATTGAGAGAGACCGAAACCAGCGGGTCTTGGCCTCTATTGATTCTTGCTCTCTGTCATGGCGAATCGTTGGTATCATAAGATACATCTTATCAGATCACGTGATGTTTCGCAACACAAGAAACACACTATTCTTGGCCGGCACGTTTAGAATTCCTGGGAGGCCTTACTTCATTTCGAGGCGTTCGAGGCCTGCTCAGAGATAGGTCGATGATGGTTGCGGAGGGGAGTTTGTGGGCGATGATTTCCGTGGCGAGGTTGATCCATTTTTTGCAGGCGTCGAGGACTACGCTGTCGCTGGTCGCGACGAGAAGGTCGGTCTTTGCCAACTCGGCGTCGGGACTGAAGGCCAGCTCGATCTCCCAGGGCCAATCGTTCTTGCTCGCCAACTCGCCGATTAGGGTTTTTAGTCTGCCGCTGTTGGAGACTGGTTTATCGAGCAGACATAGTGCTCCGGCGACGCCGATTTCTTTTAGGAATTCGCCAATCAATTCGACAGCCGGTATCGTCTCGGTTACTTTTCGATACGTCCCGTGGATGCTTGCCAGGTCGCGGTAGCAGCCGTCCCGGCCTTTGAAGATTACGCCCCCGCTCATCGCCGCTTCGATTGTTATCAATACGTTGTAGCCGTCGATGGCTATGCGCTGTCCTGCAAGAGCATTCACTGCGATACGACGTTGAGTTCGAGATACAACTTGTTCATCGGAGCAGGCGCTGCGCATCAGGGCGAGTCGTTGCCGTTGGGTGAGCGCGAACTTGTCGCCGACGAGTTTGAGGGAGCTTTTCCGGGCATAGCCTTTTGTCAGCAGCATCGCATAGTCGGCCATGGCCGAGCGCAGGTCGCCGATTGCTTGGGGCGCAAAGAGCTTAGCGTCTTCGGGATGCGGGCCGCGATGTGTTCGTTTGTCGGGCATTAGACAGCAACCTCGAGTGGTCCGTTGCAGATGCTCTCGAGTGGTTCGTTGCAGATGCTCTGATAAGTTGTCATTCCGCACTTGATGCGGAATCCAGAGCGAGGGGGAAGTGGATTCCTGCTCCCCGATCGGGGTCGAGGACAAGCTTCGCAGGAATGACACTCACCATTTGAGGTGAAACAGAGCACTATGCCATTCATATTCTCTTGCCCTCTTTTCGGGCCTGGTTGATCTGTTTTCTGCTGCGGTGCTGGTATTCTCTTAGCGTCTCGATCTTGTATCGTTTCAACAGCTTTCGCACGCTAACGCCGGGCTTTGTCGCCTTGAAGAGCCACCAGGGTGCGAGGTCTTCTTCGCTTAGATTCCGCTCGACTTCTATCTCGCCTTTGTGCTCTTCGAGCATTTTTCCGACTTTCTTGCGGTTGAAATCATGGTGGGCGAAGGCGCGGTCGAGGTCGAGGGTTGCGATGAACTGCTTGGGACGCGGCTTTTCGATGTCGGGGCAGGTCTTGCCGGTGATGTCGATGATGTTGCCTGCGCCGACGGGGACGATGTAATAATGGTAGAGGATCGCCATGGCGTTTAGCGGGGAGCCTCCGCCGTAGGCGCTCGGCCAAAGAACGATATCGACGTCCAGGTCGTCGCATTTCTGCCACAGTTCGGGGTAGTTCAAATCGAAGCAGGTCAGAATGCTTATCCTGCCAAAATCAGTCTCGAAGACTTTGACGCCCTCGGTGCTAAGGTGCAGGCCCTCGCCCCAGAATACGAAGACCTTGCGGTAGTAGCCGGCGACCTTGCCCTTGCGGTCGATCAGGACGGCGGTGTTGTATTGCTTCTCGCCTGCCTGCTCGCGTATGGGGCAGACTACGTACATGTTGTACTGTTTGGCGAGCTTCGCGACGGTGTTTGTCGTCGGCCCCGGAATCGGCTCGGCCTCGGTGCCGGCGAATTCCTCCGGCAGGCACGCGATATCGACGCCGTTTTTGCCGGCGGTGTGGAGGTGGTCAATCGCCTGCTTGAGCTTGGCCTCGTGCTCGCCGCCGAAGCCGATGCAAATCGCCGAGACTTTGACCTGTCTTCCAGGCAGTTTGGCTCGGTCGAGCTGCGGTACGAGTTTGGCTTCGGCCCACCCCACTGAGATAAGAGCGAGCGTTACCAGAAGGCTGAGAAATGATTTTCGCATTGTCATCGGTGCTACCCCTGTTCTTAACATACGTGCGACTAATTACCCCTTTTAGTGTACCGCCCGCAGCGACTAAATCAAAAACAAATTGACACAACCGCCGCTTGCGCCTACCATTGGGCCACGATACGTACCAAATAATCAATCATCAATAGTAAATATCGAAGATCCGCCTTTGGCGGAATCAATTAGAAATGCCCAGTCATAACTTAGCACGGATAGAGATAGACGACCTCGAAATCATCGGTTATTCGGTTGCGGGGGAGGAAACGGTGGTTGCGATGCCGCAGCTCGACGTCTGCTTCGATATCGGCAAGGCGCCCGATCAGCTAATTCACATCAATAACGTCCTGCTGACTCACGGGCACATGGACCATGCGGCGGGGTTTGCGTACTACCTATCGCAGCGGAAGTTCACCGACCAATCTCCGGGCACTATCTTGGCGCCGGCGAACCTGCTGAACCCGATGCGCAAGATAATCGATGCATGGGGCCTGCTGGACGGCAATAAGATACCGGCCAATCTCGTCGGGATGAAGCCCGGCGACGAACATCAGATAAAGCCCAATCTGTTCGCAAAGGCGTTTCCGACGAAGCACAGCAAGGGGTCGCTGGGCTTTAGCGTTATCGAGAAGCGAAAGAAGCTCAAGGCCGAATACGCCGGACTGACCGGCCCCCAAATCGTCGAGCTAAAGAAACAGGGAGTCGAGATCGAATATCCGCTCGACATTCCGATTGTCAGCTATCTGGGCGATACGCAATATGTCGATTTCTCGCAGCTTGAGTATGTGGCCAAGAGCAAGATTATGATCGCCGAGTGCACATTTTACGAAGGAGAGCATGCCACCCGAGCGCAGGCCGGCAGACACATGCACATCGACGAACTGGCGATGCTATTGGGCAGCATGCAAAACGAACACGTCATCATCACACACACAACCCAGCGAACTCCTATGCATGAGATTCGCAAGATGCTCAAAGACGCCATGCCGGCCGACTTGCACGAGAAGATCACGATCCTCCCTCGCCGACCGCCGAGCCGCCCTGCTCGACAATAACAAGGCTGTCAAGCACAATCAACAGTATCGCGCACGGCACAATGGCCCTGAGGCGATATCTATTTGATCCTTTTCAACCGTTTGTTGATTTGGTCTATGTCAAAGGCTTCGGGGTCGAAATCGCCTGCCCATTCCAAGAGTTCTTCGCTGTCCGGGTTGTCGGGGTGCTTGAGGGCTTCGAGGATATCGGCGTAGCCCCACGGGCCGCCGCAATCTTCGGGGGGACAGGCGCGTTTGCCGGCCAGGCAAACCGGGTACTGCCTGCCTTTTTCAACGGGCAAAATCTTTTCGACGGTTACGTCGTGGCGCCAGCCGTCGCCGAAATCATACGTGTAAAGCAGCTTGGATTTGACCACCGGCGCGACGTGCGACAACTTAGCCTTCTTGTCGTTGACGACCGGCTCTCCAAAACCCAGATCTGCGAAGTCGTCGTCCGGCGGGCCATAGCGGCGAGAACCAATCTCAAATTCGTACAGGTGATAATTCTCCCAGCCCATAGCAACCTGTAGAATGTCGTGCAGTTCGTACAACGTGGTGTTCCCCTCGACCTGGATTCGCCTCCATATCGCCGGGCGGATGTCCTTGAGCTTGATTTTTAACTGGTGCACCATGAGACTATTCCTCCATGAACATAGTAAGGTCTATCCAATTGCGGGTCTTGAATCTGTCAGGCATAGGTCTATAAGCTCGTCGATTACTGCTGTTCCTGCGCACATTACTTTGTCTGCTCCTCCCCAGTAGAGTTTTAGCTTGCCGTCTTCTTCAGGTATGGCGGCGCAGGTAAATACTACGTTGTGGACGTATCCTACGACCTCCCACGGGTCTTCGGGCTGTAGTATCCAGCGGTCACCGACGCCGAGGACGTTGACCGGGTCGTTGAGGTCGTGAAGGGCGACGCCGAGGCGATATACGGAGCCGTCCATCGTCGGGAAGACGCCGTGGTAGATGTTGAGCCAGCCCTTTTCGGTGCGAATCGGCGGTGCGCCGGGGCCTATCTTCATCTCGTCCCAGTGATACTTCGCCGGCTTGATGACCACCCGCGAGTCGCCCCAGTGAACCAGATCGGGCGAGTAGCTGATCCAAATCGACCAGGGGCTGATGTCCGAATGGGGTCTGTCCAGCCTGGCGTACCGGCCGTTTATCTTTTCCGGGAATATTACGGTATTGCGATAGTCGGCCTCGCTTATGAACGCGACTCTCTCGATCGTTTCGAAATCGGTTGTCTTGGCCAGGCCGATGCGAACGCCGTGCCGTGAATACGCGCTGTATGTTATGTAGTAGGCGCCTTCGAGAGGCGTGATTCGCGGGTCCTCGACGCCGAACTCTTCGTACTCGCAGAAGACGCCGCTCTGCCCGGGGAGCATAAACGGTTCAGGCCGGGACTTGAACTCGAAGCCGTCTTCGCTATCGGCGATTCCTATTATCGACCTGCCCGTATCGAGGTGCGAGCGGAAGAGCATAACGTACCGCCCGTCGAACTTCGCAACGGCCGCATTATGAACCGTCTGCACCGGATAGGGAATATCATCCTTGGTAAGAATGGGATTGCCTTCATATCGCGTGACAAATTCGTTCTTCATCTATCGTATCCCTGTGAAACTATATCCGAGTTCGCAACTTCCTGCCGCTAAGGCACGAAGACACAAAAACTTAAGAAGTTCTTACTACAGAATCAGCATTTGTCATTCCCGCGGAAGCGGGAATCCAGTTTTTTGCTGTGGACCCCTGTTCCCCGATCGGGGTCGAGGACAAGCTTCGCAGGGGTGACATTGCCGGTTTCGGCCTTCCACAACAGAAACCCACTTTCATCATTCTCTTTGTGCCCCCGCAAGGGGCCCTTGGGGCTTAGTGTCTTCGTGGCTATCCTTTCTGCGCTTCTCGTCGGAAGATTTCGGCATAGACTTTTTCGTATCCTTCTACCATCTTGTCGATTGTGAAGTTATCTTTGACCCGCTGCAAGCATTTGTTTCGGTCGATTCTGCCGATCTTTGCGACGGCCTTGACGGCTTCATCGACGCTGTTTGCGAGATAGCCGGTCTGGTTGTCTGCGATGACCTCTCGGCACGAGCCTAAGTCCATCGCAATTACCGGTACGCCGGCGGCCATTGATTCGGCCATTACCAGGCCGAAACGCTCGGGGATAGTATTGAGATGCAGAACGGCATAAGCCTCCTTCAACAGGGCATCTCGCTCGACGGGGCCGACCGGGCCGATGAATTTGATCGAAGTATCGTTGATATGGGGCTTGATGAGGCTGTCGAAGTAATCCTGGTCCTGGATTATCCCGGCGATTATCAGGTCCATCCCGCACCCTTTGGCGACGTCGATAGCCAGATGCGCGCCCTTATCCGAGTGTATCCTTCCCAAGAAGACGAGCTTGTCGCCGGGCTTTTTTCTGAACGTCAGGTTCGTCAGATCGATCCCGTTATAAACTGTCGCCAGATAGGGCAGGTCTTTGTCCCTGTCGGAATCGCTTATCGAGACAAAGTATGAATCTTTGTGGTCGTGATAGACGCGGAGGATGTCCGGGTCGGAGAAGCCGTGGATCGTCGTCAGCATCGGCGTCTTTATAAATGGCAGGTATGTCAGGGGGATATAATCGAAGTTGTTGTGAATCAGGTCGAACTGGTCGGCCCGCTCCATAACTTTCGATATGTGCAGGACCGTCGAGACTAACGGAATCTGCTTCTCTTCCTCTTCGTAGCCCCTCTCAACCCATCCGACAAGCTTCGCTCGCGTCTGCGATTCTCTCGTCGCAAACAGCGTAACATTCTTCCACCCGCGAGCAACGAGCCCTTCGGTGATATTACTCGCAACCGTCTCCCAGGCCCCGTAAGCCCGAGGCGGAGTCCGCCAAGCGACGGGTGAGAGAATCGCAATCCTTTTTCCCTTGATATCCATATCGTTGGTTACCCCAATATATTATTAGCCAAGAAGACAGAAATCAGAAATCAGATGTCGGAGAACTTTCTCCATCTATTCATTAAAGAATAGGCCATAGCATTGACTTGATCATAGCTGCTGTATAAGTGGCCATGCTTCTGCTCTGATATGTACTTGCAACTCAGGGAGAAATCCAACCATCCTTTGGTTTCTTCGCTCGACCCTAAGGCATCATTCAGATGCCTGATGAACACTTGTTCGTATTTTCTTTTTGCAAATCCTTCCCTTATGTTTATTGCGACCGACCTTGAGGATCTTCTTATCTGATCAGTCAGCGAATAAGTCTCCTCTTTAGGAAACTTCTTGGTCATCTCAAATATCTCGACAGCAAGCTTATAGGCTAACTGATAGACCTTCAAGTCCTTTACGGTCTTAATCAACGTTCTCGCCCCCTAATCTGACTTCTGTCTTCTGTCTTCTGACTTCTGTTTTACTTGCTTTTTCTCACCTCTTCCTTAATCCTCTGTATATGTCCTCGGCCGAGGGCTTTTACTTCACAGCCTAACTCGAAGTATTGTCGAATCCTGTCGTCGTCCAATATACCAAAGCAATCGATTACGGCCAACGGTTTGCCCGCCCAGTCAACGATTTTTCCCGGGTCGAGTTCCAGATACGGCGCGTGGGGCACGGCCAGTATTAGCGCCTGGGCCCCGGCCAGCGCCGCAGGAAGGTCGTCCCGGACGCGAATATTCACCAAACCGTCCTGATTGCGGAAGAAACGCGAGAGCGAGTGCCCCGGGGCCGGATAGACATCCTGTTTCTCCAGTTCGTACCAGTGTTCGAGATACGGATCATGCACGCGCATTTCCGCGCCCATCTCGGTAAGCTTGCGGACTACAATCTCCGAGCCGCTGTACCTCGTATCGCCCACATCCTGGCGATAGCTCCCTCCGCACAACAGAACCGCAGCGCCTGCTATCTGCCGACCCATATTGCGAAGTGCGTCCCTTGTCAGCGTTGCGACGTGGAGGCTGCGAGTATCGTTAATATCGATCGCCCTGGTGGTTATCTGGAATATGTCGTCATTGAAGCCGAGGATGTGCTTGTACGCCCAGTATCCCAGGCCGCCATCCTTGGGCAGGCAGTAGCCGCCGATGCCGGGGCCGGGAAATATCATATTGTTGTGCGTCGGACGAACCTTGATTGCGTTAACCACCTTAATCAGGTCAACCCCGTTGCGCTCGGCGAACAAGCTCCATTCGTCGAGAAAAGCTAATGTCGTCGCACGGAAGGAATTCTCCACGATCTTCGTAGTCTCCGACTCTATCGGACGATCCATTACCGTCAGCGGAAATTCCTCGGTATTGAGCACTTCGTGCAGGAACTTCTCTACGCGGCCTCTAGCCTCGGCGTCGCAGCCCGAGCAGACGCGCCAGAAATCCCGTATCGACGAGATGTAATGCTTGCCCGGCATTACTCGCTCGAAACTGTGCGCCAGCAGCGGCGCCCTATCTATACCGCGCTCGGCAAAGGCCTTTTTCATGATAGGCCAGGCGACAAACTCCGTAGTCCCGGGCGCAACCGTCGTCTCGATCAACGTCAGGCAATCGCCCGGCACCTTCGAGGCAATCGTCTTGATGGTCGCCTCGAGCGCGCCCATCTCCACTTTGCCGGTCCGCATATTGCCGAGGTCCTTCTTCGAATAATCGCACTGCACATCCACAACAACGCAGTCGGCGAGCTTGAGGCAATCGCTATTGTAGGTGGCCACCAAAGTCTTCTTCTCCAGGACGCACCGCTCTATCATCGGCTCGACTTCGGGGTCTTCGGCCTTGACCGGCGAGATACCTTGATTGAGCATAGGAATCTTCCAGTAGCTTCGAGTGCTCGGACGCTGACAGCCTATTACGAACTTGCTCGGCCGGCCCGTTTCCTTCTCAACGGTATCGGCGACTATCGCAGCCATTACCGCGCCGACAAAGCCAACCCCCATCACTACGACGATTTCCTTTCCCTCGCTGCGCGCCGCGGCCACGAGCGACTCGATGCGCTCCATCTCGCCGGCATACTCATCCTCTGTTGGAATAGCAAATTTCTGTCCCGTCGGACTCACTGAATAATCGCTCATTGAACACAACTCCTTATAACAAGTCTTAAAGGCTTCTGCAAAATTGCAGGTTAGGCCTACTTAACAAAAGAAAAAATCGTTTCTTGATTTTTTCTTTTTAACAGCAACGTCTTGTTTCATAAACGGCTAAGTGATTATTGAAGAAAATCACAAAGAAGATTTTCTTCAACAATATAGGCCTAACCTGCAATTTTGCAGAGGCCTTCATATCCTAAATTAGCAGTACTCGCATTGCCGAGGCAAGCATGATGTAGTCTATTTCGGTATTTAAGTCGTGCCCCATTAGTATTTTACAGCGTGCCGAATCCGCCCTCCTACAGCCATCCTAAGCCTTCCAGTCGCCGCCCTTTCCGCCCGGCGGAGTCGGCTTTTGACTGTCCCCTCGCCTCCACCCTGCTACGCCTAAGGTGGCACTCCGGTTGGACGTCCCAAAAAAACCTTTTTTTGGAAATTCTCTTGACATATGTCCCCCACCTGCATTACAATCCAGTGTATAGGTCCAGCACGATTAGTGTTGGCGTTGTCGGCTGGTTCCACAGACGGCGAATGCTGTAGAGTTTACTATGAGATTAGGGTGAATGCAAAATGGAGTTTGCTTTACCGGGGCTGTGAGCTTCGCGCTCACAGCCTTTTTATATTGCACTGCAGTTCTGCAAACGTCATTCCGGGGTTGTCATTTCACTTCTCGGAATTCTGTGATTTTTTCAGCTTTTGAATCTGCACCTCGCGAACGCAGAACTGCCCGCCCTTGCCGCCCACATATAGGCCGATCTTGCCCTTCGTCGGTCCGCCTGTTTGCACGGCTCCTACCTCTTCGGCGTTGAGCCATACCTGGACGCGGTCTGCTTCGACCTTTATCGAGAAAGTATTCCACCCGCCGTCGTCCAGCAGGCCGCTTCGCAGGTTCGTCAGCGCCAGGCCTTTTTTTGGCACGAACACGCTGCCTGAATGGGCATACGGTTTGTCGCTCTGCAGGATTTCCACTCGGGCGCCGGGCTTGGAGTTGTCGCCGCGGACCCAGATGCCTGCATCGACGGGCCGCTCGACTCGGAATGTTACTGCGAGCAGGAAATCTTCGTACTCAGCCTCGGTCCAGAGACTCACCGCTTTTGCACCGGCCGGGGGCGTGCCGTAGATTCGTCCCAGCTTGACCTTCCATGAAGAGCCGTCCGAAGGCTTCCAGCCGGTCAGGTCGCTGCCGTTGAAGGCGGCCTGCCATTCGGCCTCTTGCTCGTCCTGAATTTCTGCGCCTGTTTCGTTTGCAAGGTTGTGCGTGCCGTGGCAATCGGTGCAGACCGAATCGGTCGTGATATTGCGTCCGTTCGGGCGCATCCGCGCTGTCCATTCCTTGCGAAACTCCGCCACCGCTTCGGGGTTTTCATGTCCGTTGTGACATTTGGCGCAAAGGCTCACTACCTGCGACCGCCCGAAAAGCAGGTCGGGCTCGGTCATCAGCATCTCATCGTGCATGTGCTCGATCGAGGGGCCGTGGCACGAATCGCAGGTAACTTCCATTGCAAGATGATCGGTGGTAAGCTCCTCGGTCTTCATGCCTGCGTGGCAGACGTAGCACTTGCTGTTACCGCCCGACTTTTCCTCGCCGGCGGTCTTCTCGGCCTGCGAATCCCCGGCCAAACAGCCGACCACCACGCAAACCAGACCCACCACTGCAAACGTCCCATAGGATATACGCCAATTACTTCGACTGCTTGAACCCACGGATATTCTCCTTGCCTTGAAGCTATACTAATAAAGCGGCAGGTGCAAAACCGCACCCGCCGCGGGTTTGATCAATTTTTTTTAGGCCGGCCTACAAACGACCGGCATCTTGTCGATTACTGAAGTCCCGGTCGGGGCTTACTATACTACTTCCCAGTCACGCAGCCACTCATAGTCGGCGGGGAGATTGGCCCACTGCCTGTCGGTAATCTCCATAAGCCACTGATGATCGGCGGCGGACTGACCCAAGGTGCGCGTGTAAGAAGCGCGGGCGGCGTTCTCCACTTCGTATGGGGTCGAGAGGCCCGGGACCGCAGCGGTGATGGCCTTGTTGACGAGGATGCACTGGATAGTCAGGCGAGCCATATCGTTCTCGGTCTTGCTGCCTACGCCCATCACGGGGAACTTGACCTTTCCGCAACTCTCGAAGAGGCTTCCGCCGAAGAACGGCTTGATCGTTACGACACCGACGTTGCGTTCGAGCACCGTCTTGAAGATGCTCTGTGTCTGGTCGGAGCCGTGGCCCGGATTGACTTCCTGGACGTTGTCGGCGAGAGGTGTAGTGCCCTTTTCTTTTGTCTTGGCGCTGCATGGGAAGATCACCATCTCGAA
This sequence comes from Sedimentisphaerales bacterium, assembly GCA_030603595.1. Classification (GTDB taxonomy): domain Bacteria; phylum Planctomycetota; class Phycisphaerae; order Sedimentisphaerales; family Anaerobacaceae; genus JAFGCD01. Next base: position 9,178 of record JAUVXL010000046.1, on the reverse strand, counting down.
CTCGGGATATTTGTCGAGGATGTGCTCTATCCAAGGCCGTCTGTGCGAAGACATTCCGAGATGGCGGACCTTTCCGGCCTTGTGCATCTTCTCGTTGTAATTGATAATCTTGGATGTGTCCTTCTTCGTTGCTGCCTGCCCATCGCCGGCCAGGGCGCCGGCAAGCGTCCCGGCTGCGGCCACTGATGTGGTGCGCATGAAATCACGCCGTGAAATGCCATCTTTCTTCATAACTTTTTCGCCTTCAGTGATTTAATATGCCTTCGCCGTCCGTTTCAACGTCAAACCGGACGCCCAAAACCACCCCGTAAAGTTCAATAACAACGATTCGGTATGAAATATGACGCCACAACCATTAGGATTTGTCAGCACAATTCCCCACTTTCGCACGTTACTGTGTACGATCCCACGAAAGAGTCCGTGTTGGACCGTAACGCAAGTGAAAGGAAACCTACTTTGCCAAGCGAGCGTTAGGGTAGCGGGAAATCAGGGGTTCAGGATGTGGAGATCAGGTTGTCAGGGGATCAGGCATGACGCGGATGCGGACTTCTTATGTGATTACCTGAAGAACGAATAGAGAGTTGGATATTGCTCAGTCCTGCTAGGTTCCGAGGGGGACTTTGGTTTGTTCTTCTTCCTCGGTCGGTTGATTGAGTGATTGTGGTTCGGCGACTTTTCTGTAGCCGAGAGCCTTTATTACGTCGAGGACTTCGGTCCAGGTTGGGAATGGGCGGGAGTTGGCTCTTTTGTATTCGTCGATGGCAATTAAGAATTCAAATTGCTCATCGGACATTCGTCCTTCTTCGGCTGCCTTGCGTTCGTCGCTCAGGCGCCGGCCGGGCCCGCGACGGCGGTCCAGGCCGAGACGTCTGTCAACCACATCCATTCTGCGGCCGTCACTGCAACGACGTTCATCTGCTTTTTTCTTTACCATCGTATCGGGCCCTGAAGTTTTGCCGATTTGTTGACCGGCGGGCATGGACTTATCATAAGGAATAAGCACACACTCGCTGTGCTGCTGCGGGCAATGCCGCAATTGCCGGGTTCTCAGAAATCATCGTCGAAGATGTCACTGTCGAAATCGTCCTCGTCCTCGTCGTCCAATGCAAGGTCATAGAAATCATCATAGGCATCCTGCGACTCGATTATCACGTGCGCCTCGTCGAGGAATTCGTCGGGGACCATAACGGCTATCTCGCTGTTGCCCATTTGGTCGGCTTGCTCCGCGACTTCAACGGGAATATCACTGGCCCTCAACAGGCTCTCGTAGTTTTTGGCCTGGTCAATGTCATCTGCAAAGGCTACGACCACGTATCCGCGAAGCTCGGCCTGTGCATCGCTACTTTTTTTCGAGCGTTTTGCCATCTTTATCTCTCCGTAACAATTCGGGCCTTTTATCGCCCCTTTTCACCATTACAATTATCAACCGATTCTTCCGCCGGCTTGCAGGCGGCAGAGGAAAAGAACCACACGTTCCCGAGTATATTCGTCAAAATAAAGACCCCGGATAATCAAAAAGCACCGTTCCAAATAGAAATTTCCGCCTCGTCGCGGCAACGACTATTTGGCCCCTAATTGCAAAATTTTGGCCTTTGAGCACATTTTTTTGTTGCAAATCGGATTCGTCCGTGTAGTTTGAACGCTTAAAGCGTACCGGCCTTGAAGGATTAAGGTACCGGACTATTACTTTTTTAACTCTCTATAGCATGGAGGATTATTAGAAATGGCAAAGAAAAGAGAATCTTTGATCGTGGCAAGTAAAGTCAAGGCCTACATCAAGAGCAAAAAGATGATGACCTCATCTGATGCGCTTGAAGCAATCAGCGACAAGGTATATTCTATGCTGGACAGCGCCATTGCACGAACTCAGGCCAACCGCCGCAGCACTGTCAAGCCGCAGGATCTGTAGGCCGGTTTTGCTTAAGTATTTGTGAACAAGGGCTTTATGTTCACAATGGTCTTGTTTGAACTAAGCCGTTCCGTTGCTCTTCCGCGCGGAACGGCTATTCAATGCGCCGCGGCAATGCCGGCTGGCTGAAACGGCCCGATTATCGCCGTTTAGGCGGCAAAACCGCAAGTCCGCCCGCCCAAACACCATAATACCGCCCTGAAGCAAAGATTTCTGCGATCATAGTCAACTCCCTCAGCAACCCATAATAAGTGCGTTATCAGTCTTATAATTATGTATTTTTTCAAGATTTCCTGAACTTGCGCTGCTGAAAAGCCCGATTTATACTGTAAAAGGCATTGTTCTAAACAGTTTTTTTCTGGGCGGCAAATTAAGCCCTCGCAAGTTCTGGCCGATAAACTGTTTAACCGGTGATTTGTTAATTTGCTTCGCACCGGCAGCGTATTCAGTCTGTGCTTTGTGTTATTTTGGGCCAGCAGAGGCAATCTTGCGTTACTTCTTGTGGAACGAGTGATTATGAGACTAAATCAAGTGGGGGATTCTTTAAGGGTTTTCATGTTAGGCTGGGAGTTCCCGCCGTTTATCAGCGGCGGGCTAGGCACGGCCTGCTACGGACTTACGAAGGCAATGGACGAAATGGGCGTCCATGTAACGTTTGTCCTGCCGAAAATGGTCGACGGCCAATACGCCACTCATGTAAACTTGTTAGATACCACTTGCACTCGCCGCAGCGTGGCGCCATCCTTCAAAGTTGGGGAACTCAAGAATGTTGAATTTCGCACAATTGAGTCTCCCCTCGAGCCATACGGGACACCGGAAGCTTACCAGCAGAGAATTGAAGAGACCATCAGGCAAAAGAAACTGGCCCACGGCACGGCTTCCGAGTCACTGCCTGTTACAGGATCCGATTACGGCAGCGACATGCACAACGAGGTTCATCGCTATGCCGCCCTCTGCGTCGAGCTTGCGAAGAACGAACAGTTCGACATCGTGCACGCCCACGACTGGATGACGTATCCGGCGGGCATCGCCGTGGCCACAATCACCGGCAGGCCGCTTGTCATACACGTTCACTCCACGGAATTCGACCGCAGCGGCGAACATGTCAACCAGATGATTTACGATATCGAACGGCAGGGTATGCAGCGGGCCGACAAGATAATTGCCGTCAGTCATTTCACCAGAAGCATCATAATCAGCAGGTACGGCATCTGTGGAGACAAGGTCGAGGTCGTGCACAACGGCGTCGAGCAAAACGGCGCCGCCGAGTTGACACTGGCGGATACGGGTATCCGCAGTGACGAAAAAATCGTCCTGTTCCTCGGTCGAATCACAATGCAGAAAGGCCCGGAGTATTTCCTATATGCAGCCAAGAAAGTCCTCGAGGTTATGAGCAACGTTAAATTCGTTATGGCCGGGTCCGGCGATATGATGCACCGCGCCATCGAATTGGCCGCCGAACTCGGCATCGGGAACAAGGTGCTCTTCACAGGATTCCTCCGAGGCCAAGACGTCCAGAAGATATACAAGATGGCCGACCTCTACGTTATGCCTTCGGTCTCCGAGCCTTTTGGAATCGCCCCGCTCGAAGCGCTCGGCAACGATGTCCCCGTCATCATCAGCAAGCAGAGCGGCGTTTCCGAAGTCCTGATTCACGCACTGAAGGTTGACTTCTGGGATGTTGACGAAATTGCAAACAAAATCGTAGCGGTGCTGAAATACCCGCCTCTGCAGATGACTCTCAAGCACCACGGTAATTTCGAGGTCAGAAGACTTCGCTGGAAAGACAGCGCAGAGAAGTGCGCCAGGATATACGAAGAAACGCTTGTTGCGGTGTGATAAAACAGCGCCGCCCGGGGTCGTGCCAATGTTCGGATAGACCTTAAGACGGAACGATATTTATGCCATCTGTTTGTTTTTACTTCCAGGTGCATCAGCCTTTGAGACTGAGGCACTACACCGTATTCGACAGCAACCACCAGTATTTCGACGACTTCAAGAACGGCTCGGTTTGCCGGAAAGTGGCCAATAAATGCTATCTTCCCGCAAATCGTCTGATCCTGGACTTGATACGCAAATTCGACGGACAATTCAAGGTCGCATACAGCGTAACCGGCGTACTGCTCGAGCAGCTTCAGCGCTACTCGCCTGAAGTTCTGAGCACTTTCGACGCCCTGGCCGAGACAGGCTGCGTGGAGTTCCTCGGCGAAACTTATTATCACAGCCTTAGCTTTCTCTACTCGCGCAATGAATTTGTCGCGCAGATCAGCAAGCACTCCGAGATCATCAACCACCTCTTCGGCCACACACCGAAGGTTTTCAGGAACACGGAACTGATCTACAATAATGAACTGGCCGCCCTTATCGAAGCTATGGGACAGTTCGATGCAATCATAACCGAGGGCGCCGACCACATTCTCGGCGACAGAAGCCCTAACTTCGTCTATCAGCCCAGAAACTGCAATCACCTCAAGCTTCTGCTGAAGAACTATTCTCTCAGCGACGACATCGCCTTTCGATTCTCAAATCGCGATTGGCCCGAATGGCCTTTGACGGCCGAGAAATTCGCCCGCTGGATCAGCAATGTCAACGGGAACGGCAACGTAGTCAATTTGTTTATGGACTATGAAACTTTCGGCGAGCACCAGTGGGAGGATACGGGCATATTCAATTTTGTTCGGCACCTGCCGGATAAGATTCTCGAACATCCCGATAATGACTTCAAGACACCCAGCGAGGTGATTGAGTCCTACAATCCTGTTGATGCGGTTGACGTGCCTCACATCATAAGCTGGGCGGACACCGAGAGAGATCTCTCGGCCTGGCTCGGAAATGCCATGCAGTCCAGCGCAATACACGAACTGTATCGGCTTGAAAGACAAATCAAGAACACCGACGACCCGAAGATCATCTCCGACTGGCGACGATTACAGGCCTCGGACCACTTCTACTATATGTGTACGAAGTACTTCGCCGACGGAGACGTTCATAAGTACTTCAACCCTTATGACTCGCCTTATGACTCATACATAAACTTCATGAACGTGCTCGATAATCTTCAGAGCCGATGTTCCGGGGCGCTGAATGCGGGCGAATCCGGCAACCCGCCACAAAGCATCGAGCCGATCAGTTTGCAGGCGATAGTCTGAGGACAGCAACCTGGACGAGACGGAATTCGACTTCTCGCCACAACTATACCTTTTTGGGGGTAGAATGTGCTAACATTACAGAAAGCCGAGGGTGAGGCAATTGTATCACTCTCAACCACGGGCCAATCCATCGACGAGCTTCTGAGAAAAGAATGGCTCCTGACCAACGGGCGCGGCGGCTACGCATCATCGACGGTCGTCGGCTGCAACACGAGCAGTTACCACGCCCTGCTCGTCGGGTCGCTCAATCCGCCGGCCAACAGGGTTATGGCCCTGGCCAACTGTCTGGAAATGGTTCTTTTCAACGGTGAGTCTTCGGCGCCTGATAAGCTTCGAGCACCCAACGCGGAAAAAGTGCGTAATCTCTCGACTTTTGAATTCGACAACAAATTCGCACCGCTGGGCTTTACCGGCATCAGGCATTTTCGCCGGGACGCGGGGGTGCATTTCGATTATGAATTCGACAAGTGCCGGCTGACAAAATCGGTATATCTGGCCCGCAACGCCGATGCCGTGATGCTCGAGTACGATTTCACGCAGCTTCCTGGTCCTTGCCACTTTATCGTGAGGCCGTTTGTCGGATTGAGGGACTTCCACGCTTTGCAGAGGTCGTACTCGACCTTGACCGCTCGTGGCCAAGCCGATGGGGTAGTCGTCCGGCACAAGATGCCAGGCAGTTGCGAGTTGTTCCTGAAATGCCCCGGCGCGGGATTCGAGAAAGACGAGCAGTGGTGGTTCAACTTCGTCTATCGCGTGAACAAGGAACGAGGCCAGGGCTGCACCGAGGACCTCTGGACGCCCGGTTTCTTCAGGGCTAAGATCGATTCGCCGTGCAAAATTGTCTTCTGGGCGAGTTTGAGTGCCGGATTCAAGCGCACCGAGCCAGCCGATATCGACTGCGACTCGGTCCGCAGGGATTTGGCCGAGCACCATCGCAGCATCACGAGCCTCGCTCGAAAAGGCGGCGACCGAGAATTCAGGACCCTCTGCCTGGCCGCCGACCAGTTCATAACAAAACGCAATGGCCAAGACGACTCCGGCACAACGGTTCTGGCCGGCTATCCGTGGTTTGCGGACTGGGGACGCGACGCCTTCATCGCCCTGCCAGGTCTTTTGCTTGCAACCGGAAGATTCGACGAGGCGAAATCGGTGCTCGCCACGTTCGCCGCAGCGGCGGACGAGGGGATGATTCCAAACCGCTTCGATGGCAGATCGAACCGTGCGCACTTCAACAGCGTCGATGCCTCGCTTTGGTTCGTTAATGCAGCCTTTCAATACCTCAGCGCCAGCACCGACTCGCAGACTTTCACGCAGGACCTGCTGCCTGTAATCCGATGGATTATAGACTCCTATCAGAAGGGAACTCGCTTCGGCATCCACGCCGATACAGACGGCCTGATAACCGCAGGCGACAGCGAGACCCAGTTGACCTGGATGGACGCCAAGTACGACGGAGTCGCCTTTACGCCCAGGTACGGCAAACCCGTCGAGGTGAACGCCCTGTGGTATAATGCGCTGCGGCTTATGGCCCGGTTCTATGCCGATAGAAACGAGGATAACGCCAAGCACTACAAGGCTATGGCGGACCAAGCCGGCGAGAGCTTTAGACGTTTGTTCTGGAACGAGCAGAGCCGCTGTCTGAACGACTGCATTTTGCCCGACGGGTCGGTCGATTCGAGCCTTCGTCCAAACCAGATATTCGCCGTCTCGCTGCCCTTCTCGGCTTTGACTTGCGATCAGCAGAAGGGCGTGGTGTCCGCTGTTGCCGCTGAACTGCTTACGCCTATGGGCCTTCGATCCCTCAGCCCGCAGGACAAGCGTTACAAAGCCATTTATGCAGGCCCGCCCCGGCAGCGTGACGAGGCCTACCACCAGGGGACCGTCTGGGCGTTCCTCATGGGCCCGTTCATCGAGGCCTACCTGAAAGTCAACGAATTCAGTAAGAAGAGCAAGAAGACGGCAGCGGAGTTCATTCAGCCTCTGCTGGAACATCTCACCGCCGATGCCTGTCTCGGCAGCATCTCGGAGATATTCGACGGCGAAGCTCCGCACAAGCCCAGAGGCTGCATCGCCCAGGCATGGAGCGTAGCGGAACTGCTCCGGGCACACCGGCTTATAAACAGTTAGCCAGCCATTTCTCACCGCCGGGTACGCAGAGACCGCGCTGCTCAGGACGGGCTTGTGCGCACGGGATTGGGTTTGATTGGGTTTGTTTTTTTGCCTGTGGCGGGGCGGGATATTGTTGTAACTCCTTGAGGTACAAGAGGGTGCGTTGATTTTGGGGGTTTGGGGATTGGGTTTGTTTTGCGCAAAAAGTCCGATTTGTAGAGGAGTCTCGACAGTTGTAGAGCAGCGGTTTTGGCCACTAAGACATGAAGGCATGAAGGAAATAGCCACCGAGAACACAGAGAAATAGGGTATTGGTAAAATGGGATACATAGGTGGTCTGGGGCAAGAGTAGGCAGGAGAGAGTAGAGAGTAGGCGGGGTTCAGAAGACAGAGGGCAGAAGACGGAGGTAGAAGAGGGGATCCGAGCATCGGGGGATCAGGTTGGAGGGAATCAGGGGAGCAGGAGATCAGGTAATTGGGGGATTTCGGGCCCGCCGCGGGCGGATCTGCGCTGCGCTTCGACTTCGGCTTGTTGCGACTTTGAGATTGATGGTGGGCGAGTATGAGTTTGATGTTGATTACCTCCTATTAAGTTGCGTATGCATTGTACCATATTTGAAGTTCGATGTCAAGTGAATTTTGTTTTCAGTGACAGATATTGACACCGGCACCATGAATTAACCACGAATTTATACGAATTGTCACGAAAGAGGGTTGACCACAGATACCTAAGACACAGGTTTCACAGATTTGGCGCAGATTTACACAGATTCATGGTGATGTTAGGTGTTGAGAGGCGAAGGATGAATGGGAGTGGTAGGTTTTTGGCTGGGATTGTTGTGTCCGGACCCAAAAATGTACCGCGGACCTTTAGTCGGACCTTTAGTTATCCCGGAATGGGCTGAGAGGTGTTTTGGATTTTTGAGCGTAGTCTATCGGAGTGGGTGTGTTTATTCCGTCAAGAAGTGTTTCGTACACACCGTCAGCTATCCTCTACCTCGCAGACCCATTTGACTGCTCTCTCACAATAGTCATTCGCATCTTGGTAAGGGGGTTCTTTAGTAATGACCCGGCACAAGTTGTAAACGTTTACATCTGCCTCTGCTATTTTTCGGACCAGTATCTCTACTTCCTTCATTACATGCCCCTTCTCCTTCTCGTCTTCAGCACGGTGTTCGATCCCCTTCGTCAAATCGTGAGCTATCTCATTACGTGCCTCTCGGGCATCTTTAATCTTCGTGATGAGTGTCTCAAACATCAGTTGACCTGTAACGTCATTGCGTTCGATTGCAGCCTTTGTTGTTCCTCTGAAGACCTTCGCGAGTTCTTCTGTCCAAAATCCAAGTGGCTTTCTGAGCTTTCGACAAAGCTCTAAAACAGACTCATCGCAATAAAAATCCAATTCTTGTTTCATCTTTGTGATAGCTCCGAGTGATTTACAGTTACACTCGAAACTGGTTGCATACGCAAGAGCACGACCGATGACTTCATAGCATTGGTCTGAAAATAAAGTCCTTGTCGTTAGAAAGATTGGAAGGTCTATCACGAAGTTTCTCCTACTGCTGTCTGCATGGTATCCGGTTGGCAGGTTTTTGTTTCTGACCTATCTATCCTTGAGTATTTTGGCTCCTGTACGACGTGCAAACTCCATTAATGACAAGGTCAGTTGCCTCCCTCACACTGTGCTCATTTCCGTCATTAGCGAATTTCAATATTGGCAACATCAAAGTTTCATAATCTGGAATTGCCATATAGGCGACTCCTATTCTCGTCGCTCCTAATGCTGGCCCCGTATGTCAACCTACAAGTGTGTAGGACACTTAGGACTTGTAAATAAATAAAGTTTCAGTCTTCTGGTTGCCGATAGAGGTAATATGAAGACGATAGTAAAACATAAAGCAGTTATCCCGCAAGGGAAGCAGTTGGCAAAATCGATTCAAAGCAAATCGTGGCGAAAAACATTCAAGCAACTATTGAGTAAGATGCCGGAAAATGTTCGTCGGTGGAACGC
>JAUVXL010000015.1 GCA_030603595.1 Sedimentisphaerales bacterium | reverse complement strand
CTGCTTTGGGACGCAGAGTTACTGCAACAGCTTTGAAACTGCGTGAAATGTATATCATCCCCTCGCTGAGAGGCGTATTTGCATGATGATTTATATTTTATGACCATTTTGCGTTCAATTTTATTTGTAAGAGACTAAAATATCACCCGCGCTGCGTTGGAGGTTATCGGGCGAGCCACAACCATACGCTGATGTGCAGGATAACCGCCCCAAAGACGCCGGCTAATAAATCATCGGCAAGAATCCCCCATCCCTGCGGTAATTTTTCCAGTTTTCGGATGGGCTGGGGCTTGGCAATATCGAGTATCCTGAATATCAAAAACCCCATCCCCGCAACGGCCCAGATCCGCCCGACCGTGAATTCCGCCGTCATCACCAGCGGGACGCTGAGCAGCGTAACAGCCTGACCTGCGACTTCATCGGCGACGACCTCGCCCGGGTCGCTCTTGCCCGTCGCCGCGATCGCAGCCGGTGCGTACTTGACGCATACGACAGAACCGGCAACGACAAACACCGCCATAACAATAGATACTAACACCGGCGCCGCCCCGAACTGGCAAAGAACACCAAACACAACCGCCGGCGGAATCGAGCCCCACGTCCCCGGGGCAACCGGAAGCCGGCCGAGACCGAAACAAGATGCGAGCATTCTATTCATAGTCCTCGAAGGTTAACCGCACCAAACCTGCGAGTCAAAGACTATTAGCCCGTATTGCTATCTGTAGTCCAGGAAAGCCACTTTCCGAACGCGGATGCACGAACGAGCCATAGGTTTCACAAATTCTCACGGACTGAATGGATCACAGACCACACATCCCCCAAAATACTTTGGCCCGCAAATTTATTTGCGGCTTTTGCGGAAACGGCTACAATACCAACAATTGCCTTTGAACGAACGGTCCACGGCGAAATAGACGACGGTCATCTCGCAGGATAAACTTAGATCGGAAGTGGCACAGACATGAGTCTCTATGGCCCCGAGCAGGGCTCTTCCAGCCTGCGATTTTGATGGTCCGTTGCGGCGTAAATCTAACAGGTTTGCAGTTCGATTTCGTGTTACAGCCACAGGGCTTCCAGTTATTCTGTATGTGATGTAGGGCAGAAGGAGTGTCACTATTAAAACTCGCAAGGATCAAATCCCGAACAAGCCATTCATATATCATATAACTCATGTGGACAATCTGTCGAGCTTGATCGAACATTGCGGATTGTATTCGGATGCAAAGAGAATCGCCCTTGGGCTGGATAATACGAATGTCGGCATGAATGCAATTAAGCAACGGAGATTAAGCCTTCACGTTGATTGCCATCCTGGGACCTGTGTAGGAGAATATGTTCCCTTCTATTTCTGCCCTCGCTCTGTCATGCTTTACTTGCTGCACAAGGGCAACCATCTTGATCTCACATACAGGGGCGGCCAAGGTCCGATTGTTCACTTGGTTTCGTCACTGAAGGACGTGGTCGCATATTTAGAAAAAAATGATGGTAAATGGACGTTCACAGCCACCAATGCAGGAGCAACATATACGCAGTTCTATTATGATTTGTCGGATCTTGGAGAGATCAGTTGGGAAGCTGTCAGAGCCACTGACTTTCGTGACCCAGAAATCAAGGAAGGCAAGCAGGCTGAGTTTCTCGTGTTTGATTTCTTCCCTTGGGAACTCGTTGCCGGAATTGGCGTGAACAGCCCGGCAGTCTGTGATAGAATAGAGGCTGCTCTTGAATTAGCAACCCACAAACCGATGGTGAAAGTTAAGAGCAATTGGTATTATTAGAGGTGTTGGAATAGGCATGATCTACATTAAACAGGGAAATATACTCAAGGCAGATTCGGAAGCTCTGGTTAACACAGTCAACTGCGTGGGGATTATGGGCCGGGGGATCGCCCTACAGTTCAAGAAGGCTTACCCAGAGAATTTTGAGGCGTATCGCAAGGTCTGCAAGGAAAAGAAGCTGCATCCCGGAATGGTGTACACCTACAAGCTTTCAATTCTTGGTGGTCCGCAGTACATCGTCAATTTACCAACTAAACGCCATTGGAAAGGTAGGAGTAAGCTTAAGGATATACAAGACGGCTTGGGAGCTCTGGCACAAGAGATCAAGAAGCTCGGCATCAGATCTATCTCCATCCCTCCGCTTGGCTGTGGACTGGGAGGACTCAGTTGGGAGACGGTACGTCCTATTATCGAGGGTGTTCTGGGCACCCTGACAGATGTGGAAGTGTACATCTATGAGCCTTTGGGTGCCCCCGAAGCCAAGGAAATGGTGAATCGCACTAGGAAGCCTGGAATGACTGTAGGACGTGCGTCTCTGGTCATGCTAGTTAAGAAGTACTTGGAGGCCATGCTGGATGATTCCATAACGCTTCTGGAAATCCACAAGCTGATGTATTTCATGCAGGAAGCTGGTGAGAAGCTCCGTCTCAATTACAAAGCTGCATCCTACGGCCCGTATGCGGAGAACCTTCGACATGTACTGATCTTAATTGAAGGACATTTCATTGACGGTTTCGGTGAAGGTGATGACAATCCTGAAAAGACCATATCTGTATTGCCAGAAGCTCATTCATTGGCTACGTCATATCTACAGGAACATCCGGCAACGAAGGAACGATTGGACAGTGTGGCCAAGTTGATTGAGGGCTTTGAGACTCCTTACGGAATGGAATTGCTTTCGACTGTTCACTGGGTTGCCACCCATGAGAAACCGAAGGAACTAAAGCGATTGACCTCGTTTGTGCATAAGTGGTCCAATAGAAAAAGAACCATCATGAAAGATGAGCATATAAAGATTGCCTTTGAAAGGTTGAAGGCATTGGGATGGTATACTAACTAAGAACTATCCAACTGACTACGGTCAGTCACCTACGCCAAGGTTATCAGGTAGCCCCGGCTGGATTACGTCGAACTTCTTAAGTAAGAATTTATCTGTCATTCCTGCATCGTAGGCGTAATCGGCGATTCCTTGCGACACTTTGCGCGTAGAGTTAGAGAGCCGGTAGTTTGTGTTCTTTGCTTGCTTCTTTTAGCAAATCGAGCAGTTCGGTCAGGCTCTGGCTGATAACGTCGGCGTTGCCGCATACATTAATGAAGTTGGTGTCTCCGCTCCATCTTGGCACGACATGTATGTGCAAATGCCCCGGCAGGCCTGCTCCGGCGCATCGACCGAAGTTCATCCCTACGTTGAAGCCGTGAGGGTTGATGGTCAGCGAAAGCGCTTTTTGGGATTCCCGGATGAGTTTGGTCATCTCCAGCATCTCCTCGTCGGTCGTCTCGTCGAGGTCCGGGATATGCCGCAGCGGCGCTATCAAGAGATGGCCGTTGTTGTAAGGGTAGCGATTCAGGATTACGATGCTCTTTTCGCCGCGCCACAGCACGAGATTCTCGTCGTCGTCCTGGGGATTGTCGCGGCTGTGGCAGATGAAGCAATCGGTTGTCTTGTCCAGGCCCTGAATATAGCTAATCCGCCAGGGCGCCCATAGATTATTGCGTTCCAAGCCGCGACTCCCTAATCTGATGCCGTTACAACTTCTGTGCCGTTATAGTTTGTCGGATCGTAATCTGTGGTTTTGCGCTGATGCCCAACGGTATTATGGAGCTCAGTTTCATTTCATACTTCTGCTCATACTGTTCGGATTGGCCGGTGTCGATGTTGAACTTCTCCTCGCCCTGACCGCTCACGCTGAGCAGGTTGTATCCGCCGAGGAATCCGAAAGTTCCGCTCACCTGAAACGTCCCCGAATAGGGGATAGGCCAGCTATTTGGCGTCGAATCTGAGAGCGAGTACGAACTGGCGATTGTGGCGACCCGCCCCTGGTGCGTCTGGCGTATTTCTTTGAGCGTATAGACCACATCTCTGGCCTGCCGCATCACTATCGGAGAAGGCAGCGACAGTTTGGACTTCCAGGTTTGGCCCGGCACAAGACCTTCGGAGGCTGCATCTATACTGGAGATCGAATCCCAGAGAAACCACTGGCTCGCGATGAAGTCGCTTATCATTTCGGGTTCTTTGATTCTACCTCGATTCGAGTTCTGTCGGAATGCCTTCTCGGCGACCTGCTTGATCAGCTTATCGAGTTCTGAGCCGTGTTCTATTTTGCCCGTGGGCCCGACCTTGAAAGTGTAGGTTTTGCCTGCAAAATGTTCGGCGGCGTCCTTTCGGCTGGTTGCGGCGGTTCGCTTGGTCCGGGTGACCTTCGCGGATTTGCACGTGGCCTTAATGGTTGTCAGGCCGAAAGGGTCAACTTCGATAGGCGTGTAGGCCATGACGATATCCAGAGATTCGGTATTCGTCTCGGTAGCCTTTTTTCCCGGCTTGGACATTTTTCCTTCGGGGTCCCACTCGATGATTATTTCCCTTCTCGCCGCAAATCTGTATTGGAGGATTTGGCCTTGCACGAAATCGACGGTCAATATGTTCTCTTCCTCTTTGGGCGTGCTTTTTTCGGAATTAGTGCATCCTGCAAGGGCGCAAAGCACAGAAAGAGTCAGGATTGTAAGTGCGGTTCTCAATTCTACTCCTTTCAGTTCTTATGGTCTTTACTCGGTCGGCGTCGATGCCCATTTGCTGCCGGGCTTGATGTATGCCGGCGCCGGTCTTGCGGTTTTAGTCAATTCTCTCGATCTTGTAGAGCCGGACGGCCGTCATTCTCAGAGCCGCGGGTTGTTCGTTTGGTTTTTGCGCGGACTCCGGGTCAACAGCCAGCCACTCGGATTTCAACTCTTCGCGGTACATTTCCACTTTTCCTGCGGAGAGGTCGAGCTTGAGCCGGCCGGTGTATTCTTCGGTATTGTCGAATAGCTTCGAGAGGAAGCCGCTGGACTGCTCCTTATGAAGCTCCGCGGCATCTTCGGAAGAGGGCACGCCGCTCATTTGGGCGACGGCGACCTTGCCTTTGTCCGAGTCCTCGACAGCGTCTAATTTATATACTCTCTCGTATGACTTGGCGCCCAACATCCCGAAGTCGAATGTTCTCAGGGCGCTCCAGTTGTCTCCTTTGCTTACCCGGCTCTTGTCTTTTGCAGGCAGTGCCGGGATGGAATGGCGTTGCTTGACTACTTCGCCGCCGAGTAGTGATCGAGCGGCCTTTGCGGCGGCGGAACTGCCCTTGACGGCGGCCTGCGCATCTGCCGTTTCCATGACTGTGGCGACGTTGCCGGCAGGCGTGATCTTTATCGAGTAACCCCGTCCGATCAGGCCGTTCATTGGGTCGCTCTTATCCTGCTCTCTCGAACTGTCGAAATCCATTGAGACGTTGTCGCGGACCTTGGTGAGATACCTCAGCTTCCTGATCGTAATCTGAGCAATCGCATTACCTTGTTCGTCCACGCTCTTGATCTGCTGCGTGAAGGTTATTTCACTCCTGTTGCTCGTCAGGCCGCCCTTGAATGCCGACGGCTTGGTCGGGGCCGGACCTTCCCATAAGACCGACTTCTGTGCCTCCCTTACTACTTTATACGTCGATACGTCGTTGGGCTCGAACTTCAGCGCCAGCGTCACCGCCGACTTCTGCTCGTCCGGTTCGACTTTCGTCTCGACCACCTTGTCAGGCTCAACCTTGGTCTCGATGGTCTTTTCAGGCTCGACCTTGGTTTCAACCACCTTCTCCGGCTTTACTTTGGTTTCTTCGCCGGTATCAACGGTTTTTACGACCTTCTCGTTACAGGTTTCGGTTTGTTTTGCGGAACGGCCGCAGCCTGTGGCAAGGAGCAGCAGGCAAAGCACGGTAGTGGTGATGAAAAGGCAATTCTTATCAGACATCATCGTTAGTCTCCCGAATAGTCTATATTGAACGTTATTTTCAGTCGCTAATTCGTCTCTGTTGCGGAAACACAATTTGTCATTCCCGCGGAAGCGGGAATCCAGCTTCTTCGCTCTGGACCCCTGCTACCCGCTTTCGCGGGCACAAGCTTCGCAGGGGTGACGTTGGCAATTTCTGCCTTTAGGCAACAGGGATTAAATTATACGTTTTGGCCGCCCAAAGGCAAGCGATTTTTCTTTAATCGGCCTTTATGAGCGGTTAGAATACAATTTTCAAGTTTTCAAACAACTTTGCAAGTGTTTTTGGAGAATCAGGATTATGAGAAGTGATACAGTTAAAAAGGGCTTTCAGCGAGCGCCGCACAGGGGGCTGCTTCACGCTTGCGGCCTAAGTGCCGAGGATATCGCCAAGCCGTTCATCGGAATCGCGAACAGCTTTTGCGAGATAGTTCCGGGGCACATTCACCTCGATAAGGTGGCCAGGGCGGTCAAGGACGCGGTTCGGCAGGCCGGCGGGGCGCCGTTCGAGTTCAATACTATCGCCGTCTGCGACGGCGTCGCAATGGGGCATACGGGAATGAAGTACTCGCTGGCCTCACGCGAGATTATTGCCGATTCGGTCGAGACTATGGTGCGGGCGCACTGTTTCGACGCCCTAATCTGCATCCCCAACTGCGATAAGATTATCCCCGGGATGCTGATGGCGGCGGTTCGGCTGAATATCCCGACGATTTTCGTCTCGGGCGGGCCTATGGCCTCGGGCAAGACCAAAGACGGCGAGACCGTGGACCTTATCAGCATATTCGAGGGAGTCGCCCAACTTAACGCGGGCAAGATCGACGAAGACCGGCTCGCCGAACTCGAGCGGGCCGCTTGTCCGGGCCAGGGGAGCTGCTCGGGGATGTTCACCGCCAATTCTATGAATTGCCTCTGCGAAGGTATCGGAATGGCGCTGCCGGGCAACGGAACCATCCTTGCCATCGACCCGAAACGTCAGGACCTCTACGCCGCCGCGGGCAGGCAGATAATGACGCTTATCGAAAAGGACATCAAGGCCCTCGATATCATCACGAAGAAATCCTTCGATAATGCCCTCGTCCTCGATATGGCGATGGGCGGTTCGACCAATACCGTCCTGCATACCTTGGCGGTGGCCAACGAGGCGGAAATCGAATACGACCTCGGAAGGATAAACGAGATCTCGTCGAAGTGCCCGAATATCTGCAAGGTATCGCCATCGAGCAAGTGGCACATGGAGGATGTCGATGCGGCTGGCGGCATTAGCGCGATTCTAAACGAAATCAGCAAGGTCCCCGATCTCTTGAATGCCGACTGCCTGACCGTTACGGGCAAGACCTTATGCGAAAATATCGCCGACGCCGAGATAAAGAATCCCGAAGTCATCCACCCCCTCGATAACGCCTATTCCAAGAGGGGCGGTCTGACGATCCTCACCGGCAACCTCGCACCCAACGGCGGCGTGGTAAAGACCGCAGGCGTCGCCCCGGCGATGCTGACCCACACCGGCCCGGCCGTAATATTCGAGAGCCAGGAAGAGGCCTGCGACGGAATCCTCGCAGGCAAAGTAAAGGCAGGAGACGTCGTAGTAATCCGCTGCGAAGGCCCCAAGGGCGGACCCGGAATGCAGGAAATGCTCAGCCCTACAAGCTACATAATGGGCGCAGACCTCGGCGAATCCGTCGCCCTAATCACAGACGGCAGATTCAGCGGAGGTACAAGAGGCGCCTGCATAGGACACATCAGCCCAGAAGCCGCAGTAGGAGGACCGATTGGATTATTAAAGGACGGCGACATAATCGAAATAGACATCCCCAAAAACGCAATAAACGTCAAGCTCTCAGACAAAGAATTAGCCGAAAGAAAAAAGACCTGGAAACCCCCAACCCCAAAAATAACAAAAGGCTGCCTCGCAAAATACGCATTATTAGCAACAAGCGCCGATACAGGTGCAGTGTTGAAATGGTAGCGTCGGCATTGAGGATAGATCGTCGCCGGCGAAATTCTTGTACGCTTATTTCAGAGTCTTGTTTATAATGAACAGGAACGGTATTCTTGTGTGCCAGAACTTATGAAGGGATGCGTTGGAGCTTATGAAAACTGCCACTGGTTCCACTATATGGAGTTGCAAGATGTACTGGCTGGCGCTTGCAGTTACGTTTGTGCCGGCAGTGCCTGTATTCTCGCTGCAGATGACGGATACGTCCCAGAATATGCTAACTATAGTCAAAGAGCCGCGAGAACGGGCGATTGACCTGAAGCTGCCGCTTCTACAGCCAAGGTTCCATTGGACGTTTATGAGTCGCGAGGATTTTCTTTCGGGAAAGCTGGTTCTGCGTATCATCCGAGAAGGGCAATCGAACGATATTGTTATTTTCGAGAATGGGAAGTTGTCCGATGGCTGGGAAGCTATGCCCATTACCGGGCCACGTAAAGGAGAGATTTATTTTGGGTTTAGATCCACCCGCAAATATCTGACTGCGCCCGGCGATAAGCTGGAACTCGAATTGACTGTGACAAAGGATCTGGACGGAATCGGAGCTATGCAAACCGGCATTCTTCCTGCTGGAAAGTACAAGTCCAGAGGGGCTTACTCATGGCTTGTTGATGAATACGATACATCGGCGTTCGCTGAAGGGCTGGCCAAGAAAGGCAAACAGTCTCCCGCTGAGCAAGAAGAGTTATTGAACAAGTTGCGAGCAAGGTGTGAGTATAGAGCTTTTTTAGAGTTATGGAAAGACCAATGGGCTCTTAAGATTACGAGTGAAAAAGGTTGGCTTTCTGATAAACAGGCAGCCGCCATCAAGGCCATGCGCGAGAAGTTGAGCAGGCAAACACAGCCTCCCGAGGCTTCAAACGGTTCTGTCGCAGCGAAGGAAAACCTTTTTCATAAATATATATGGCTCTGGCTGGCAATACCGCCTGTTGCGTTATTTGCTGCAATATTCTTCTGGCGAGCTTTTGTGAAGACCGCGAGAGAAGATGGGATTTTTGAGTAGATGCTGCCCACACATTAAGGAAGTCGGAGATATCGCGCGTTTGCT
The DNA here is from genome assembly GCA_030603595.1 of Sedimentisphaerales bacterium. Lineage (GTDB taxonomy): Bacteria > Planctomycetota > Phycisphaerae > Sedimentisphaerales > Anaerobacaceae > JAFGCD01. Next base: position 24,862 of record JAUVXL010000015.1, on the reverse strand, counting down.
ATCCGGGGCTGATTCTTGTATAATCAGGTAGTTGTGCCGAATATTGAGATTTGGGAACAGGCTGTGAAAACGCAAGATATCATTAAAGAATTCCGGGAAAGAATTGCCGAGTTGTACGGCGGAAGACTCAAAGAAGTCATTCTGTATGGTTCGTGCGCGAGAGGCCAAGCCACTGCCGACTCGGATATTGATCTGGCGATTGTGCTCGAGGGCGAAGTTGCTCCAGGCAGAGAGATCGACAGGATGATAGATATCATAACCGATTTGAACCTGGACTATGCGGTGTTGATATCGGTTTACCCTGTGTCGGAGAAGGACTACAGCGAGCTCAACAGCCCATTGCTAATCAATGTACGAAGGGAGGGCATCCCGGCGTGAAAGAAGCAGCGACCCTCGTTAAGCGAGCACAGAAATATATACAAAGTGCCGAGATGCTTTTGGAGCATAAAGACTATGAATCATGCGTATCTCGCACCTACTACGCGATGTTCTATTGTGCCCAGGCAGCGCTGCTGACCAAGGACCTCTCGTTTTCGTCTCACAAAGGAGTGATAAGCGCCTTCGGCGAACATTTCGTAAAGACAGGCATCCTCCCAAAAGAAATGGGCAGAGAACTTAACCGGGCTTTCGAGAAAAGGCAAATCGGCGACTATGACTACACCTTTGTCATATCAAACGAGGACGCAGAATACCTGCTTCGTACGGGCAGAGAGTTTGTGGACACAATCGCCCAATGGTTGGAAGCCGGGTAGGATGCGCGAAACTCTTTTGGACACGTGCCAAGCTCAAGCCGCTCGCCCTGTGGGACAAGCTTACGGTCGTGGCTCGTTGTATTTGATTCCGCCCGGCCAGGATTCCTTGTGGATGTGAGGTTTGTGGGCAAGAAGAAAAAAACTCCGTGGTATGTTGGTGGATTGCACTTTGAGTGTCAGGGGTGCGGGGGGTGCTGCTCGGGGCCGGGGGAGGGTTATATCTGGGCAACTCGGCCGGAGATTGAGTTGATCGCCGAGTTCCTGGGGATATCCATGAGCGAACTGAAGCGCGATTACCTCAAACGCGTGGGTCTGCGGACGAGCATCATCGAGCATGACCTGACCAAAGACTGCATCTTTCTGCGGGAGACCCACGGTCCCATAGGGATTGAGGGGAGTAAGAAATGTATGATTTACGCGGTTCGGCCGAGCCAGTGCAGGAACTGGCCTTTCTGGCCGAGCAATCTGGCCAGCGGTAAGGCGTGGAACGAAGCCACCCGGAAGTGCCCTGGAGTCAACCGCGGCAGGTTCTACAACTACAGGGAAATCGAAAGAATCAAGAAGAGCAAAAAGTGGTGGAACGACGCGAAATAACTGATCAGGTAGTCCAGAAGGTTGCGGCGGTTTACGAGTGGCTGGATATGCAGTTGCAGGACGCCGCCGAGCGAGCGCCGGGATGCGATGCCTGCGGCAAATGCTGCGATTTCGAGACCTTCGACCATCGTTTGTACGTTACGCCGCCGGAATTGACGTATTTGGCTGCGAGGCTCGATGGCGAGAAGGTAAAAGCGATGCCGACAGGCCGCTGTCCGTACAACATTATTGTCGCATGTTCGATCTACGATTATCGCTTCGCCGGATGCCGGATATTCTGCTGCAAGGGCGATAAGGATTTTCAGAGCGCATTGAGCGAATCCGTATTGGAGAAATTCAAGGCAATCTGCACCGAGTTCGGCATTCCCTATCGCTACATCGACCTGGCCGCCGGGCTAAACAGCTATGCGGAGAGTTGACGATTCGTAACCGGGACGAAGTTCTTTTCGTATGTGGGGGTTTTTGAAAAGGTTTTTGATTTATTGGCCTTTTTCTTCGACGCCATTTCGGGAATTGCTGTTAATATATGCGCGGTATTGTTATTCACATTCCTGGTGGAAAAAAGCAACCGGATGATTCAGCCGATTGAGACAACTAAACGGCTTACTTCGCGCCCCCCGGCCCTGCGTCTGAGGCGAGGTCGTCGTCTGGGCAAGTACCGCCTGGCGAAATGCCTCGGGAAAGGCGGAAGCTGCGAGGTCTGGAAGGCCAGAGATTCGGTCGAGGGTATATGGGTCGCTCTAAAGATACCTCTGATCGGCGTGAACGGGCAGCGCGATAACCAGTCGTTGCTCCGGGAGATACGTCTGGTTGCGAAGCTTCGCCACCCACATATAATGCCGGTTAAGAACGCCGACATAATCAGCGGCCACGCCGTGCTTGCAACGGAGCTATCCGTCGGCACTCTGGCCGATTGCTCGGCGCCCATGTCGCCGCGACGAATTATCTTCATTGTCGCCCAGGTGCTCGACGGGCTGGCGCACGCGCACCGCAAGCGACTGGTCCATTGCGATGTTACTCCGGGCAATATCTTTCTTTTTCCGAACGGACGGGCGGCCCTGGGCGATTTTGGTATCGGCCTGAAAGTTAAAGGGCGAATGCGGACGGTCGATGATTTCGGCACTCCCGGCTACGTCGCCCCGGAGCAGGCCTACGGCCGACCGACCTACCGCAGCGATTGCTTCGCTATCGGCTTGATACTATACGAGTATCTCACCGGCGTTCTGCCCAAATGGCCGTTCCACTGGCCGCCCAAAGGCCATAAGCGACTCCGCCAGCGGACCAGCCTTGCATTTGCAGCGTTCCTCAAACAGACGCTTGCCGTCGATCCGGCTAAACGCTTCCAACACGCCGAAAGCATGCTCACAGCGATGCTCGAGGCCGTGCCGAATAGCCTGAAGACCGGATTCATCCTCAAATCCGGCAACGGAAAAAAGCTCGACTGGCGTAAAATGCGCCGGGGCGCTTTCCTCAAGCGATATGATAGAGTGCTCTCGGCGGGCTTTCGGTGCGTAGATTGCGGCGAACCCATAGCCGAAAGCATGGTGCTGTGCCCATGGTGCGGCAGCGACAAGAACCGCTTCGACGCGAATACGCAATTCAGCCACGTTTGCCCCTACTGCCGTAAAGGTGTGCTGCCCGAATGGCATTATTGCCCGTGGTGCTACAGTCCGGGCCTGGCCTCGCCCGCCGCAAAAAAGACGCCCGACGTACGATATCACGCTCGCTGCAAGCATTGTGACGGAAAGATTATGCGATTTATGCGGTACTGCCCCTGGTGTCATAGGAAGGTCCGCCGCCCCTGGCAGGTGCGTCCTTTCCCGGAAATTTGCACGAGATGCGGCTGGTCTGTCGATACTAATTTCTGGAACCATTGCCCGTGGTGCCGGCAGACGCTCGTATAGAGACCGATAATAGGGGCATTTTCAGTGCCAGAAAACTTAGTCGATGCTTCAAGCCAATCCAGCACTTTCCGTTGGGCCGCCGAGACACATGTCGGAAAGGTACGGGAAGAAAACGAGGACACCTTCTTCGCCGACCCACATGTGCCTATTTTTCTCGTATCCGACGGCATGGGGGGCCATCGAGGCGGCTCGCTGGCATCGGGGATTATCATCGAGGACCTGCCCGTGATGATCGAAAACGCCATCGATCGCCTCAAAGTCGGGACTACACGGGCAATAAGGGCGCTGCTCGAACGCACCATCGCCGAACAAAGCAGGCAGCTCCACCTCGAAGGAACCAGCGAGAGCGGCTTCAAAGGCATGGGCGCGACCATCGTTATTACGCTGCTTCGAAAGGACCGCTGCTTCGTCGCCAACGTGGGCGACAGCAGGGCTTATCTGCTGCGAAAGGGGCGTCTGCGGCAACTGACGCGCGACCACTCGGTTATATCCGAACTGATAGAGAAAGGGCGTCTGAAACCCGAGAACGCTGAAAATCACCACGCACAAGGCCAAATCACCCGGTATATCGGGATGGAACAAAAGGCCCGTTCCGACGTCCGCTCATTCGCCCTGCAGAAATTCGACCGCCTCTTGCTGTGCACTGACGGGCTTACCGACCTGCTGGACGAGAAGGCCATCACCGGACTTTTAGGAACGAAGGTCGATCCCGAAGCAGCCTGCAAAGCACTTGTAGCGGCGGCGAACAAAGCCGGCGGACATGACAATATAACCGCCCTGATCATCGATTGGGGGCCAGCCGAATAATCCGCCGGTGCGGATATTTTCTTTGGTGATTCCGTTTTGTTGAGGTTATAGTATAGAGTGATCAATGGGGTTGTAATTAGGATGCAAGCAACCATTACCGAGGCCGAGTTACTACGGGCCAGTCAGGCTGGCGACAAGGATGCCTTTGGCTCAATTGTCGAACGCTATCAGTCTCTGATCTGCGCGATCACATATAGCGCCACGGGCGATTTCGCCAAAAGCCGCCAACTTGCTCGGGAGACCTTCACAAGGGCCTTCAATAGCCTGGCCCAACTCAAAGACCCCCACAAGTTCCGCCTGATGCTCTGCCGAATCGCACGGAACCTCGTCGATAAGTCGGTGAGAAAGCAGCGTTTCGGCGTTATCCATGACTCCAAACCGGCAGAGGGACATGAATCCGAGGCGGACGAGGTCCCAATAAGTAAGGAGCGTCAGGAGCTTGTCTGGCGGGGGCTTGAGACCGTCTCCGAGAAATTCCGCGAGCCGCTGATCTTCTTCTACCAACGGCATTCTTCGACACCTGCGGTGGCGGGCGATCTGGATTTGTCCGAGCCGGCGCTAGTGCAATATGTCTCCAAGGCCAGGTCGTTGCTCAAACCCGAAGTCGCATCGCTCATCCAGGACGTTCTGGCCAAGACCGCACCGGGTAAGCCTTTCACCCTCGCCGTCCTCGGCGCACTATCCAAAGTTCCCAAGCCAGGTCATGGAGTCCGTTTTGAGCGGAGTGCAGGCGGCGCGGCATCCACCCATGGTTCGCGGGTTGAAGACGATGCAGAACTCGAGTATCAATACCTCTCGGCCCCGGCCCCAATGTCCAAAAGCGCGATCTACGGCGCGTTTGCGGGCAGCATATTCGGCGGGGTCGCCTGGCTGCTGCCTACCTCCATTGCGGGGAAGGACTGGCACGCTGCGGCAGCGGTCCTCGCTATTGCAGGGGTTATCTTCGTGGTAAGCGCGACCTTGTGCCTGCGCAATCAAGCCAAACGCTGGCGAATACTCGGCTGGGTAATGATCGCCCTGTGCGCACTGAACCTGGCGGTGATAAACCTGCGTTGGAACGTTTGGATGCAGGCATATCAAGAGGACCCGTCTTACAACGCACCGACCAACCTCTCACGCTGGACAATGAACCTGATAATAGCAGCAATAATGGCCGTCCTGCTCGTAATCTTCCTAACCCTCGACTCCAGACAAAGAAAACAAACCGCCGAACCCCATTGATCCACACCAAATTGACAGAACATTTTGCGGGCCTTTCAAAATAGTTTGCCGCTGTCCAGGAGGAATGTTACGGGGCCGTCGTTTTTGCTGGCTACTTGCATGTGTTCGCCGAAAGCGCCTGTTTCTACGGGGACTGCTTGATTACGAATCAGGTTTGCTGTTTTTTCGTAGATCTGCTCGGCTGGGGCGGGTTCTGCGGCGGCCTCGAAGCCTGGGCGGCGTCCTTTTCGACAATCGCCGTGAAGGGTGAAGTTGCTCACTAATAGGATGCTCCCGCCGATATCCTTTACGCTGAGGTTCATCTTTCCTTGCTCGTCGGCGAAGATGCGCAGGTTGGCCAGCTTCTCGGCCATGAACTCGGCGTCCTTCTGCTCATCGCCCTTGCCCACACCGAGATAAACGAGCAGCCCCTTGTCGATTTGCCCGACAACCTCGCCGCCAACTTCCACCTTCGCTTCCAAGACTCGCTGAATAACCGCTCGCATTGCTATCCTTTCATATCACATTTGGTGCGAAGATTCGCAAACACCGCCTTGCTAAGAAATAAACCATGGCGATGAGACGGCTCGGCGGATGTGGAGTTCATCCATCACGGCATTGCCCTTGTGCGTTGCGAGGTACAGGACCAGTTCTGCAATTTCGCCCGGTTCTATGAGGTCCTCTTTCTTGATATCGGGGCGGACGCTGCCTACCATCTCCGTATTCACTCCTCCGGGGCAGAGCAGATGCACTCGAACGCTCGAGCCGCGTAATTCCTCTGCCAGCGAAATCGTCATTCCGCGCAGGGCATGCTTCGAGGCTGTGTATGCACTTTGGAGCGGATAGCCTTTGACACCCACGACCGAGGCGATATTGATTATGCAGCCAGCCTGCGACTCGCGGAGCAGCGGCAAGGCCTCTCTGCAGAGAATAAACGGGGCTCGGGCATTGACCAGCATACAGCGCTGCCAATCCTCGGTCGCCGTATCCTCCAACTTGGCGGAATGCGTTACGCCTGCATTATTGACGAGTATGTCCAACCTTCCGAACTTCTCAGTCGTCACTTTGACCAAATTCTTAATCGAATCCTCATCCGTCAACTCGGTAGGAACAATCCGCGCTTGTCCGCCTGCTTTTCCCACCTGCTCGGCCGTCTGCTCCAATTTATCAATCGCCCTCGCCGCCAAGACTACTGTCGCCCCTTCACTTGCCAGCGCAACACTAATCGCCCGGCCGATGCCCCTGCTCGCCCCCGTGACCAATGCAACCTTCCCAGCTAATTGTCTCGCCATAGAGATCTCATCCTGAAAGACCGTCGATTTACACCTTCGGCAGTTCGTATCCTTTTCGATATTCCTTCGTCAGGTAGGTGTTGGCCCCGTTGTCACCGATGACCCGTTCGTTTTTTGGGTCGAATCGCAGTCGGCGTCCGACTCGCATGGAGATATTGGCCAGATGGCAGAGGGCGGCGGAATAGTGGCCCTCTTTTACATCGGCATTCAAATCTTCGGTCTTGCGACTTCGCACGGCCTTGATGAAATTTGCCGCGTGCGACTCGCTGTCTCGTTCGCCACCCGGTCCTTCCTTGCCGTCTTTGAACGTCACCCGCCAGCCCCGCCTGCCGATGGAGACCTTGCCCTTGTCGCCATAGAAGACATTGCCGTTATCATGGCCCTCGTGCGGATAGGGGGTCCAGAGCCTCATCTCGTACATCAGATAGACATCGTCGTACTCGAAGGTGGCAACCTGAGTGTCCGGGGTCTGATGGTCGTCGTCGTAGAATAACTGCCCTCCGCTGCAGGTGACGGCCTTGGGCAGCTCGACTCCGAGGCCCCATCTTGCAATATCGATCTGGTGGACTCCGTCGTTGCCGGTATCTCCGGTTCCGTAGTCCCAGCACCAATGCCACTTATAGTGGTAGCGATTTTGATTGAACGGGCGTTTTGGGGCGGGTCCGAGCCACATATCGTAGTTGACGCCCGCCGGCGGGTCGCTGTCGGCGACGCGGCCTATCGGACCGCGGAACTGGCTGTTAATCGCTTTGGCCATCCGAATCTTGCCCAACTCGCCCGACTGCATGTACTCGACGGCCTCGGCCAAGCCCTTGTCGCTGCGCGCCTGCGTCCCATGCTGGACCATTCGCTTGTGCTTGCGCGCCAGATTCACCAACAGCCGACCCTCCGAAATCGTATGGCTCAAGGGCTTTTCGACATAGACATCCTTGCCCGCCACGACCGACCAGGCGGCCAAAGGCACATGCCAATGGTCGGGGGTGGCGATTGCAACTACATCAATCGACTTGTCCTCGAGCATTTTTCGATAGTCTCCGTAGCCGGCGACCTTCTCTTTGCGGTCCTTGAAACTCTTCACTCGACGATTCAGGACATTGGCGTCCACATCGCAGAGAGCTACGACTCTGACGCCTTCAATATCGCGAAATTCGTTTATAAGGCCTCCGCCTCGCCCGTTGATACCGGCAACGGCAACTCGAATATCGTCGTTCGCCCCGCGGACCTTGGAATAAGGCATCGCCATGCCCACGCCGGCCGCTAACGAACCGGCCACAAATTCTCGCCGTGTCAAAGTTCCCATAGTAAACCTCCTATTTCACAAATTTCCTAAAGCGTTCTTCAATCTGTTCTTTCGTCCTGGCCCCTTCATATACTATCACTAAGAACCTGAAATGCACCGCCTGCCCCTTCTCCAGCGTCAGCTTTAACGGTATGACGGGGTTCTTCTTGTATTTGCTCTGTCTTTGAAAATCTCCCTGGCCCAGCGGATTCGCCGACATCAGCCCGTAATCGCGAACGTGCCAGTAAGTCGGATAGTTGATGCCGGCCGGATGGTTCAGTATCGCCAGGCCGACGATTTTGCCTGCCTTGACGCCCTGGACCGCCACCCACCGATGGCGCTTGCCCCAGATATTCTTCGCCGTCTCGTCTCCGCTGGAACTGAAATAGCGCCCGGTTCCCGAGACATCTTCTTTCGGCGGCTTCTCACCTGCGTGAAGCCGAACGCTCCGCTTGCCCTCTCGCAGATAATCACTCAATCTAACGGCCAGCACGCCCTCCTCGATATCCTCGAAGACTACCTTCTCGACCTGTGCGGTCAAATCGATACCGAAATCTATTGCGTATTCGCTCTTGTGCTCGCCGGCGACAAAGGTCATGCTCCGTTTCTCTTCGAGGACGAACTGCTCATTTTTATCGATCCAGTGAGACACTGTCCGCAGCTGTCCTCGCCCATCGCCTCCTGCTATTTTCTCGAATTTGACGTGCTTAATCTTTGGCTCTTTGCCGCCGGGATTTCTGTAGTAATTCCAGAAATTCGTTCCGTTGACCTTATCGACGCAGAAGAACAACCCCACGTGGTGCAGATGGTCCATACTCCCGCCTTCGAGTTCGGTCAGAGGCCATCGTCGCGTTACTTCTATTCCTGAAGGGGTTCGCATCGGTACGAGGACTGGCTTGGTTAATTCAGTGCCATAGAGATAAGTTGTAAACAGCTCCCCGGCAATCATCACATCGATCTTCCCCCGACCCTCAACAAACGCCACCGTTGCTTTCGCCTGCGCCAACGCCTCGGCGCCGGCCAAGAGAATCACTAAGACAAGAATAAGCCTTTTCATAAGGCAGTCATCCTTTCTTCGCTCCTTTTGCGAGACGGCCGGTTTCAAAAATGTCCAGGGCGTACACTTCAGGCTAAGGACCCAGCTTCGCGGACCAAGATCCTGCTGCAAAGCCATGCACAGATCCAATGCTACTCATCCAATGTGCCCGCAAAACCGCGTTGGCGTCTGCTGGCCCACCGATCCGGATCTTCTCGTTTCACGCGAAGAGGCAACTTGTTTTCCGTTACTACTCCGTATCCCCTATCCAGCATGCAAGCATCCATGAAGTTGCCTTCATGGTCGTAGGAGACATTGTACGTGCCCGGGTCGTCATGGCCGGGGGCCTGGAACTTCTCGAACTCAGCGTAGCACTCCTTTCCGGCCTGTTTGCACTGCTCAAGAGTTTTCCCTTCTTGATAGTAATACTTTGCACAACCGGAAGAGAAGCAAACAAAAACCAAAGATAGTACGGTCGCAAACCTTGTCATCGTTATCTCCTTTCATAGCTTTCCGTTTATGATCTCATTTTTCACTTAGATCAGCTTATGATTTCCATTTACCATTTTCAGAAACACTTTTCCACCTTTTAATCTTCTGATTCAGAAACGTGCGTTTTTCAAGTGCCTCTGAAAGCACATACAAGCGAAAGTTGAAATGTAACGGAGAGGGCGGGATTCGAACCCGCGGTAGGGACAAGCCCTACACAGCCTTTCCAAGGCTGCTCGATAAGCCACTCCGACACCTCTCCGGTGTCGTGCACTGATAATATATCGGCGAACCCGCACTTTTGCAACAAGCAATCCGCATCGCCCGCCCTGAAGCGACCAGCCCGGCCTTTATGTAAAGGAGACTGTGAAAATGGAATTTCTGGAAAAAATGGACCAGCGGGTCAAAAAGTTTGGTATTGTAGATATCGTTCACGAGATTCGCCGTTATGGACATAAGTCGATTTTTTGATTGGTTTGGGTTTGCCACCCTGGTGTGCCTGGCTTTTCTTGCACTGCCGCGGGCGTTGCGCCTATACAGACGCGGGATTCGCGTGATGGTTGTTGACAGACAACGAACGGCCAAGCAGATACTTGAGGACCTTCTGGCTATGGTCTGCCTGCTCCTGTGGTCGTATGAGTTGGTGGCCGGCGCCTGGTCCATACAGTTTCGCCCCGTTCCGCCGCGCCTGGCGGTTGCCCTGTTTGATTCGCCGGCGACCAAGATTGCCGGTGGTCTGTTGATGGCTACAGGCCTTGTCTTCTACGGGCTGGGGACTCGCGGGCTTGGCGAGTCGTGGCGATTCGGCATCGACCGCAATAGCCCGGGGCCGCTTATGACCGACGGCATTTATGCCTGGACGCGCAATCCGATTTATCTGAGCTTCGATCTGCTGCTCATCGGAACATTTTTGGTCCATGGCCGGCTGCATCTTCTCTTGCTCGCATTGGTTTTGGCGACGGTATTTCACCTGCAGATTCTCCGGGAGGAGTGTTTCCACGCCGAGCATTACGGAGATGCCTTCGGCGGCTATTGCGCGCGGGTGGCGCGTTACGTGACATCGCGGCGGAGGCGCCGGAAGACTTGAGCTATTGACTCTTGTCGGGTCTTCGCCGCAGAAAGAAATCCTGCAGGAGCTTGCCGCATTCGTCGGCCAAAACGCCGGATGTCACTTCAAGTCTGTGATTCAGCCTTTCATCCTGGACGATATTGTACAGGCTCTTGCAGGCCCCGGCCTTAGGGTCGTCGCAGCCATAGACCAATCTATCCAGCCGACCCAGGACCAGCGCACCGGCACACATCGCGCAGGGCTCCAAAGTAACGTATATCGTGCAGCCACCCAATCGCCAACTCTCGATAAACGCCGCCGCCTGAGTTAATGCAAGGATCTCGGCATGGGCCGTCGGGTCGTTGAGTTGCTCTCTCTGATTATAAGCCCTGCCGATGACCTGATTCTCATAGACGATCACCGCACCGATAGGGACATCGCCGTTCTCCTCGGCAATCTGCGCCGCCTTGATCGCTTCGAGCATGTAATGCTCATCCTGTTTGTTGTCAATCGTGCTCATAGGCTTACCAGCGAACGGTTGGCAAGGTGGCAGGCGTGATGCCGGCAGAGATTCCACGCTCATTTACGCCCGGCGACATTCACTTCTTTTCCGAGTCGCTCTTTTCGAACACTACCGACGACGATCCGGCCCCCTTTCGGGCCAGGATCTTCCCGTCGTTCAAGAGCGTGACGATGACCTTCTCGTCCTCAAAGGTCATCACTGCGTTGCCTTCGGGGTCAATGATCCAAGTCCCCGCAAATGTTTCATCGCCCGTCTTCACGATAGAGATATCCTTCTCCATGAACGAAAGCTCAATCGTCTCTCCCTCATGCGCACCTTTCCACGTACCCATAAAGGCCTTTTCCGGTCGATTGCCGCTGCACGAGCCTAATGCCGCACACGTCAAAAGAACCGCCGACAGTCCAACAACGTTTCTCATTGAAATACTCCTTTCTTTATCCTGGAATCACCTATTTTGTCTCTGTTGCGGAAACAGTATTTGTCATTCCCGCGGAAGCGGGAATCCAGCTTTTTCCCTCTGGACCCCTGCTTTCGCAGGGGTGACATTGGCAGTTCTTGCTTTCCGCAACAAAGACTATTTACCATTAATCTCACTTTGCTGTCCCATATTCACCATCACACAATACCAACTTCCCCTGAAAACGCAAGCTTTCCCGCCAATCTATCGGCAATCTGCGCAGCCAGCCTGGCGTATGTAGTATTCGTCCCGCTTTTTATCGTGTGTGCTCGCCGATCGATTATCCAAAGATTCAGAATACATGCTCGTACCGGCGGAAGTCCGACTCTCATCTACGCACAGCGAGTTTCACTTGTTCTTCGCGTCCGCCTTATCGAATACCATCACATTCGATTCGCCCTCGTGCCGTACAATAAGCCTCCCGTCGCTCGTGGGGGTGGCGGATGCCTTACTATCATCGTAGATCAGCACTGCGTTGCCTTCGGGGCCGATGGTCCATGTCCCCGCCGTGGTTCCATCCGGCAGTTTCACGATCCAGATACCTTGCTCCATGAATGAAAGCTCAACCGTCTCCCCCTCATCAGTACCTGTCCACGTACCCATAAAGGCCTTCTCCGGCCGATTGCCGCTGCATGAGCTTAACACCACACACGTCAAAAGAACCGCCGACAGTCCAAGAACATTTCTCATTGAAATACTCCTTTCACTAATTGCAAATTTCCCATCTGCCACTAACCTGGCCTCCTTCGGCCATGTCTGCTATTTCAGCATAGCAACTTTCTCTGCAAACGCAAGGTCTTCCGCCGAGTTCCTTTCAATTCTCGGCGTCGGATCGGTACTCAACGATTTGCATGTCGAGGTCGAAGGGCTGTTTGTCGGTGCACTTTCGGTAGGCGGTTCCGCGCTTGTAGTCGTCGGGCGGGACTTTTCTGTATGGGTTGAAGCCGGGCTTGTCGTCGCTTACCTGGCCCTTGATATTCACGAATCCGTGCAGGGTATCGTAGTTCTCGATTGATTCGAACTCGACGGCGTATGTCTTGCCCGGCTCGAGCGGCACTTCGCCCGGTGCGAAAGATACGCCGAAAACGCCCCACGAGGCATCGCCCGTATAGTTGCCGTTGCCGATAGCGATTTTCTCGACGCCGACAATCTCACCGCCCGGCCCGCCGCGCCTGAGGCTCACCTTCGCCCGCTGTTTCATCAACGAAGGCTGTACGCCCGACGTCGCCGTGTACAAAATCACTCCCGCCAGGCCTTTGCCCTGCGCAACATAAGTTTGCGACCAGGACTTCTCGAATCCCGCAAACTCGACGAATTTCTTCTGGATGCGCTTGTTGTAAGGCACGACCAGACCATCGGAATCTGAACTAACAGCCATGCACATCCTGCGTCCCTGCCAGCCTGTCTTGCCCGCTTTGCCCAGGCGGTAGCAATCCGATTGGGCGACTTGGGCCTCTCGCCAGAATGCCTGAAGACTCGATGAATGGTTCTGGGCCTCAAGATGCACGGCATAGGTCTTGCCCGGTTCCGTCGGGACCTGCCCCGAATCCCACCCAGCGCACCACCAATAGTTCTTCGCCCCTCCGCAATCGACGTTCGGAACGGTCGCAGTCGGCCCGACCTGCGGCCACTTGTCCGGGGCGGCCTCGGTTTTCTTGTGGATCGAGAGCAGCATATTCTGCCCAAGAGGGCCGGGGCCGTCCACACCGTCTGTGGCCAGCTTGAAACCGACCCGCGTAATGCTGTTGCCTTTGGCGATGAATGTTTGGAAGTAGTCGCTCGCCGGCTTCTCGTCCCAGGCTCCTTGATAAAAATCGGCGTAATCGAAGGCCGGCGTCAAATCGCGATTGACGTTATCGCCGGATTTGAGAACCTGCCCTGTCACAACCAGAGGCCGTACAAAACCCGCCGGCGCTGAGAAGATAAAACTATAGGTCCCCGCAGGCCCGGCCAGCCGATACCAACCCGCCGGATGCGTCTCCCAGGTGCGAAACCCAATTGCCTGCCGATCCGGCCCCGCTGCGCTTGCGAAGCAATAAACCGCCGTCATAGGGACAGTTTCGCCGCTGCCGGGATATTGCGCGGCGAGTATTCTCCCGTGAAAGACCATTGTGCCGGTTTCGTCTGCTGAACTCGCACGCGGGACAAACACAACCAGCCCCAACACGAGCAGTGGGAATACGTGCCTAAGCAGTAGTGAAATGCCCTGCTCCGAGGCAACTATGACTTCTCGTCGTTTCATAAGCCGTCAATCTCCAACTGTAAGGACGGCGCATAAGCGAATGGCCGGCATGATATGCACGCCGGCCCACAATTACCCCCAAGGGGAGTCGAACCCCTGTCTCCAGGATGAGAACCTGATATCCTAGGCCACTAGACGATGGGGGCAAAATATTCAAACCCGAAATTCTAAACTCGAAATACGAAACAAATTCAAAATCCTAATGTTCAAATTTCCGAAACTGTTTGTTTTGGTCATTCGACATTGTCTCGAATTTAGTATTTCGTGCTTCTAATTTGCCCGGTTTGCAACTCGCTGCAAACCGAACAATAGCGGCGGTTGGATTCGAACCAACGACCCTGGGCTTATGAATCCCATGCTCTAACCAACTGAGCTACGCCGCCTGAACTTCTAAGTTGTTGCAACATAACAACTTCCTGAGTATGCTGTCAACCCTATTTTCGCATCAAGAGGGGCGCGTGCCGAAATGCGCCAATTTCTTCTATTCGTGTCTTGGTGTCTTTGTGGCTATACCCCCTTGCTCCTGCGGTAGCGATTGTAGTCAATCCCCAGGTCCTTCACCTTATACCCTATGATTCGCGGGGTGGTCCTCAAGTCCCGCGCCGCCGCCGCCAGGTTCCCGTTACAACGCTTCAGCGCATCGACGACGATGTCACGCTCGAATAGATCCACCCTTTCCTTCAGTGATCCGGTACCGATGGTATCCGATGCGTCCGAGGTCTGCAGCGTCGGCGGCAAATGATGCCCGTGTATGACCCCGTCCGTGCTCAACAGAATCGCCCTCTCGATGCAGTTTTCCAATTCCCGCACGTTACCGGGCCAGTGATACGCCACCATCATATTAATCGCAGGCGTGCTGATCCGCCGAACGTCCTTGCCCATCTTCTTACCGTAGTGCTCGACAAAGAAATCCGCCAGAAGCAGAATATCGTCCTTGCGGTCGCGCAGAGGAGGCAGGAAAACCTCGAAAACATTTATCCGATAGTAAAGGTCCTGTCGAAAATCGCCCTTATCGACCGCCTTCTCCAAATTGTGATTCGTAGCAACTACAATCCTTGCATTGGTCTTCAGCGTCTGGTTGCTCCCCACCCGCTCGAACTGCCGCTCCTGAAGCACGCGAAGAAGCTTGACCTGCGTAACCGACGAAAAATCCCCTATCTCATCCAAGAACAGCGTCCCGCCATTGGCCTCTTCCAGCCGACCCTTTCGGCTCTGGATAGCGCCGGTAAAAGCCCCTTTCTCATGCCCGAACAATTCGCTCTCCAACAAATTCTCATTCAGCGCCGCGCAGTTCACCTTTATAAAAGGCCCCTCGCTTCTCGGGCTCGAGTAATGAATCGCATGCGCAACCAATTCCTTGCCCGTCCCGGATTCGCCGCGAATAAGAACCGTCGTATCGCTGCCGGCCACCTGGTGAATCTGCTGATAGAGATCGCGCATACTACTCGAATTGCCGATGATATTCTCGGGCCGAAACTTGTCCTCCAGTTCATGACGAAGCCGGAGGTTCTCATCCTCAAGCTCCTGCCGGCGAATAGCAACCTCCCGCCGCGCCTTCACATCATTGGCGATCATACTCGCAACAATACTCAAGACCCGCATATCCTCGTCCAGCGATACCGACTCGTCGAAGAGCCGATCTATCGAGATCGTCCCAATCGCATTCTGCCCAATCGAAATCGGCACGCAGATAAAACTCGTCTCACCCTCTGTGGAGCTGCGCCGCTCAAGGTGATTGAGAAACGACGGCTCCTCCGAGACCTTGGGCACAATCATCGCCTTGCCCGTCTGCATCACTTTTCCCGTCACTCCCTCCCCCATTCGATACCGCACTTTTCGGCTCTTCTCCTGCGAGATATTATGCGCCACGTCAATCTTAATCTCGGCGCTGTCCGACCCCAGGAGCGTTACGGTCCCCCTGTTCATATCCAAATCATTGTCCAGCACGTCCAAAACCTCCGCAAGCGCCTGCCGCTGCCGCGCACCCGCCGCAAGGATTTCACTGATCTTATAAAGCGTCTCCAGTTCCTGCACGTGACGCGATGCCTCTGTCGATCTTGGCATCTTGCCCGGCCGCCTCTTCATATTGGAATTCTTCTTAGCCATAATGAACCAACTCCGTCAAATTCTACCAATTCGCCAATTACGATACTACATAATTGTCATAACTTCAACAAAGTATTACAGATACGTACCTAAATAATACCGCTCATAGCTGATAGTCCCCATAAGTCCAGTGCCGACAAAGTGTTACAGCCTGCCGGCGGATTGCTCTACCGGCGCTCTCCAACCCTGAATCTTTCGCTAACGAGAAAGACAAATATGTGGTTCAAATAGCGGTGAATACATAATTGTCGCACAGCAATCGGCCGCTGAAAACGTGCTAAGATGACGTATCCTCTTGTCAAATAAGCGGTTGTGCGAAGTTTTGCATTTGTGGCACGCGAATTGCTCGAAGGTAGAGGAGTTGATTTGCTGTTTTGTTGAACGGAACAATCAGAAGTTGAAAGACACGTTTTCAGGGCAATAGAAAGGAGATTGGTTCAAATGAACAAGTTGAAATGTCTAATGGTTGTATTTGGTATAGTGGCGGTGGCCGGCAGTGAAACAGTTACGGCCGAGACCGGGATTGATCTCGAGTTTACAGCCGATTTCTTCAGCAAGTATATATGGCGGGGCCAGAACCTCGATGACGACCCCGTTTTCCAGCCGGGCATTAGTATCAGCCATAAGAACGTGACTGCATCGGTTTGGGGCAACTTCGAATTTACAAACATTAACGGAAACCGAGGCGATTTCACCGAACTCGATTATTCGCTGGATTACTCCGGCGCAGTGCCGGGTATAGAGGGTTTAGGGTATTCTATCGGCTTGATTTACTATGACTTCCCCGGCACTGTGGTCAAAGATACAACGGAAGCTTATTTGGGATTCAGTTGCGATCTCCCGCTCAACCCGTCGCTGACTATCTACCATGACATCGACGAAGCCGAGGGTTCCTACCTTTCTCTCGCATTCTCGCACAGCATCGAGAAGATCGCCGAGTTGGGCGCCGATACCCCCATAGGAATGGAATTAGGCGCCAGCCTGGGCTGGGGCAGCGGGTCTTACAACAAGTACTACTGGGGCACGGATCAGAGCAAGCTCAACGATCTGACGTTCTCGGCGTCATTCCCCTTCGACGTGGCCGGATGGACGGTGGTTCCGAGCCTGAACTACGTGACATTGCTCAGTGACGACATACGCGCTACCGACGCATACGGCACAGACAGCGACTACTTTTACGCTGGCATTGGTTTTGTAAAAAAGTTTTAGAAGAGAGGCATTAGAATCATGATTACACGAAAAAGAAAAATCATTCTCGCCGCCGCCGCAGTCTTCCTCATAGGCAGCGGCCGGTTATTGTTGGCGGCGGAAACGGATACTCCGGAACTTTCTCCAATAGAGGTCGCTGCAAAAGGATTGCAGGATAATATCAACATTGTATGGACGTGCATCGCTGCCTTCTTGGTTTTCTTTATGCAACCAGGTTTTGCAATGGTGGAGTGCGGCTTCACCAGGGCAAAGAACGCCGTCAACATTCTCATGAAGAACCTCATGGACTTCTCCATTGGCTCGATAGCCTTCTTTTTAGTTGGTTTTGGCCTGATGTTTGGCGCTAGTAACGGTTTGTTTGGTACAACGCTGTTTGGCTTAAAGGGTATCGAGCCAGGCGCACACTGGAACTGGACGTTTCTCATATTCCAAACAGTCTTTGCCGCAACCGCCGCTACTATCGTCTCAGGTGCAATGGCTGAACGCACAAAATTTGTTGGGTATTTGATATACAGCTTCTTTATATCGCTTTTCATCTACCCGGTTTTCGGTTCATGGGCCTGGGGGGGGCTTCTGGATGGTGGCGGTTGGCTGGAAAAGTTGGGTTTTCTCGACTTTGCCGGGTCAACCGTCGTACACTCTGTCGGTGGCTGGCTTGCTTTAGCCGGGGCAATCGTTCTTGGCCCGAGGCTCGGCAAATATGGACCCGACAAAAAACCGCGCGCCATTCCAGGCCACAACATTCCGCTTGCGGCATTGGGTGTGTTCATTCTATGGTTCGGCTGGTTCGGATTTAACCCCGGCAGCACTACCACCGGCAATGGTTCAATTGGTTATATTGCCGTTACTACCAATCTTGCCGCAGCAACCGGTGCTATCTTTGCGATGTTTGCTGCTTGGATCATAATGAAAAAACCGGATGCCTCGATGGCGCTCAACGGCGCACTGGCCGGTCTGGTTGCTATCACATGTCCGTGCGACGGCGTCTCACCGATTGCTGCTCTAATTATTGGCGGCGTTGCCGGGATCTTAGTCGTGCTTAGCGTATTGTTCATTGACCACGTGCTGAAAGTTGACGACCCCGTCGGGGCGGTCAGCGTGCACGGAGTCAATGGCCTCTGGGGAACTCTCTCGGCAGGTCTGTTCAATATGGAAACCGGCCTGTTCTATGGCGGCGGCCTGAAGCAGTTAGGCGTGCAGGCTTTAGGCGCCGCAGCCGCCTTCGCCTGGGCCTTTGGTCTTGGTTTACTGCTGTTTACCATAATAGACAAAACCATTGGCCTGAGAGTCAGCACCGAAGAAGAGTTCAAGGGTCTGGACGTTGGCGAGCATGGTATGGAAGCGTACAGCGGATTCCAGGTCTTCAGCACAACATAGGTTTTTATTGATTTGAAAATGGGAAGTTGAACATGAAACTGATAATCGCATATATTCAGCCGCACAAGTTACAGGATGTCAAGAAGGCCCTTTATGAAGCAGAGGTTTGTAAGATGTCCGTTACCAACGCCCTGGGCTGCGGCGAACAGCATGGCTACGAAGAAAGCTACAGAGGCATAAAGTTTGAGGTAAACCTACTCAAGAAAGTGAGGATCGAGATAGCCGTAAACGAGGATTTCGTCGAAAAAACGATCGATGCCATCTGTGCCGGCGCGAAGACCGGAAACATCGGCGACGGCAAGATACTTGTCATTGATATGCCCGAATGTGTCAGGATTCGCACCGGCCAGCGCGGCAAAGAAGCTATCGGCTAATAGTCTGTCAAAATCGAATTAGTAGGTGTCATTGCGAGCACCTCACAGAACCATTCTTGACAGAGCACTAAAGGCCCGCTTCATAAAGGGCACGACAGAATGAGGCACAAAAACGTAGCCTTTTTTGTGAAAGCTACAAAAACGTGCTCATCTTTGCGCGCAACTGATAGGCAGGTTTTATCTCTAAACACCGCTTTTTCAGGGGGTTACGGCGAAAAACAGGCTTTCAATAGGTTTGGCACGGTTGTTGCGACATAGTTTTCCTGGTAGTATTTGACCCAAGAGTTACTAATGTGATTTGAGGTACGGATGATGATGGGAAAGAATTATGAAAGGAAGTAGATTATGACACCGAAAGATTTCTTTGAATTCGCCAAGAAGAACAACGCGAAGATGATCGACTTAAAGTTCACCGACCTCCTCGGCACTTGGCAGCACTGTTCTTATCCGACCGAGACTTGGGATGAAGGGACCTTCGAGGACGGCGTCGGTTTCGACGGCTCTTCGATTCGCGGGTGGCAGGGGATACACATGTCGGACATGTTGGCTATTCCCGACCCGGCCACGGCTGTGATGGATCCGTTCTTCAAAGAGCCCACAGTTAGCGTTCTCGCGAATATCGTCGATCCGATTACAAGGGAAGATTATTCACGCGACCCGCGCTACGTCGCACGCAAGGGCGCTGAGTATCTCAAAAAGACTGGGATCGCCGACACCTGCTTTATCGGGCCGGAGCCGGAGTTCTTCATCTTTGACGAGGTTCGCTACGAGCAGAATCAGCATACGGGGATGTACCGCATAGACTCGGTCGAAGGGGCCTGGAACACGGCTCGCTTCGAAGAGCCCAACCTGGGATGCAAGCCGAGCTTCAAGGGCGGCTACTTCCCTGTAAGCCCGACGGACACCTATCAGGACCTTCGCGGCGAGATGGCTGCAGAGATGCAGAAAGTGGGGATTGTCGTCGAAGCGCACCATCACGAAGTCGCCACGGCAGGGCAGTCTGAGATCGATATGAGGTTCGAAGACCTGCTCAAAATGGCAGACCAGTATATGTGGTTCAAATACATTATTAAGAACGTGGCCAGGCGCAACGGCAAGACGGTGACGTTTATGCCGAAGCCCGTATTCGAGGACAACGGCAGCGGTATGCACTCGCACCTGTCGCTATGGAAAGACGGCAAGAGCCTGATGGCGGGCGATAAGTACGCAGGTCTGAGCGATCTTGCCCTTTACGCAATCGGCGGCATCCTTGAGCATACGCCCGCAATCCTGGCTTTTGCGGCCCCGACGACAAATTCTTATCGTCGTCTTGTCCCCGGATTCGAGGCGCCTGTCAACCTCGTTATGAGCGCGCGTAATCGCTCTGCGGCTATTCGTATTCCGATGTATTCGGACAGTCCCAAGGCGAAACGTCTTGAGTTTCGTTGTCCGGACCCGACTGCAAACGGATACCTCGCCTGGACCGCGATGCTGATGGCGGCTCTCGACGGCATCGAGAACAAAATCGATCCGGGCGAGCCGCTGGATACCGACATCTATGAACTGGACGCCGCCGAATTGGCGAAATACCGCCATACGCCAGGCTCTTTGGCCGAGGCGATCAACGCACTCGAAAAGGACCACAAGTTCCTAACCGCCGGCGATGTATTCACCGATGACCTTGTCGAGATGTGGATTAAGTGGAAACGCGAAGAGGAACTCGATGAAATGGCTCTTCGTCCGCACCCGTACGAGTTCCACATGTACTACGACTCCTGATCGCCGGCTTGAATTGCTTGCTTGTACTTCCACACTGGGTTGTGTGGCTGAGATTTTCTGTGTAAGGCTTGCCCGCCTTGGGCTGGTCCGGCAAGAGCCGACCTAAGGCTGGGCAAGTCTGTGCGCATTCAGAGATATTAGTAATACTGGAAAAAACATAAGGCAACCTACTAATGTTTATTAAGGAAATCTGTTCACCATAGTATGCGAATCAGCGTACACTCTAAATGATGTTTGTTATCCGAGGATTACTGGGATTCCTCAACGCAGGCCCTGAAGCGGCAGCAACGCCGGAGCAGAGGGCAAGAACAGAGTAGTTGGAAATACGCCATAATGACACTGAGACCCGGAGATCAAGGTTTGTACGAGACTCGGCGTGAGCACGACGCATGCGGTATCGGCGCGGTCGTAAATATCAACGGCGCCCGCGACCACTCAATCATTGAGTACGGCAAGGAGATACTCATAAACCTGCATCACCGCGGCGCCGCCGGCGCCGATGAGAGCACCGGAGACGGCGCAGGCATTCTCTTCCAGATCCCCCACGATTTTTTTGCTCTCGAAAGCCGAAAGCTCGATTTCGATCTGCCCGGCGTCTCACGATACGGCGTCGGCATGGTCTTCGGCCCGAAAGAGGCCGAGCTAAGAGCGATTTGCGATAAAAGACTCGAAGCTGCAATAAGCCACTACGGCATGGCATTGATCGGCTGGCGGGATGTCCCTACTGCACCGGATTGCCTGGGCAAGATAGCATTGGCCGCAGAGCCTTCGATAAAACAAGTCTTCGTCGATGGAGCAGGCCTCGAAGGCCACGAACTTGAGCGGCGTTTATACCTCGCGCGCAAACGCGCCGAAAGACTCATCAGAGAGGACCTCGCCGACCGCGCCGCAGATTTCTACGTCGCTTCATTGTCCAGCAGAACAATCTGTTACAAGGGAATGTTCATGGCCCGCCAGTTGTTCGCCTACTACCCGGATCTGGCCGAAGAAACTCTGACCAGCGCTCTGGCGATAGTGCATCAACGCTACAGCACCAATACCTTCCCGAACTGGCAGCTTGCCCAGCCATTTCGCTACGTCGCACACAACGGCGAAATAAACACGCTCAGCGGCAACCGAAACTGGATGCGAGCCCGGCAAAAGCAGATGGCCGGCGATTTCTTCGGCGAAGACACCGACGACTTATTTCCTATTTTGCCGCGTGACGGCAGCGACTCCGCGTGTTTCGACAGCACTCTCGAACTATTGTTTCACTGCGGCAGGAGCATACCGCATTCAATGATGATGATGATTCCGGAGGCCTTCGGCTCGAAATATCATATCAGCACCGACAAACGCGCCTTCTACGAGTATCACGCCTCGATAATGGAGCCGTGGGACGGGCCAGCGGCGATGGTATTCACCGACGGCAGAGTCATCGGCGGAACGCTCGATAGAAACGGCCTGAGACCCTGCCGCTACCTCGTTACCACGGACGGGTTGGCAATCGTCGCCAGCGAAACCGGAGTCGTGCAGTTCCCGCCTGAAAAGATCGCGAAAAAGGGCCGCCTTATGCCCGGACGGATGTTCCTTGTAGATACCGGCGAAGGACGAGAAATCTCCGACAACGAAGTTAAAAGCCGAGTCGCCAGAAAAAAGCCTTACAGAAGGTGGCTCGAAGAGAACAGAATCGAACTTCGAGGACTTTTTGACACGCCGACTCTCGTCGAAAGCGACCCGCAGACAATGGCCCAGAGGATGCGGGCCTTCGGCTACACGCGTGAAGAGCTTAGAATGGTCCTCATGCCAATGGCGCTCAACGGGCAGGAACCTGTCGGCTCAATGGGCAATGACACCCCTCTGGCCGTCCTGTCCGCAAAGCCGAAGCTGCTCTTCAACTATTTCAAGCAGCTATTCGCCCAGGTGACAAATCCGCCGATAGATCCGCTGCGGGAAGGGCTCGTTATGAACCTGATGGTTTTTGCCGGGAAAAAGAGGAATATCCTCACCGAGACGCCCGGGCACTGCAGGCAGTTGAAGCTGCCCCATCCGATCCTGGCCAACGAAAACATCGAACGCCTGCGCACGGTCAGACGCGACGACTTCAAGGTCGTCACTATTTCCGCACTCTTCGGGGGCGATACATCCGGCCACGCCGAGGCCCTGGCCGCCGGCCTGGCGCAACTGCTCGATTCGGCCCAAAAGGCCATTCAAGACGGCGCATCGCTGATCATAATAAGCGACCGGGGCATGTCCGAATCCAGCGTCCCTATCCCGTCGCTTCTTGCAACATCGGCCGTTCACCACGGGCTGCTCGAACTCGGACTGCGGGGCGAGGCGGGGCTCATCGTCGAATCGGGAGAGCCGAGAGAAGTGATGCACTTCTGCCTGCTGTGCGGGTTCGGCGCCAGCGCAATAAACCCTATATGGCGCTCGAGTCGCTCGATGAACTGCATAGAGAAGGCTATCTGCCCGAAAAGATGGAGCCGACTGCGATAGCCGACAACTACATCGCCGCGATCAAAAAAGGTATCCTAAAGACAATGAGCAAGATGGGCATCTCGACACTGAGAAGCTACGCAGGCGCCCAGTTGTTCGAGGCAATCGGCCTTGAACGCCCGCTCATCGACAAATACTTCACAGGCACAAGCTCGCGAATCGGCGGCATCGGGCTTGAACAGATAGCGCGCGAGGCAATCGCCCGCCACAGATCGGCGTTCGACCGCCGGCAACCCGGCACGCTCGACCTCGAATTCGGAGGCGAATATCATTTCAGGCACAACGGCGAGCAGCATCTCTGGAATCCCACAACCGTCTCGAAACTTCAGCAGGCTGTGAAATATGACGACCCGGATGCTTACGCCGACTACGCCCGCGCCGTCAACGACCAGTCCGAGAAGCTCTGCACGCTGCGAGGCCTCTTCGAATTCGTGCCCGCACAGCCCGTCGATATTGAGAAGGTCGAACCGGCGCGGGAAATAGTCAAAAGATTCTGCACCGGCGCAATGAGCCACGGCTCAATAAGCAAAGAGGCCCACGAGTGCATGGCGATTGCAATGAACCGCCTCGGCGGTGCGAGTAACACGGGAGAGGGCGGCGAAGACCCCGCACGCTACACGCCTCTGCCAAACGGTGATTCCAAGAACTCCTCGATCAAACAAATCGCCAGTGCAAGGTTCGGCGTGACGCTGAACTACCTCGCCCACGCGAGCGAATTGCAGATCAAAATCGCACAGGGCGCCAAGCCCGGCGAGGGCGGCCAACTCCCGGGCCACAAAGTTACAGAAGAGATCGCCCGGCTGCGCCACTCAACACCTGGAGTAACGCTGATCTCGCCGCCGCCCCATCACGACATATATTCTATCGAAGACCTGGCTCAGCTAATATACGACCTCAAGTGCGCCAATCCGGGCGTGAAGGTCTCGGTCAAGCTCGTGGCCGAGGTAGGCGTCGGGACCATCGCCGCCGGGGTCGCAAAGGCCAACGCCGACGAGGTGCTGATCAGCGGACACGACGGCGGAACCGGGGCAAGCCCGCTCTCATCGATCAAGCATACCGGCTGTCCGTGGGAGCTTGGCCTGGCCGAGACGCAGCAGGTCCTGGTTCTCAACGCCCTTCGCAGCAGAATCAAGGTCCAGGCCGACGGACAAATGAAAACCGGAAGGGACATCGTAATTGCGGCTCTGCTCGGCGCCGAAAGATTCGGCTTTGGAACGGCGGCGCTGGTTTGCCTCGGATGCACCCTCCTGAGAAAATGTCACGAAGGCGCCTGCCCGTTCGGAATAGGGACGCAAGACCCGGAACTGCGGGCTCGCTTCGCCGGCAAACCCGAATACATCGAGCGTTTTATGTATTTCATAGCCGAAGAGGCAAGAGGGCTTATGGCCCAATTAGGCTTTGAAAAATTCGACGATATGATCGGTCGCGTCGAGCGGCTTGGCAGCAAGAAAGCAGTCGAACACTTTAAAGCACAGGGACTGGATATGACCGCAATCTTCCATCAGCCGGATGCCGCCGAAGATGCCGCAATGAGACAGACCCAGACCCAGCCAAACAAGCTCGACGACCATATCGACCGGCAAATAATGGAAAAGGCCGCGCCGGCCCTTGAAAACGCCGAAAGAACCGTAATCGAAATGCCCATTCGCAACACCAACCGGACCGTAGGCGCGATTCTCAGTAACCGAATACTGCAAAAGCACGGGCCCAACGGCCTGGGCGACGACACGCTGCAAATCGTTTTCACAGGCTCGGCGGGCCAGAGCTTCGGCGCGTTCCTCCCGCCCGGCGTGACTCTAAGGACTTGTAAATAAATAAAGTTTCAGTCTTCTGGTTGCCGATAGAGGTAATATGAAGACGATAGTAAAACATAAAGCAGTTATCCCGCAAGGGAAGCAGTTGGCAAAATCGATTCAAAGCAAATCGTGGCGAAAAAC
>JAUVXL010000329.1 GCA_030603595.1 Sedimentisphaerales bacterium | reverse complement strand
GTTTTTCGCCACGATTTGCTTTGAATCGATTTTGCCAACTGCTTCCCTTGCGGGATAACTGCTTTATGTTTTACTATCGTCTTCATATTACCTCTATCGGCAACCAGAAGACTGAAACTTTATTTATTTACAAGTCCTTAGTATCCGCTTTATGCCTTGTTGCCCTAACCGTTTTTATATCCCAAAATGCAGCTAACCTGCCGTGCGCAATGGCAAACCAGCAGCAAGCTGACTGGAAGGCCGGCATTGCTTCAGTTGCCATCACGCCAGACCAGCCCATGTGGATGGCCGGGTACGCAGCGCGAACGAAACCATCGGAGGGAAAGGCACATGACTTATACGCCAAAGCCCTGGCATTGGAGGATGCCGAAGGCGGCAGGCTCGTAATCCTCACGCTTGATTTGATTGGCGTCAACCGTCAGATGCGAGATTGGCTGGAAAAAGAGGTCAACAGGCGCTATCAACTCGCCCCGGAAAGACTGCTGATATGCGCCTCCCATACTCATTCCGGGCCGGTGCTGCACAAGTCCAGCGAATCAATTTACGGCAATTCCTTCTATGGTCTAAACCCGGAGCAGATTCAGCAGTGCCGCGAGTACAGCGAAAATCTTCAGAAAAAACTTGTGCAGTTGATTGGCGAAGCGATGGACAAATCGGCGCCCGCCCGACTGGCCTATACGCACGCCCGAGCCGGCTTTGCCATGAACCGTAGATCGAAGAGAGAACGCGGCTACAACATCTCGCCAAACCCCGACGGGCCCGTCGATCACGATGTTCCTGTCTTGAGGATTGACGGCCCGGACGGCAAATTGAGAGCCGTCATGTTCGGCTACGCCTGCCACAACACTACGCTGAGCTTCTACAAGTTCTGCGGCGATTACTCAGGTTTCGCCCAACAGTATCTGGAGCAGGCCCATCCCGGCACAACCACGTTCTTCATAGCCGGCTGCGGCGGCGACCAGAACCCATACCCTCGCGGAACGCAGACGTTAGCAGAGCAGCATGGCCGCGCATTGGCCAACGCAGTCGAAGCAGCGCTGACCATCCGAACACCTCCCATCCGCGGACCGCTTCAAGCTGCCCTTGATACGGTTACGCTCCAGTTCGCCGAGCCGCCCAGCCGTGAGCAGCTCGAGCAGCAGGCGAAATCCACTAATAAGTATGAACGCCGCCACGCCCAAGTTTTGTTGAAGGAACTGGAGCGAAACGGAAAAATCCGCACAACGTACCCTTATCCGGTCCACGTCGTCCAATTCGGCGACGACCTCACTCTCATTGCACTCGCCGGCGAAGTGGTCGTGGACTATTCGCTCCGCCTAAAAGCCGAACTGAAGGATCGAACTCTCTGGGTGGCCGCTTACTCGAACGACGTCTTCGGCTACATACCCTCGTTGCGCGTCCTCAAAGAAGGCGGCTATGAAGGCGGCGGAGCGATGCGATACACCGAACTGCCCGGACCCTTCGCACCATCCGTCGAGACGCTCGTCATAAACAAGGTGCACGAGTTGGTAAAAAAGGTGGGGACCTCGAAGAGCAAGTGAAGATAGGAAGATTGTGGATTTAGGTAGATTCAAAGGAGTTGAAAATGAAGGACAACGATTTAACCAGAAGGCAGTTTATTGCCGCAGCATCAGCAGGCTCTCTTGCCGCGGTTGCCTCGAAAACACTTCCTGCCTACGCAAACATCGGCAAGAAAGCCGGTAAACTCGCGATACTCGGCGGTCGGCCTGTCCGAACCAAACGCTTTCCCGGCTGGCCTATATGGGATAAGAATACAGATGAGGAACTGATTCTATCCGTAATGCGCAGCGGGGTATGGTCGAGAAACAAGGTGGTTGCGGAATTTGAGAAAAAGTACGCACAATTGATGGGGGCAAAACGATGTATCGGAACGACCAACGGCACCAACGCCCTGCTCACATCGCTGCACTGCTTGGACATCGGTATCGGCGATGAGGTTCTTGTCCCCCCTTATACTTTCATTGCAACGATAGATGTGATTTTCCTCTGCGGCGCCCTACCGATCATGGTTGACACCGACCCCGAGACGTTCCAGATAAATCCGGAAAGAATAGAAGAAAAGATTAGCGAACATACCAGGGCCATCCTGCCGGTACACATCCTGGGCCTGCCCGCCAATATGGACAAAATAAACGCCATTGCAAAAAAACATGATCTGCTGGTCGTGGAGGATGCTTGTCAGGCATGGATGGCGGAATGGAAGGGCAAAAAGTGCGGCACACTGGGGGACTTGGGGTGCTTCAGTTTCCAGAACTCTAAGAATCTGCCCTGCGGCGAAGGGGGCGCTATTCTCGGAGATGACGACAGAATAATGGACAAATGTTACTCTTATCACAACTTCGGAAGACCCTATGGAAGTGTAACAGGAAGAGGGAATGCCATCTTGGGCACTAAATGTAGAATGGCGGAATACCAGGCGGCCATACTATTGGCACAAATGAAACGCCTGGAAGAACAGACCCAGACCCGCAACGAAAACGCCAAATACCTCACCTCCCGCATCAAGGACATCCCAGGGATAATTCCCCACAAACTATATGATGGTGTTACCCGGGCGGCCTATCATCTCTATCCCTTCCGCTATAAGAAAGAGCACTTCAACGGCGTTTCCCGGGGGAAGTTTCTCTCGGCACTAACTGCGGAAGGCATTCCTTGTTCCAGAGGATATGGGCAGGTGAATAAAGGTGATTTTTTTGCCTCTTCAAAAGAATTTGTGGGCTTCAATCGGCTGGGGCAGTGCCCCGAGAGTATGATATAAGGCCAATTCAAGCGTTTTGAAGGCCTTGAAGCCATAGGCTTTTCTGGTAGTCAGTTTTGCTTTGGCATTTAA
>JAUVXL010000334.1 GCA_030603595.1 Sedimentisphaerales bacterium | reverse complement strand
TTTTTTCGGGCATTTTTTTACATGCCGAGTTTTTCGCGGATTTGGGTTAGTAGCTGGTCGGTTGGGATTCTTGTTTGCTCCATTGAGTCTCGGTCTCTTAGGGTGACGGTTTTGTCTTCGAGGGTTTGGCCGTCGATAGTGATGCAGTATGGTGTGCCGGCTTCATCCTGTCTGCGGTAGCGTCGGCCTATGGCGCCTTTCTGGTCGTAGAAGGCGTTGAAGTATTTTTTGAAGTCGTTGCAGATGTTTCGGGCGATTTCGGGCATGCCTTCCTTCTTTACTAATGGAAAGACGGCGACTTTCACCGGGGCCAGGGCCGGGTGGAATCGCAGCAGGTTTCGGGTCTCGCCGCGGACCTCTTCTTCGTCGTATGCATCGACGAGGAATGCCAGTGCGCTGCGGTCGATCCCGGCTGAAGGCTCGATTACGTAGGGGATGTAGCGCCTCTTCTGCTGGTCGTCGAAGTAGGAGAGGGGGCCCTTGAAGTATTCCTCGGCCTCGTCGGCCAACTCGATTTTGCTGATGTCGCCGTCGCTTTCGTACCACTTGTTGAGCGTCCTCATTCCTCGCTGGTGCTGGCGGAGGTCGAAATCGGTGCGGTTGGCGACGCCTTCGAGTTCCTGCCAGTCGCCCGAGCCGAAGGGGAATTTGTATTCGACATCGACGCAGCCCTTGGCGTAGTGGGCAAGCTCATCGGCGTCGTGCTCGCGGAACCGGAGGTTTTCCTTCTTGATGCCGTGATCGAGGTACCAGTTGAATCGTGCCTCTTTCCAGTGCTCGAACCACTCATCGTCCGTCCCCGGCTCGCAGAAAAATTCAAGCTCGGCCTGCTCGAATTCGCGCGTGCGGAAGATGAAGGCCTTGGTCGTTACCTCGTTGCGAAAGCTCTTGCCGATCTGGGCGATGCCGAAGGGGATCTTCACGCGGGCGGTATCGAGGACGTTTCTAAAATTGGCGAAAATCCCCTGCGCCGTCTCGGGCCGAAGGTGCATCGTCATCGAGTCGTCGATATTTGCGCCCATCTGCGTCTCGAACATCAGCTTGAAAGGCATAGGCTCGGTGAACTGCCCGACGACCCCGCATTTCGGGCATACCTTCCCGGTCAGATCGTGGCTCTGAGCCTGAGCGGCGTCGATATCGACGTGCTCGGTATGCTCGGCGGCCTGGTCGGCGTCTTTGTCTTTGAGGTGATCGACGCGGGTTCGCGTGTTGCACTTCTTGCATTCGGCAATCAGGTCGGCGAACTTGTCGGCATGGCCGGACGCCTTCCACACCATCGGGTGCATCAAAATCGAGCAATCCAGCCCCACGACGTCATCCCGTATCTGGACGACGTTCTTCCACCAGGCCTTTTTGACGTTGTTCTTGAGTTCGACGCCGAGCGGCCCGTAGTCGTAGCAACTCGCCAGGCCGCCGTAGATTTCGCTGGACTGGAATATGAAGCCTCGTCGCTTGCAGAGCGATACGATATCGTCGAGTTTAGTGAGCTTAGCCATACTTGCGTTTCCCTTGGACTATTATATTGGTTACCACTACAATCGGCCTATTATATGGAACCAGGTGTCGATTACAAGGATTGTCCGCGGCTGCAACTATGAAAGACCAACGTGGCAATCTTGCGCCTGTCATTCCTGCGAAGCTTGTCCTCGACCGAGATCGGGGAGCAGGAATCCAGCCTTTTTGTCATTCTGCTGTTTTTCATCACCCAGCCTCCAAACCCAGATTCAAGAATAGAGTCTTGCAGGTTTGTCGTAAATGAGTATAATCTGCAAAGGTCTATTTGATGAGGTCTCTATAGGAGAAACGCAAGAGATTGGACGAGGCCGCCAACTTATCACGGCCTAAGTTTAACGAAGACGGAAGCCGGATGAATATTGACGCAAGCGTCAAACCTAAGTGAAGGAATCATATTATGCCTACTCGACAGGCAATCGTCCTGGACAAACCATCGTCTATCGAACACAAGCCGCTACGGCTCGCCGACTTGCCCACGCCCGTTCCACACGACAACCAGATACTCGTAAAGGTATCTCACTGCGGCCTATGCCACACCGACCTCGATGAGATCGAAGGCAGGCTCCCACCCACCAAATCGCCGATTGTCCTGGGTCACCAGATAGTGGGAACGGTAGCCGATAAAGGGAAAGCCGCTGCCAAATTGGCCAATCTCCCGCAAATGCTCGACTATTCAATACTGTGCGATTCTACAGGATTTCACATAAAATGCAATGTTTGCCCTGCTTTTGCTTGACTTGCAGCCCGTGACGGATATAATTTGATTAGTCTGTATGGACACTGAAGAAAGAAGCCAAATGGTCGGCAAGTGCATTATTGCACGGGTAATCGTGGTGTGGACAGAGCACTCTTTTTTTTGGAAAAACTTCTCTGTTCATGGTTGAACTCGCCCGCTCAATCTGGTATTTT
Organism: Sedimentisphaerales bacterium; assembly: GCA_030603595.1. Lineage (GTDB taxonomy): Bacteria > Planctomycetota > Phycisphaerae > Sedimentisphaerales > Anaerobacaceae > JAFGCD01. The sequence continues at coordinate 316 of JAUVXL010000334.1, read as the reverse complement.
AGCGGTATATATGAACTCAGGCCCAGAGTTGCGGTCTGGACGTGTTAGTCTCAGGCAACGGATGTCAACCTGGGCAAGATAGAGGCGCTTCTGGGAAGGTGTGGTAATGGAGACGAAATTCAACGTCTTTGAAATCTTCCAAATAGCTGAGAAAATCGAACATGACGGAGCGAAGTTCTACCTCAGAGCGGCCGAGTTGTTCGATGATTCCGAGCGAAGGGACGTTTTCTACAAACTCGCCAACTGGAAGGCCAAGCAGGAGAAGGCGTTGGCAAAGAAAAGAAAGTACTTCTCCGAAGAGACAGTCCAATTGGGA
>JAUVXL010000159.1 GCA_030603595.1 Sedimentisphaerales bacterium | reverse complement strand
TCAACACGCTGATCGTTACCGCACACAGCGGCCTGAAGGCCTATAACACCGATTACGCCGGCGCACTCGATGCGATCACCTCCGGCATGGGCATTACCAGGGCCGATTTGAAGGACCTTTCGGTCGCGGTCGTCGGCGCGGGCGGCGTCGCAAGGGCGATTGTCGCCGGCCTGAGCGGCGCAGACGCCAAGATAATGATCTACAACCGCACCATCGAGAAGGCGCGGAAGCTCGCCGCCGAGTTCGATTGTGATTTCGCCGGACTGGACGAACTGCCGGGCCTGGACGCCAAGCTCGTAGTAAACTGCACGAGTGTTGGAATGTGTCCGGATGCTGAGGCAACACCCGTCCCCGCCGATTCGGTCAAAGACGATATGACCGTCTTCGATACAATCTACAACCCCGCCGAAACCCTCTTGCTCAAAAACGCAAAAAAAGCCGACGCAAGGACCATCGACGGCCTGACAATGTTCGTAAACCAGGCCCGCGCACAATATAAGCTCTTCACAAACACCGACGCAAACCCGGAACTTATGAGAAAAACAATTGTAGGGTGCCTTTAGAAGTGGGGGGATACTGGCGTCTCCAGGTTGTCGGTAACTGACAAGTCGGTTTTTCCCTAAATCTCGGTTTCTCTGACCGTCAGGTTTAATTGTTGCTCTCGGACGGCAATTAGTGCTATACTAAGATAATCTAATTGAGTGTATCTATGGACGTTCGCAAGCAGATTGATTACTGGAGAAATGGCAGCGATGAGGACTTCGCGGCCGCTGAGTCGCTGTTGGCGAAAGGGCACCTGCGACACAGCCTCTTCTTTGCCCATCTTGCCCTTGAGAAGATGCTCAAGGCCCACGTGACGCGGCAAACAAATGACATTCCTCCACGGATACACAATCTTGTCCGCCTTGCCAAGTTGGCTGGACTGTCTGTCAACCCTGAGCAAGCGGGCTTTCTTCGCAAATTTGATCTGTTTCAACTCGAAGGACGCTATCCGGACTGTACCCAACTGCTTATAGACTCAGAGGCCGCCCGGGAGAGGCTTGTCTCGGCTGGAGATATGCTGAAATGGTTGAACGCACAGTTATGACGGCCATGCGCCACTATGTGGAGGCGCTCGCCTCAATCGGCATCCATGTCAGGCGACTTGTTCTGTTTGGCTCATTTGCACGCGGCGATGCGGATGAATTCAGCGACATCGACTTGGTTGTGATTGCTCCGGAGTTCGATGGACCGCGTGAGTTGACACTCATTGAGAAACTCTGGCTGGCAACCGCCTCCGCCGACAATCGTATCGAGCCGATTCCCTGTGGCGAGCGAGAGTGGGAGACCGACCAGGGCCGCCCGATCATCGAAATCGCCCGCCGAGAAGGCGTCGTCATCACTCCGTGAAGAGTCGGCGGCCTGAGATATCGGCGGTGCGGACATTTGTCTGAACTTCCAGCGGAGTATGTTTGACATTTCTCGCAGGTTTGCCCCATTTAGTAGTTGCTGCGTAGGGTAGCTGTCGCTATATTACAGGAACGGGCGAATATACTTTCGGGTTCCAATGGGAAGATTTTGTAATGGTGGCGATAAACACAATAGAGGAATGCGGCCGACAAATCGGACGCCGGTTCGGCGCCGACCGGGTCATATTGTTTGGCTCGTATGCCGAAGGCTCGGCCACTGAGGATTCGGATATAGACCTTCTGGTGGTCGCCGAGACATCTCTGCCGGCCAACAAGCGTTATGCCGCTGTTCGGCGTCTCGTTGCCGATGTCCCTGCGGCCTTCGATATTGTTGTCAAGACTCCGGACGAATACAATCGCTGGCGATCAGTCGTCAACAATATCGTCTATTTCGCTGACAAATACGGGAGAGTTATTTATGAGCGATGAAATTGCCCAAAGCGTTCGACAATGGCGGGCGAAAGCTCAAAGCGACTGGACCGCCGTCGAAATTCTGCTGACTAATGAAGAATGTCCGCCTGATGCCGTTTGTTTTCATTGTCAACAATTCGTAGAGAAATTGCTCAAGGCTGTTCTCACCCGTCATAGAGTCGAAGCACCGAGAACACATGACCTGCGCCGATTGATCCAATTAGCTAAGCCCTATGTGCAGGAACTTTCGGATATGGCAGACTCATCCGATGCATTGACCGTTCACGGCGTTGAAACAAGGTATCCTGGTGATTGGCACCACATAACCCTGGAAGAAATGAACGAGATGGTGGTCTTGTCGAGAAAGTTCGGCGAGATATTACTTGCCGAACTGGATAAGTAGGATGATCAGACCTCTGCTATGCCGAAGATGCCGGTGTAAGTGTAATCGAGCAGTTCAGTAGCGGTGCAAGAACAGTCTTCTGTTGGCCCGCACTGAGACTATTTCTACATTAGAACCGGTTTATGACTTACTCGAGTTAAGAGCCGGTCGGACTGAAAAGGAGATGATTATGGTTAGGTTTTTTCACATTCTGTTTATTTGCACTGCGCTGTTGCTGCCTGTTGGCTGTGCCAAGAAGGACAAACCCGCTGCTGCGCCGCAGGAACAGACGCCGCCTCTGGGCCTGATGACGGTGGCGCCGGATAATGTCCTGGCATTTGTTGCCGGCGGCGGTTGTGATAATCTTAAGGGCGCCTTTGAGAAGAGTATTCTGGGCCGGATATGGAACGATCCGGAAGTGCAGACCTTCTTTAACACGGCAACCGAACAGCTTCTGGCGAAGGTAAATGAGGAGATTCTGGATGCCAACGAGGCCCAGTTCCCCAGTATCGTATTGGATTTCGCCAAATTGGCAATTAATAGACCGATCATTGCCGGCGCTGCGATGAAAGAAAGCGAGGACGGCCCACCTGTCTATGGTTTCGCAATCCTCGATGCCGGCGAGAAGAAACCGGAAATCGCCGCGGCGCTCGACAAGCTCGAAGCACTGGATAAGGAAGGCGACATAGTCGAGGTCGAGGTCGGCCCGTTCAAGATGCACGCCCCGGCGGATGATCGCGGCGTCCCGGGATACTGGGGCTGGGTGGACAATTACATGGTCCTCGCCATAAACGACCCCAACGGCCTGGCCATTAAGTACCTCCAGCAGCCTCGAGCCGCAGCCCCCGACAACATCCGCCAAGTCCCGACCGTCAACGATATATTCACATTGTACGTTGATTGTCAAAAAGCCGCCGATGTTGCAAAGACTGTAGCTGACCGCGAGAGCGCATCAGACAGGCTTGCCGTAATCGCAACTGTAATCGAGAAGCTCGGTTTCAATAGTGTCGCAAATCTTACGTCCGCCGCGCGCTTTGCAGGCTCCGATTTGCTTGTTACTGAATCCATAGAGATGCCCGAGCCGCGCACGGGTATATTCGCAAGCCTAAGGCCCGTGAATCTGAAGATGTTCGATATGGTTGACGCGCGGGCCGTGCGCGCCGGAGCCGTCAACTGCAATATCGCGGCGATATATGACACCATAATGGCTGCCATAGAAGCCGGAGCGCCGGGTGTTTCAGCCAAGATCGATAAGAAGATCACGGAAATCCAATCGGAGATGAAGGTCGATATTCGCAAGGACGTTCTGGGGGCCCTCGCAGGCCCGGCGGTCTTCTATTCGATTCCCGGCGGTGTCATAATGGAAGCGCCCGGAGGTGGATTCGTCGCTATTGCCGAGGTCAAGGACGGCAAGCTGCTCGATAAGGCATTGGCTTCTCTGGGAGAATTCGCCAGCACCGAGGCGGAAGACGCTGTACGCATAAACTCGCAGCCTCAGGACGGCGGAAGAACCCTTCATACGTGCGTAATAGCCCCGCTGGCGATGATGCAGGTAATGCCGTGCTGGATGGTCGTCGATGATCATATTCTCATAGCGTCCAATCCTGTCCTGCACAAGCTCGCACTCGCCCGCCTGACGTCGCCCAGGTCCGCGCCAAAGTCCATCCGCACTACAGAAGGATTCAAGAAGGCCGCCGCCGGCCTGCCGGGCGATCTTGTATATATCAGCTACACCGACTCCAAGGTTCAGTTCAAGCAGATAATGCTCGCTCTCCAGGGTGTGTGGCCTATGGTGAATATGTTTGCTGCGAAGGCCGATATCCGATTGCCCGCAATGCTGCCATCGCTCACCGGCATAATCGAAGACATGGGGCCTTCCGTTCAATACTCCTGGTTCGACGACAAGGGCCTCCATTCCATCTACCGCGGCTCCGGCGTCGAAGTAAGCGCAGGCTCCATAGCCGGCGTCGCACTGGGGATGGGAATAGCAATGCCCGCCCTGGCGCGCACCCGGCAGATCGCTTATCGACTTCATGCTGGGACGAACCTATCCGGAATAGGCAAAGCATGCCTGATCTATGCAAATGACTACGATGGCAAACTGCCGGCGAATCTGGAAGAGCTTATCGAGAAAGCCGAGTTGTCGCCCAAGAGCCTTGAATCGAAGTCCAAGCCGAAAGATTTTGACGGGCTGAGCTTCATATATATTCCAGGACAGACTGACAACATGGACATGCGGAACATCATCTCCTACGAGAATCCGGCCTTCTTGTCGGATGGGACAAATGTCCTCTATATGGATGGTCATACAGTCTGGGTGAAGCCGGACGAATTCCTGCGCGACCTGGAGGCAACTTACAAACGCCTGGGCAAGGAAATGCCCGAAATCAAGTTCAAGGAAAAGACCGGCGGAAGTCTGTTCTCATTCCCACGATAGTCTCAGCCGGTCCGAAGTACATCCGAAGAAGCAATCTACGGTTGGGCTTTTTGATTCACCAGTTCCGGTCGGACGGAGCGGTCATTCCGAACTTATGGGAAAAGTGCTTGCAATTGCCGGTTTTGGGGGTAACCTGTACAGCTTATTGCAGTTTTGGGGATGAATGTTTTCGAGGTGCATAAATGGCTAAGGCTGAAAAAGTTGTATTGGCGTATAGCGGCGGGCTGGATACGAGTGTTATCCTGCCGTGGCTCAAGGAAACCTATGGCTACGAGGTGATCGCCTTCGCCGCCGAGTTAGGGCAGGGCGACGAGCTTACGGGGATTAAGCGCAAAGCCCTTGCCAGCGGGGCGGTGAAATGTGTCGTGAAGGACCTCAGACGCGAGTTTGTCGAGGAATATCTCTGGCCGATGCTGAAGGCCGGCGCCGTTTATGAGACGGCATACCTGCTCGGCACCAGCGTAGCTCGCCCTCTGATCGCCAAGCACCAGGTCGAAATCGCCCAGGCAGAGGGCGCAACGGCCGTTGCGCACGGGGCCACAGGCAAGGGCAACGACCAGGTCCGCTTCGAACTGACCTATATGGCCCTCGACCCGTCGCTCAAGATCGTAGCCCCGTGGAAGGACCCGAATTTTGAGCTTACTTCGCGCGAGGCCGCCGTCGATTACGCCAAAAAACACAAGATTCCCATCGAGCAGACGAAAAAGAAGATATATTCCCGCGACCGCAACCTCTGGCACATCTCGCACGAGGGTGCCGACCTCGAAGACCCGGCCAACGAGCCAAAGGACGATTTGTTCGTCATATCCAGGCCTGTCTCCAAGGCCCCGGCCAAGCCAGACTACGTAACAATAGGCTTCCACCAGGGCGTACCCATCAAGCTCAACCATAGCTTAACCACGGGCGTGAAGATGATCGAGGCCCTCAACAAACTCGGCGGCAAGCACGGCGTCGGCCAGGTCGATCTCGTCGAGAACCGCCTCGTGGGCATAAAATCGCGAGGAGTCTATGAAACGCCGGGCGGAACCATACTAATGACCGCCCATAGCTGCCTTGAGAGCCTAACTCTGGACAGAGAAACCCTGCACTACAAGCAGCAGATCGCCCTGAAATACGCCGATTTGGTATATTACGGCCAGTGGTTCAGCCCGTTGCGAGAGGCGCTTGATGCCTTTGTCGATGTTACCCAGCGCAATGTCAGCGGCGACGTGCGATTGAAGCTCTTCAAGGGCCGATGCACTCCAGCCGGCATAACAAGCCCGCATAGCCTCTACCGCACTGACTTGGCGAGTTTCGAGATGGGCGCCGAGTACGACCCGACCGACGCCACCGGCTTCATCCGACTGTTCGGACTGCCCGGAAAAGTCGCCGCCGTCGTAAACAGCCCAAAACGCGGGCTCAAGAAAAAGTAGCGTTCATGCCGATAAAGGAGCTATTGTGCCGGTACCGGATTGGATTTTGTGTGCATTTATATTCGCCTTTGGCTGTTGTATCGGCAGTTTTCTCAATGTCGTTATTTATCGCCTGCCGCGGGACAAATCCCTGATTATGCCGCCCTCGGCGTGCCCGGCGTGCGACAAGCATATTCGCTTCTACGACAATATTCCGCTGGTTTCATGGCTCCTGCTGGGCCGAAAGTGCCGCCACTGCAAGGCCCCGATCTCACCGCGCTATTTCATCGTAGAGTTGCTCACAGGCTCTCTTTTCGTAGGATTATTTCTGCTGTATTACCGCACGGACGTCCGTCCGAGCGTGGGTTCGCTCGCCGACGGGCGGTTGCTTGTCTATCTGCTTCACGTAATCCTTCTTGGGGCCTTCATCGCCGCCTCGGCAATCGACCTCGAATACTGGGTCATCCCTCTATCCATCTGCTGGCTCGTTACGGGCGCCGGCCTCATTGCCTCAACTCTCGGAGTTTATGTGATTGATCCTGATATCATTCAGGGCGACCAACTCTTGCCCTGGTCCTCTGCAGGCCCGGCCGCGTTGGCCATCGGAGCAGCCGTCGGCCTGGGCGTATCCTGGATACTGATTAGAACAGGCCTGATCAAAAGAAGCTATGAGGCAGCCCAGGCCGTCGATTTGCAGGATACCGCCAAGGAAAATGCTCAGACCGGACGCGATGAGCCATCCGAATCGGTGGACCCGGCCGACCCGCAGTTCAATCACCGCATGGAAGCCTGCAGGGAGATACTCTTCATCCTGCCGATAGCCGCCGGTGCCGCAGCCGCATACTGGATCGCCTCAAAGATAGTCTCTGTGGACATCTGGGACAACTTTCACACGCAGCACCCCGCCATTTCGGGGCTTCTGGGCAGTTTGTTCGGTTACTTTGTCGGATGCGCCACTGTCTGGGCCGTCCGAATCCTGGGGACATTAGGCTTTGGAAAAGAGGCGATGGGCCTCGGCGACGTTCATCTCATGGGGGCCGCCGGCGCCGTTATAGGCCCGCTGCCGGTGGTAGTAGCCTTTTTCATCGCGCCGTTCTTCGGATTGGCCTGGGCCGGCTGCCAGATGTTTTTTAAAAAAATTCGCCAAATTCCTTACGGTCCCTTCTTGTCTTTGGGCATACTTACTGTTATGATTCTCAATGATTGGATTTTGAACCGTATAGCTTTACTGTTTTATCGTTAGCAGGAAGGATACTGACACTTAATAATTGGGAGGTCTCAAATGCGAATCGCCGACAAAAAATCAATCGTTCTCTTGCTCTGTCTTGCTGCAATCGTTCTTCTGCCCGGCTGCACCAACTGGAAGAAGAAGTACATGCTGCTCGATGCCGAGAATAATAATCTAAAGGGCCTGCTCGACCGCGCGGATACCGAAAAGGGCCGGCTTGCAGACCGTATCTCGCAGGACCAGGCCACGATTGAGGAACTCCAGCGACAGATTGAAGAGTTCAACAAATCGCCCGGCGATGTTACCGGCTTCGGACCGGACATGCAGGTTGATGTCGATGCTGCCGCGGGAACAATTACGGTTACTCTGCCCAATGCGATTTTGTTTGATTCGGGAAAGGCCGAACTCAAAAAGGCTACGATTTCCGAGCTTGACCATATCTGCTCCGTGCTGAAAGAGAGGTATGGAGGCAGACAGATAGACGTTGTCGGCCACACCGATACGGATCCCATCAAGAAATCAAAGTGGAAGGATAACTGGGAACTCTCGGCCCAGCGAGCGCTGACGGTTACAAGGTATCTGTCCAAGCGGTGCCTTCCTGAAAAAGAAGTCCGCGCCGTCGGTGCCGGCGAAGCCAGGCCCGTCGCGCCCAACGATTCAACCGCCAACAAGGCCAAGAACCGAAGGGTTGAAATCGTCGTTCACATGCGGTGATAGTGTTATCGCAATTGCTCAATACGGCGGCCCGTCGGTTTAATTCCGGCGCGCCGCCGTTTCTATGCGCATTGAGCCATGCTTATTGATGCGGATCGTAATCGCCCCATGCTGAGGCGTGTAGAAGTGCTCGGTCGATTCGCCGGCGTTTGCCTCTCGCTGACTTTCATATTCCCTCCGCCCGCAACTGTATATCAGTATATCCGCCTCGAGCTTCTTGAGAAAACCCGGTTCCGCCGTTCGCCTTGACCCGTGATGCGGAACAACAACGATATCCGCCCGCAGGTCGGGATGGAGTCGAAGAATCTCCCGCTGCGCCGCCTTCTCAATATCCGAACACAAAAGTATCTTCCGCCCGGCATATTCTATTAGCAGAACCAGCGATTTGTCATTCCCAGTCAACTGCTCGGTGCCGGCCGACTGCCCGGTTGGCCAGATACTCTTTATCGTAGCCTGTCCCTTGAGGCCAAATTCCGCCGTTACTCGCTCTATCTCAAGGCCGACCCCTTTCAAGAAATCGCCGAGAAACTTCGCGGCGCCCCATTGCTCGGCATCTTCGAAAAAGGCCTCATTTGCATATACGCGGCGAGCCTCGCAAGATTCGACCACCTCCGGTATCCCATTAATGTGGTCCATATCGTTATGGCTTAGGAAAATAGTCTCGATTTTGCTTATCCCCTTATAGGCCAGAAACGGCGCGACAATCCGCCTGCCCACGTCGCTGTTGTGCAGCGAGCCTGCATCGAACAGCGTATTGCCCCCGCCCGGGAACTGAGCAAATATCGCCTGGCCGTGGCTGACATCCAGACACGTCAGGACTAACTCACTTCCCGCTGTCCGCCCCCGCTTTATCCCGCCGACGATAACAACCATGATCGCCGTCATCGCTGCGCAGACCACCCTCTTCACGACAGGCCGGCGAAAACGAGCAAACATCACAACAACAACAAAACAGTAGTACAAAACGACGGGCCAAAGCGGCACATGTCCGATCAATATGTGCAATGAGCCTGCATGGCCTATCAGCTTGACAATCCAGATAAGCGCCGCCGAGAGACCCGTAACGACAACGCCCAGCATCCCGCTCAGCGTCGGCAGGAGGAAAAAGAGCAGTATCTTCGAGAATCCCAATGTTAGAATCGCCCCCACCAATGGAAACACTAATACCGTCCAGGCGCTTGCCAGCGGGGTGATTGAGCCGAAGTGGTATAGTAATATCCCCGCACCGCCGAGCCACGCGGTCAGGCCCACGGAAAACATTCTCAGGGGCCCCGTCGTCGCCTTCCTCACGAGCCGGGCCGCGATCCAGGATTTTCTGTAATCGAGTTCCGAGGAAAATCTCTCGACAGCATCGTCTATGGCGTGCTTGATCCTCTGCTCGAACAGCAGGATTCCCAGGACTGTGCCGAACGAGAGTTGCCAGCCCGCCTCGAATAACTGGGTCGGCCGTATCAGCAGCAGCACTATCGCCGCCAGCGACAGCGTATTCATAGCATTGGGACGTCGCCGAAATAGGAACGATGCGCAGAAGACCCACCCCATGATAGCCGCCCTAACCGTCGGCGCCCTCGCGGGAACCACCAACAGAAAGAGCGCGATCGCAAGTATGCAGACGATTGCCCGCCCCGGCTTCATCAATCCCGCCGTCTTGCACAGCCACCACACAATCCCCACCAAAATCCCGAAGTGCATCCCGGATAGACTCACAAAGTGCAGCAGGCCCGTCCTGCGAAACGCCCGATACGTATCACTGTCAATATCGCCCCTGTACCCCAAGAGCAGCGCCTGCAGCATCCCCCGCGCCGATCCGTCCGATGGCAGGTCGCCCAATAACGCCCGCGCCGCCGTTTGCCTGATTCGTGCTCTTATCTTCGTAAAGAGAGCGGCGGGGGGGCTGTCTAATAATTGAATCCCATCCCGCGACTTCACCGACGCCGCCACAAAGACATTCCGCTTTGCCAGATGTCCGGCCGTATCGAATTGCCCTGGATTGCTCACCGGTTTGAACCTATCGAGCAGGCAGTACGCCTCGATATAGTCGCCCGCCTTCAAATCCAGCACCGGCTCATCAACCTGCGCGCGCACCGTCCCGCTCAGCTTCGCCCATCCATCGAGAGCCTTGGCCTCGGTGAGCTTGAGATAGAAGCTGCTCGTAGGGTCCGTCGGCTTGAACCTCGCAAATGCCCACTCACTATGCCTGTTAACATAAGGCTCCGTAACAATCACCCCGCGAATCCTCGCCGGTATCGGCCCAGCATTCCTGTCATTCCCGCGCAAGCGGGAATCCAC
>JAUVXL010000228.1 GCA_030603595.1 Sedimentisphaerales bacterium | reverse complement strand
GGCGGTTTTTGCTTTCCGCAACAGATACTAAATAGAGGTGGCGGGGTTTTAGGTTCCCCCGGGCACAGGTGGCGGGGGTGAATATGGGTATACGCCGGTAGACAACCCCGCAATAAATTGCGGGGCTAAATGGCCGCCTGCGTTGCAGGCGAGTTGGGTTACCCCGGCCACGGGTGTGCGGGCTAATCTGGCCAAGCTTTTGGGAGGTGGTCTATTATGTCTGTTGCTATTAGGCTTGTTTGGGTTAGGGATTTGGCTGCTACGTCTGCTGCTTGGCCGTGGGTGTGTGCTGCTAAGATTGCTGCTTCTAAGGCGGGGAGGGCTTGGGCAACGAGGGCTGTTATTATTCCTGTTAGGACGTCGCCTGAGCCGGCTGTCGCCATGCCGGGGTTTCCTGTTTTGTTGGTGTAAACTTTATCGCCATCCGTGACGACTGTTCCGGCTCCTTTTAGCACTACTATTGCGTTCGTTCGCTGGGCGAATGTTACTGCCTGGTCCTGGCGGTCCTGGGGGATTGGCTCTCTTATCAGGGGGGACCACAATTTTTTCATCTCGCCGGGGTGCGGGGTTAGGATGAGGTTTGCTTTGGCCTTATCGGGCCAGTCTCCGAGGGCTGCGAGGTTGTTTAGGCCGTCGGCGTCTATTATCAGATTGAGGCCCTGCTGCTCTATGAGTTGGGCCAGTACTGTTCTCAGGTCCGTGGTTGTTCCGATTCCGGGGCCGAAGGCCGTTGCGTCGTTTTCGACGGCGGCGTTCAGGATTTGGGCGGTGGCCTGTGCGGAGATTCTACCTGCATCATCCTCCGGTAATGATATTGTTGTGTAGCATGGCTCTATGGAGGCTACTATGGGCAGGATGCTCTTTGGGGTGGCTACGCGCACCAGGCCCGCTCCGCTGCGCAGGGCGGCTTTGCCTGCGAGGGCCGCGGCCCCGCTCATACCGAGGCTGCCGGCGACTATGAGGACTTTACCGAAATCTCCTTTGTGCGCGTCGGCGGGTCTTGGTTTTAGTTTTGGGATGGTATCGATTATCTGCATGTTTGCATTGCTCGCATATATTGCTCATGCATCTCCCTGGAGCCGGACAGACTCGATTGTGCGAAAGGTAGGAGATTGCCACGTCGCTGCGCTCCTCGCAATGACGATTCGTTTAGATCCATTTCCTTTTGTATGCCTCCTTAGAATGCGGTGAGGTGCTCGCAATGACGATGAATTAGTGGTTAGCTCCTTCGATTTTTTTGTTTATTAGTGTTGCTGTTACTGCTGCTGAGAATCCGTTGTCTATATTTACGCATGTTACTCCGGAGGAGCAGGAATTTAGCATTGTTAATAGTGCCGAGAGGCCTTCGAAGCTTGAGCCGTAGCCGACGCTGGTTGGGACTGCGATTACCGGGCAGCTCATCAGGCCGCCTATTACGCTTGCGAGTGCGCCTTCCATTCCGGCGACTACGATTACGACATTGGCCTGCTGGAGGCGGGGGACGTGCTTGATAAGTCGGTGCAGACCGGCTACACCGACGTCGCAAATCAGTTCGGTTCGCTGGCCCATGATTTCTGCGGTGACTCTTGCCTCTTCGGCTACGGGGATGTCGGCGGTGCCGGCGGTTACTATTGGCAGGGCCGTTTTGGAGGGCTTAGGGTCCTTCTGTTCGAGGACAATCGCGCGGGCGGCTTTCTCATATCTGACGTTTGGGAATTTGCCGGTTGCTGTTAAGGCATCGAATATATCGGGCTCGGCGCGAGTTGCGAGGACGTTGTTGCCCTTGGCGGCGAGGGTCTCGAATATTCTGCTAATCTGGTCGGTGGTTTTGCCGGGGCAGTAAATAACCTCCGGGAAGCCCCGCCTGATCTGGCGATGGTGGTCGATACATGCAAAGCCGAGGTCCTCGAACGGGAGGTGACGCAGCTCTTCTATCGCCTCGTCGATCTCAACGGCGCCGTCTTTGACCTTACCCAGCAGTTCTCTTAATTGCTCAGCCCTGATAGTTCACCTTCCTTATCCATGTCCAATTATTCCTTGAGGAGGAATTTTTTAATCAACGTCCACGCAGCTTCGTCGCACGCCTTTGCGACATCTCCATTGCCCTGGTTGGATGCTACGAGTACGGCGAAGTTTCGTTTCGGCGCCATCCAGACGACGGCGAAGTTCATATTATTGCTTCCGGTGTGGGTCAGGACCTTGCCGTCGGCCCACTGTCTGTGTGTAATTTGCCATCCACCGGCGTAGTTTCCGCCAAAGTCGGGGTTGTGGAGGACTTTGAATGTATCCGGTTCGAGGAGGCCGCCCTTGCCTTTTGGTCCGCCCAGATGCGCGGCAACAAATGCGGCCCAATGTCTCATCGAGCAGTGTACGGTTCCGGCGGGGCCTAATACGGGCGGGTTGTCGCTAAGAGGACCCGGCCCGATCTGCTGCAGCTTGCCGTCTTCGGTTTTATGCTGCCAGGGCTGGTCGATCCTGCCGGGGGCGCCCATGGCGCCGAAGCAGGCTGAGGTCATTCGCAGCGGCTCGAAGAGCATCTCTTTCATAAGCTCTTCCCAGGGCTTGTTCATTGCCCGCTCGGCAATCAATCCCAAAATGGAATAGCCGGCGTTCGAGTAAACATACTTTTCGCCGGGGGTGGCCTCGGGTTTTTGGGCGAGCATCATTTTTGTGTAGGCGAGGCGCTGTTCGGTAGCCGAGCCCGGCAGATTGTGCATGTCCATAAATGACTTTCCCTTTGGCCAGCTTCTGCTCGACGGGGCCAGGCCTGCACGGTGGGCCAGCAGATGACGCACGGTAACGGCTCGGTAGCCCGGGTGCATGTCTTCGGCAAGTTCGGGCAGCGCCTGGGCCAAGGTGGTATTCCAGGACAGCTTGCCGCGGTCAACGAGCATCGCGACGAGGGTTGCGGTCATCGCCTTGGTGCATGAGCCGATATGGAATTTATCATTCGAGGTGACCTTGACATCGGTGCTGTATCTGCGAAAACCGGCGGCGCCCCAGGCGGCGGTTTTGCCGTCTATGATAACCGCTCCGGCCAAGGCGGGCAGATCATACTTTTGGCGAACCGGCTCCAAGAAGGCGGCGAGGTCGCGCGATCGGCTGCGTGGCGGCTGGGCGTGGCCGGCAGAGGCGAGGAGCACCGCTATAAGAAGCAGCGAAATTGTGATTCGCCTTGGAGTCATCGGTTCAACTTTCTATCCTTCTTTCTTTGCGGCATCCTATGGCTCCCTGCGACCGGAGCAGTCTCGAACCTTCGCAGGGCATGAGATTGCCACGGCCTTTCAGGCCTCGCAATGACAGTTCACAGAGTACTGGTTTCTATCCGGTTGCTTTCGGCTCGAGGCTCAATTCGGCAAAGAGCCCCGCCTTATACTTGTAATACGCCAAAGACGCTACCATAACAGCGTTATCAGTGCAATATTGTTTTGGCGCAACAAGCAGTTTTTTCGGGGGCTTGGCGGCCTGGCACATCTTGGCCAAGGCGTTTCGCAGGGCGCTGTTTGCGGCTACTCCGCCACCTAAAAGGACCGTTTTGGCGCCTATGCCGTCAATCGCCCGCTGTGTTTTTTTAAGGAGCACGTCAACTACCGCTGCCTGAAATGAGGCTGCGATATCAGAGATTTGGCTGTCGGTCATGGAATCGACACGGTTTTCGCCCTTCATATCCTGGCCGCGACAGTGGTACAGCACGGCGGTCTTGATTCCGCTGAAGGAGAAATCGAGGGATTCTTTGCTCAACATCGAGCGTGGAAATTTTATTGCATTGGGGTCTCCGTTTTCGGCTGCTTTTTCAATTTTGGGGCCGCCGGGATAGCCTAATTTCAGGATATTGGCGACCTTGTCGAATGCTTCACCGGCTGCATCGTCGATGGTCGAGCCGAGGAGCTTCAACTCCAATTGCGATTCGCAGTCGTAGAGGCTGGTGTGGCCGCCGGAGACGACAAGGGCCACAGCGGGCAGTTCCAACTCTTCATCGGCCAGCATCGCGGCTTGGAGGTGGGCGTGGAGGTGGTTAATCGCTATCAAGGGCTTTTGCCATGCGAAGCTGAGGGCCTTGGCGGCGGTTACGCCTACAACCAGGGCAATGGTCAGGCCCGGCTGATTGGCCACGGCCACCGCGTCGATCTGGTCCTTGCCTACGCCGGCCTGTTCGATGGCCTCGACTATTACGGGGTATATCTGCTCGATGTGGGCGCGGGATGCTATCTCCGGGACGACGCCGCCGTACTTTTCGTGGAGCTCGACCTGGGAGGCGACTACGGACGACTTTATATCACGGCCGTTACAGACGACGGCGGCGGCGGTCTCATCGCAGCTTGTTTCAATGCCCAGGATGTTTATTGAGTCTCTTGCCATTACGGGGATCGTAACCGGAGGGTGGGCGAATGTCAATCACGACGGGTCAACCATCAGGCTGATGAGGGATACAGCACGACCCAAACATGTACGACACACTAAAAACACCCTGGGCCGGAGACGACGGCGCGCCCTTAACCGAACGCACAACAACAAATCAAACAGAGGCCCGACCGTAAGGGAAGGCTCATAGCTTTATACCTGTCAGCCCCAATCCAGTCTAAATCTATTGCCCCCGGCGGATATTCTGGTATCATAGTTCTCCGAAGATTGGCCTTCGGGCCGTCTTGTATTTTTATTCTGATTACATGCGAATTCTATCAGGAGATTGTTATGAAAGAACAGCGTTTGATAACTCGAAGAGGTTTCTTGGGCCGGACCGCTGCGGCGGCGGGCTGCAGCCTTGCTCTCCCGGCGATTGTCCCGTCGTCGGTCTTTGGGGCCTCGGCCCCGAGCAACCGCATCGTTATGGGCGCAATCGGCGTCGGCTCCCAGGGGACCGGCGATATGCGCGGCTTCCTCGGAAAGAGCGAAGTGCAAATGATAGCCGTCTGCGATGTCGATAAAGGTCATCGCGATGGGGCAAAGCAGATAGTCGATGAGAGATACAAGAATAATGACTGCAAAACGTACCTCGACTTTCGCGATCTTGTAGGCCGAGGCGACCTCGACGCCGTCCAGATAGCCGTGCCGGACCACTGGCACGCTATGCCCGCGATCGCCGCGGCCAGGGCGGGCCTCGATATCCACGCGCAGAAGCCTTTCTCTCGTTCCATTCGAGAGGGCCGAGCAATGGTTAAGGCAGTGGAACGCCACGGCAGGGTCTGGCAGACCGGAAGCCAGCAGCGCTCGGACTACAATTTCCGCCGGGCCTGCGAGCTCGTCCGCAACGGAAGAATCGGAAAAATCATCAAGATCGAAGTAGGCCTGCCCACCGGCGGCGGCACAGACGTAAAGCAGGTCACCCAGGTCCCCCAAGGGCTCGACTGGGATTGGTGGCTCGGCCCCGCCCCATGGGTCCCCTATAGAGGCGTAAGCCACTGGAACTGGCGATGGATCATGGACTACTCCGGCGGACAGCTTACCGACTGGGCCGGACACCACATCGACATCGCGCACTGGGGGATGGGCTGGGACCGCACAGGACCCGTCGAAATCCAGGGCAAAGGAGAATACCCCACCGACGGCCTCTACAACGTCCCCACCAAATACAAATTCGACTGCAAATACGCCGACGGCCGGGTCTTGACCGTCGCAAACAACCAGCAGATACCACAGGGAGCAAAATGGTACGGAGAAAAAGGCTGGGTCCACGTCAACAGAGGCGGACTGCGAGCCGAGCCGGCAAGCATCCTCAAAGAGGTAATAGGACCCGGCGAAACAAGGCTCTACGAAAGCAGAGACCACAAGCAGAACTTCCTCGACTGCGTTAAGAGCAGAAAACTAACCATCTGCCCCGCAGAGGTCGGCCACCGCTCGATAAGCGTTGGATTACTCGGTGAAATCGCCATGCTTACCGGCAGAAAGATTAAATGGAATCCCGACACCGAAGAGATAACCGGCGACGACGCGGCAAGCGCACTGCTCGGCAAGTCATACCGAGAGCCCTGGGTGCTCTAAGCTCGACGGAAGATAACTCAGCCAGAAAGGCAAAAATGAGTTCTGCAAAATTGCATAAGCCTTAAAAAAGAGGCTCTCTGAAATAATTTGTGGGTAACAACAGAAGGAATCACCCCGCCGAGGCGCGTCTGCGACTTCGGCGAAGCTGTTTTAGTCTTTTCAAACACCCCCCAGCCGAAGCCAGATATGGTAAAACGAAAGTGCGGAAAATC